>JBGSYY010000221.1:0-9605 GCA_041750675.1 Isosphaeraceae bacterium | reverse complement strand
GGGGGGGCGATAGCGGGTTTCCGGTTCGCCGGTGGCTTCGGGCGGAAGGCCGTCGTCGCTGCTGCCGGGAGTGCGGGGGTCGAGGAACGGCTCGCTGGTTCCGTTCGACGGGGCGCGGGAACGGCTTGACGGAATTACTTCGGGGTCGCCGGGAGCCGGCTCGCCCAGCCCGCTATCGCCGAACGGGAGTGGCGCTTCGTTGGTGATGGTTGGCTCGGAGAACATGGGCTCCGAGGCACGCCCGGAGATGCCACCGGAGTCGCCACAGGTGGCGCAACCCTGGGAGAGGGTCGCCGGCGCGGCGAAGCGGGGACGGAGCGAGGATCGCCTGTGGTTGCAGCCGGTCTGCAAGGCCACGAGCAGACCGAGGCTCGAAAATGCCAACACGACCCGCCACGATGGGCGGACGGCGAACGCGGACCGCGGGAGCGGCTCCATATCTGATAACTCCTGAGATACGAATCGGGAGAGGTCCGATTTCGAGTGACTTTCTGAACACTCGGAAGACTAAAGCAAGTGCAATGCCACGCCTTGGCGACAGGCCTGCTCAATAATCGGACGCTTGCCCGGATTTCGTCTCAAGTCTACATGTCGTGCAGCCGAATGCGGGGTCACTTGAGTTTTTTTCGACGCAATTTTTTGGCCTTGCCAAGTGCAATTGATACAGGCGGTTTCTTCAAACGACTACCGAGGTCGACCGAACGCGTGTGCATCCGATAAAGGACGGAGAATCGTCCCAATCCTCAAGGCTGCGAGCGGGACGTGTCGGCTCGCACGGGGCCTTGTTCGCACAGCTCTGGCCTCAGAAGCGGACGCCGCTCCGGAGGAAGACGCCTGAGTCGAGGTTGCGATCGGGGCTGAGCTCGAGGTCAAGACGACGGCCAAAGGCTGCGCCCACCTCACTGAACCAGCGCACCTGGCGGGGTGTCGTGAACTACAGGCCCAGAGCGACGCGGAAATCTCGATACTGGAACAGGTCGTCGCCGTGGGCGGACTCGAAGGCGTAGGTGCTGCTGTCGAAGGAGAAGAGGCCGTAGGTCTGCCAGGCTTGATTCCAGAGAGTCGAAATTGACCTTATCGCGAGGGCTTTATTGCGCTTCAGAGAGTCTGGTTCCGCTGGGAAAGCCCGACTCGGTACCGAACGCCTGAGGGTCGACAGCCAACGTGACTGTGCGAGGATTGTCGGTCGATTGACTCAATGGCTTGTCAGCGTGGCGGTCGAGAGGAAGTGTCGTGGTGAGAGCCTGGTCGTCGAAGCTCAGGCTCTCACCACGCGCGATTGTGGCCGTTCAACGGGCCTTGTTGTTGGCGGTTCCGGACTTGGTGCGAATGAGTTCGATGTGCTGCAAACGGCTGGGGATTTTGGTCTTATGTGCGTCGTTGTCGAAACTGACAAGCAGATCGAGGGTCGTTCGCTCATCGCTCTCGGAGACACCGATGACATTGAGGCCCTCGGCCTTCATGGCGACCTCGAAAGTGGTCAGCAACTGGGCGGTCTGGGCCTCACCATCGGGAACGAAGTAGAGCGAGTTGCCGTGGAACACGTTGTTTTCGTCCTCGGACGCCGTGAGGATCAGGGTTCCACCCAGAGCGTCGACGTACTCCATCGAGGTGAGCTCCGAGGGGAGACCCTCGCGAGGGGCGGCCGCAAAGGAGAAGAAGGGAGCCAGTTTAAGCTCCGCGCCGTCGGGGCACGCGGTGATGTCGGCGACGAACGCCCGGGCACGGTCAACAGGTGCCCGCAGGCCGATCATCAGTTCGCGGCGGCCATCGTGATCGCGAACGGCGAGGGCCTCGATCTTACGGAGGTCGACGGCCTCGGGGCTAAGGCCCTCGGAACGGAGGTTCTCAACGAGCGACGTGTCGAGATTCCATCGAACAATGGAGGCGTCGTCGATCTGAGGGGGAACGTCGCTGGTGAGGCGGAAGCGGAGAAGATAGGCGCGCGATTGACGTTCCTCGGCCGTGTCGCCGCTGTGCGAGCCGATCACGTAGTAGTTGCCGTCGACGTCATGTGCCATGCCTTCCCACTTGGGGCCTCGGGCGGTGGTCTTGGGGAACCGAGGAGATGTCAGTGGAGCCCCGACGAGGTTGCCGGTGTGCCTGTTGACGAGATAGAGCGAGGCGTCCTTGTCGTGGGCGACAAGCATGAGTTCGCCATCGCCACACAATTGAATCGCTGAAGCCTCGACGATCGTATCGGGCACGCCCTCGCGAGTGATGGGGCTGGGGAGCGCGATTTGTCCGACCGAGAGGTCGTCGCCGGAGGAGCCGGTCGCGAATGCGGCGAACAGGCTAAGAGTCAGAAGGATTGGCAATTTGCGCGGGCATGCGATGCTGAACATGAAGAAGCTCACAATTCTGAGGGCGGTTGGGGACGCGAGTCGAAACTTAACGCAGGTCGAGGGTGTAGTCGGTCTTGCCGTCCACAACCTCGACTTCGAGTTGGGACGAATTGTAATTCTGGAACCTGAGGGGAACGCGGTCGCGACCGCCCGGCAGAGAGCCGGTTACGGCGACGCGGTGGGTGCCCTGAAGAGCGCCGTCGTCCTTGGTAAAGGTCGTGAGGGTGAACGAGCCGTCGGGCTGGATGTCCGCATGCGCCTCGCGGCCGCCATCGGGTTCGAAGGTGACTGTGCCCTGCGCCAGGGGCTTGCCGTTCCAGGTCACCTTGCCGGTGACGGGCACAGTGGGCGAGAGATTGGTCGACTCGCTTGAGCCACAGCCGCCGGCGACGGAGAGTCCGAGGATCAAGGCGAGGCCGATGCCCATCGAGCGGAAGTATTGGGGGTTGGGGCGGTCCGAGGCAGCCACGATGACAAGTTCCTTTTCAAGAAAGTTTGCGTCTGAAACGCTTTAAGAGAGCGGATGATCAAGTGAGAATCGGGCCGACCCTGAGTTGGATCGGCCCGATTCGGCGTTTGCCGGGACGCGCAGGGCAGGCGCGACATTAACGTGACCAAGGTGGGTCAGAAGGAATCATCGCCGACGATTTCGCCGCCGGCGATTGTGCCCAATGCCCGCCAGTTGGTGGGATTGATCGTGCTTTTCGCAAACCGCACGCTACCGTCGGCGAACAGGACGTTGACGCCGCCGGGGTGGTTGCTGGTGGCCGCCAGTGACATGTAGGTGGGTCCACCATCATTTTCGTCGGTGGAGTCCCAATCCATGGGGACGAGTCGGCCGGCATTCGAGTAGCCGGTGGCACGGCTGACCGCCTTCACTGCCGGGTTGGGAGGCATGGCGGTGGTGAAACCCGAGTAGTAAACGCCGCCGTTGGCCCATCGCGTGTGACCGATCGGTCCGCCGGCCTTGACCTTGCCGGTGGCCGTGCCGCACGAGGAGATCAGCTCGCTCAGAGCCGCAGCGGACGCTGGACCTGGCGCAGGCACATTGAACGGGCTCCAGGTCCCGACGCTGGAGTCGGAGGGCGCGCCTGGTGACTTGATGCAGCTCCGCATCTGGGCGTGCCCGGCGAGTCCTTCCGAGGCCGCGATGGTGTTGCTCAAGCCGTCGGTGATCATGGCGGCGGTGCGCACGTACGTCGGGCCGAACATGGAATTGTTCATGGGGCCGAGTGCGTTCGTGGTGCCCCAGTCGACCGAGAAGACATACCAATCGCCCGAGCAGACGCCGTAGCTGGTTGTGGCGTATCCCGTGCCGCCGAGCTGGGCGTTGTCAAGCTTTGGTGCTGGGTCGCTTGGGCAGCTCAGCAGGCTGAGGTTTGTGATCGAGACCGTGATATTTTGCGGGGCGCTGTAGGTCAGCTCAAAATTGATCGCGTTGTAGAGCGGGCCGGCTTCGTAGTAAGGAGCGATGCGTGCGAAGGCACTCCAGGAGGACTCGAAGAGCCAGGTTCCCGGCTTTCCGGTGGGTGCGGGGACAAGAATGGTCGTCGGCGGGAAGGTGCCGACTGAATTTTCGTAGTTCGCCAGCGCCAGGCCGACTTGCTTCAGGTTGTTGGAGCACTGGGCGCGACGAGCGGCCTCACGCGCCGACTGCACCGCAGGCAACAGCAGTGAGATCAAAACGCCGATGATAGCAATGACGACAAGCAATTCGATCAGTGTAAATCCGCGAGTCTTCTTCAGGCTCTGAGGTCTGGTCATCTATGGACTCCCGACGTTGACAGATTGCGACCGACAGGGGCCGGTGAATGTGTCTCGTCCGTTTTCGCTCTGGATGGGTATTCTTGCGTTCGGAACGTAAACGAACCGAAGGCGAGTCACCCCTGCCTGGACAGATCCGAAGGATCGCAAACAAACCCAGGCCACCGGCGAGTTTGCATGATTGTGTGCGAGTAAGAAACAGGGAGTCAAATCAAGATCTGATGTGCGAATCGTGAAGAATCTATGAAGGCCTAATCTCTCTAGTGTACAGGGTTATCGAGACACTAGAGCCGGCGACAGTCCTTCAAAATTCGGGGTTGAGATTCTCACCGAAGCGATCGTCGATGCGCAGCGGGGTCGTGGGGAGTCTGATCGGCTCGGAGCGATTCGCCAGCAAGGCGATGGGCGAGGTGGGAACGGCCGCATCGGTCCAGCCGCAGGAGTGTGCGAGCCGGCCGATGAGTTGGCGGGGATCGGCCCCTCGCTCGCGCAGTGTGGCCAGTTTTAGCGACTGGTCGCGCTTGGCGAGACGGTCTCCTTCCGCATCGAGCACGAGTGCAACGTGGGCGTAAGTGGGTGGGGTGAGGCCGAGTACGGCGTACAGCGCGAGCTGGCGGGGTGTGCTGGGGATCAGGTCGTCGCCACGGACGACATGGGTGATGGCCATCGCGTCGTCGTCGACGACAACGGCGAGTTGATAGGCGGTCTCGCCGGTCGAGCGTCCCACGACGAAATCGCCGCCGACGGGGAGAGATAAAGGGCCCTGGGCGAGGTCGGTCCACGCGAACACGGTCGCGCGGGCGGCGCGGAACCGCCATGCGAAAGGACGGCCTGAGGCGTAAAGAGCCAGGGCGTCGGCGGTGGAACGGCCCGCGCATGTGCCGGAGTAGAGAGGACCTTCCTCGCCGGCGTGCGGGGCGGTTTGGATTCGGCTGATCTCGGCGCGGGTGCAAGTGCAGGGGTAAACCAGCTCGGCTTCGATCAAGCGACGGAGGGCGGATTCGTAATGAGCGGAGCGCAGGGATTGCATGTAAGGGCCATTGGGTCCGCCGACGTCCGGGCCTTCATCCCAATCGAGACCAAGCCAGCGGAGATCGTCGATCGCCTGGGTGGCCATATCGGGCCGGGTGCGTCGGGGGTCGAGGTCGTCGATTCGCAGGACGACGCGGCCGCCCGCTAAGCGCGCGTTCATCCAGGCGATCAGGAAGGTGCGCGCGTGGCCGAGGTGAAGCCCGCCGGTGGGGGAGGGGGCGAGCCGGCCGACGACGGTCGTCGATGCGTTGTGAGACATTCCCAGCAGTTCCTTGAGTTGCGAAATCCCTAGCCGCCGAGGGCCTCAGCCGCTACCATACTTTAATGTTGTCGTGGGACCGGTAGTCCCCCGATGGAGACTTCCCGAATCGCCTGGAATGGTCGAAAGAGACTGACATGGACCCTGAGCTGAAGCGCGACGCGAAAGCGGTGATCGATCGAATTGTCCATCTTCGAGACTCTCTTTGACTTGGGTGAAAAGCAAGCCCGACGCGATGTGCTGGCCCTGGAGATGGAAAGCCCGGACTTTTGGGGCAACCAGGAAAATGCCAGGAAGGTGATTACCGAGCTGAAATCGCTCAACGGAGTTTTGAAGCCGTTTGAGTCGATCATCTCGCAGGCTGAGGACCTCGACGTCTTGATCGAGATGGGGGAGGAGGCGGGCGATAGTTCGCTCGATGAGGACCTTCGTGCCGCGGTGACGCGCGCCCAGGCCGACTTCGAAGCGTTTGAGCTGCGCTCGATGCTTTCGGGGAATAACGACCACTGCAACGCGTATCTGACCGTACATGCCGGCGCTGGCGGTACCGAGGCCTGCGACTGGGCCGAGATGCTCCTGCGCATGTATCTGATGTGGGCGGAATCGCACAAGTACAAGGTGGAGTTCGTTAATCGCGAAGAAGGGGGTGTCGCGGGGATTCAGGAAGCCACGATCAAGCTGGTCGGCGACTACACCTATGGCTATCTGAAAGGGGAAGCCGGAGTGCATCGGCTGGTGCGGATCAGCCCGTTCGACGCCAATGCGCGGCGGCAAACGTCGTTTGCGTCGGTTGACGTACTTCCCGATATCGACGAAACGATCGACATCGAGCTGAAAGACGATGAGCTGAAGCGTGACGTGTTTCGTGCGGGTGGACCGGGCGGACAGCACCAGAACAAGACGGAATCGGCGGTGCGGTACACCCACCTTCCGACGGGGGTCGCCGCCGAGAGTCGTTCGGAGCGTTCGCAATTTCAGAACGACGCCCTGGCCCTTCAAATGCTCAAGGCGAAGCTGATCCGCATGGAGGAAATGAAGCGCGAGGCTGAGTACGCCAAGGCGTACGACGAGAAGGGCGACATTTCCTTCGGCTTTCAGATTCGCGACTACGTGCTCCAGCCCTACCAGCTCATCAAGGACAAGCGATCGCGATACGAGTCGACCAACCCCGCGAAGGTTCTTGACGGCGACATCGACGGCTTCATCGACGCCTTGCTCCGCCACAAGCTGAGCAAGGGCGATGGAGCTAATAGCTGACAAGGACACGACCCGGCCCGCTCGGAATCGCCGAGTGGGTCGGTTGGATTGGATTCCACTTCCAACCGAGGGCCACGACGACAGGCGAGAAGGCCATCGCCGACGGATCGATCCCGGTAGTCGAAAAGGAGTTCCGAGTGCAGATTGGACGATAAGGCGAGTTGAAAGCGTACGAGCTCCTTCGCTTCCCCCCGAGAATCGGCGGCCACCTTTATGCCCAGGATCGTCACGAGGCTGGATGGCAGCGACGAGAGTCAGGCGATTATCGGCCGTGACCTTCGGCTGGTCTTCACCTGGATCGACGATCGCTGGTCGCATGTCGTGATGCCGGGGCGCTCGGGTGATCCGGTGCGGCCGCTGGTGATGTCGTATCAGGAAGAGTCGGACTCCGAACCCGCAACGGCGGTCAATCAGCCGGTGTATCAGCAGCTTCATTTTCAATCCGATGGCGATTCCTGCCTGGCCATGCTGGTCGGTCAGGCGGGCCACGAGCATTATTCGTCGTGCATCCGGTTTAGCGAGCACAGCAATGGCAGCACCCATCTCGAGTTTGACGTCGCCAACCGTCAGACACGCGCCACAGGCCGGGCCGCGGCGCTGGCACCGACGTATCTCGTCGATCTGCCGCTGACCGAAATGGAAGAAGCGTCGCACCGGCTGGTGCGTTGGAATTGTGGGCAGCCCAACGGCCGCCTGATGCTCGGCTCAGTCGAAGAGAGCGATCATTCGCCGATATTGCTGGTGAGTGAAGCGGGACGGCGGGGCTGCCTGGCACAGGTTTTTAGTCGACATATTCCCGAATCACCCGCGCAACGGTGTCTTTATCGTTGGACCTGGGAATCGCCGATCTCCGGCCCCTCCGGATCGATTGCGTAACTTTCGATTTTCTTTGTTCACGCCGCCCCTTTTCTGTTTCTTGTGACGCAAGGACCTGTTTTGATGGACGCTCTCAAGCTCTCCGACCCTGACGTTTATCATTCGATTCGTGCCGAGGAGAGCCGTCAGCGCGACGAGCTCGAGCTGATCGCCTCGGAAAATTACACCAGCCGTGCGGTGATGGATGCGGTTGGCTCGGTGCTCACGAACAAGTACGCCGAGGGTCTGCCCGGAAAGCGGTATTACGGCGGATGCGTCAACGTTGACACCACCGAGACGCTGGCGATCGAACGCGCGTGCCGACTGTTTGGCGCAGGGCACGCCAATGTGCAGCCGCACTCCGGAGCGACGGCGAACCAGGCCGTGTATTACGCCGCGCTCGAAATCGGCGACACCGTGCTGGCGATGGACCTGGCCCACGGCGGGCATCTGACCCACGGGATGAAGCTGAATTACTCGGGCCGCTGGTATCCCACGATTTCGTACGGCGTTGATCGCGAGACCGCGCGAATCGACATGGATCAAGTGGCACGTCTGGCCCGCGAGCATCGCCCCAAGCTGATTCTGGCCGGCGCGAGCGCCTATCCCCGCATCCTTGATTTCCCGCGATTCGCCGAGATCGCCGCCGAGGTGGGCGCGTTGCTGTTCGTCGACATGGCCCACATCGCCGGGCTGGTGGCGGGCGGAGCGCACCCGAGTCCGGTGCCCCACGCCGATTTCGTGACCACGACGACTCACAAGACCCTGCGCGGGCCGCGCGGGGGGATCATTCTGTGCAAGCAAGAGTGGGCCAAGAAGATCGATTCCGCAGTGTTTCCGGGCCTGCAAGGGGGGCCTTTGGAGCACGTGATCGCCGGCAAGGCCGTGTGCCTGCGCGAGGCCAGCCAGCCTGATTTCCGCGCCTATGCCGCGCAGGTCGTCGCCAACGCGCAGACACTGGCGGATGCCCTGATGAGCGACGGCTTCCAGCTCTTTTCGGGAGGCACCGACAACCATCTGATGCTCGTCGATGTGTCGTCGAAGGGGCTTACAGGCAAGATCGCCGAGGCGGCGCTGGGCCGCGCGGGGCTGACGGTGAACAAGAACCTGATCCCGTTCGATCCGCGCAAGCCGCTCGATCCCAGCGGGATTCGCATCGGCACCCCGGCGCTCACCACGCGGGGAATGAAGGAGGACGCGATGCGGCGGGTGGCCGGCTGGATTCTGGACGCCCTGGCCGACCCCAACGACCATGCCCGAGCCGCTCGGATTCGCGCGGAGATCCACGAATTCACACAAGATTATCCGGTTCCGGCCGATCTGGTGCCGGTGCTCTGATTCAGGCGAGTTGAGCGAGTCCCAGGCGCTCGAAATCCGTCCCGAGCGGACTGGGTTGAGACGTTATTGACCCTCAGGTTGCTCGGTTCCGATACGGATTTGCCCGAGGTCATCCCCGCGCAGGCGGGGATTCCGTTTCGAGAGCGGTGGTAATCATGGATCCCCGCCTGCGCGGGGATGACATCCGCGGAACTGGACTGTATGCGGTTCAATAGCCGATCGCCGGAGTAGTCACTCGGTAGACGGCGAGTGTTCCCTCGACGTGCAGCCGATCGAGAGCGGGAGATTCCGGGGATTCGTGCAAGACCGCGTTGGCAACGACGTGGTCCGCCCCCTGACGCCGAGCCAGCGCGGCGAGCGAGTCGGCGTCGAGTGCGTCGTATCGAGCCTCCAGGCCGTGGCGATCGGCAAGGTACGCCTCCGCGAGCAAGGTGGACGATTCGGCCAGACCGACGTGATCGCAATAGCGACGTGCCCAATCGGCCAGCCCGGCTGCGTGATAGGGACTTGCGGCGCGGTTGAACATCAAGGGCCGTCTGGCCCATAGCCGAAGCCCCTTGGGTCCGGGCGGTCCGATCAATCGGGCATCGGCCGGCAAATGGGTCCGGCACCAATCGCCCAGTCGTTCGTCGTCGGCACGGGGACGCTCCGTGAAGCGCAGATGCGTCGTGAGCCAGTCGCCCGCCTGACTCTGGATACCCCAACCCGACAGGCCAACCACCAGCACAATGACAGTACCACTGTGTCCACTTTTG
>JBGSYY010000220.1:0-5382 GCA_041750675.1 Isosphaeraceae bacterium | reverse complement strand
CGGCATCCTTGACGCCTACGCCACGCCCGTCGACCCCCCCGAGTCAAAACGCCGCCGCCGCTGACCGACGGCGGCCAACCCGGGCAAGGCAAGTTTCCACCGCGGTCCGGGTGCGGGAATCATTTCCGGTCGTGCGATTCGATCGGCCGCGGGTTGGAACACCTCCTCGATACGAGCCGGAAGCGCCAGCGACGTGTTCAACTCGATACGAGCCGGAAGCGTCAGCGACGTGGTGTAACGATGGGGAGATCCCAGCGCTCACGCTTGGGGCTTGTACCGAAAAGGTCCCGCACTTCCGACCAAACTCCATGACCGCACCCCGCGGTCCGGAGCGTAAAAGGTGCCTGGGAGCGTAAAAGGTGCCTGGAACCTTTGTTCGACATTCTGGGTCACCCCCTTGCCACCGTCCGGTGGATTCCAAGCCCAATCTTCGAATGGTCATCGCGCATCACGACGCGACGCCAAACAGCCTGCCGCGCGGCATCTTTCGACCAAAATCGGTTTGTCTGGCCTATCCTGCCTCACCTGGTGAGTTCAACCACATCTGCTCGAAACTCGATGCCGGCATGATCGATGCCCAGCTTAAGCAGTCGGCCTCGCGATTCCACTTCGAAGATGGAGAGCACTGCTGCTCGGATTACAGTTACCTCAGCCGTACCCTGAAGCGTGATATACCGTACGGCATCTTCAAGGGAGTCGCCTTTCGTCTGTGCCACGGTTTTTGGCGAGCGGGGTTTCGTGAAGCCTAACGCCAGTTTTTAGAGGACCGGCCCGCCGACAGTGAGCCTCAATCTACCTGAGACGCGGAGGGCCGGAGTCCGCTGCAACGCGAGGTTAGGCTGCGGATCGAACCGGCCTACCGGGAGGCCCCCGGCGGCATCGTCGTCATCAAGGCGCGCAACACCAGGTTGACCGATTCCGCGGTCGTGAACACCTTGGCGATATCCGGTTCGAGCACGACCAGGCGCCCACCTGCTGGGCAGGACGCCGTGAAGCGATTCGGCCGTGCCTTGCTGTAGTCGAAGTGGTATTCGGGGAGCAAGTCATCCGCCGAATCGACGGGCTGCTTACCCGAGGGGGTGTTGCTCATAGTCCCTCCTCTCACGCTGGGTGGCCTGTCGGGCGCTGATGACGCGGATCGCCTCGCCCCGCTCGGTGAAGGAGATCACGAGCAAGCGACCCTCCGCCGAGTGCCCGACCATGATCTCGCGCAGCTCCTCGTCCGAATGAGCCTCGTCGGTGAAGATGGCGGCCAGAGGGTCGGCGAAGACTGAGGACGCCTCCGTGAAGGTGACGTCATGCTTCTCGGCGTGGGACTGAGCCTTGTCCTCGTCCCACTCGAACGGAAAGCTCATCGGGCTGGGTCGTCCGCGGGAGCGGTCCCATGCCGCCGAAGGGTCAACTCTGGAAAGCCCACACGGTAGCCAATCGCATCATACCGCAGCCCCCCGCCGGGGCAAGCGCCCGGGGTGGTAAAAGGTGCCAGGAACGAATGGCACTGCCCAGGTAATTCCACCATTCCGACCGATACTCGACCCCACCACGCACGACCATCTGCAACGCCCCTCCTCACGCGCTCCTTGGCATTCCGCTCCGTCCCCAAACTCCCCGAAATCGTCAATCCTTCTCCACCCAGCGCAACCCGACGTTCGCGCGCACAATTCAAACCCAGGCACCACCCCGCCGGCTCCAAACAAACGGGCAGGTATCCTCGTCTCAGCCGACCACAGGAAAAGGTGGAGGCCACCCGGGGTTTGCGAATTTTCGGGCCAACCCCCGGAATGCCTCGCCAAACTCAGCCCAGTCCGCATAACCGAACGTTCGCGCGCCGAAATCGACGGCGACGACGTGCCGGCAGCGGTAAAATGCCATCACAAATCGCAAGAACTATTACCCTTTAGACCCATCTTCCCTAAATCCCCATGCCTACTCTGGAACCCGACCTCGCCGACCACCTCCGTTTTCTCCGCCGTTCGATCGTGTTGGCCCGCCGCGGGGCGTTGGAGCTGGGCACCGGCGGGCCGTTCGGGGCCTTGATCGTCCGCGACGGCCTCATCCTGGCCGAGGGCTTCAACCGTGTGGTGGTCACCCGCGACCCCACCTGGCACGCCGAGATCGAGGCGATCCGCACCGCCTGCATGGGTGTGGTCGGCCACTTCCGACTGGATCGGGCAATCCTCTACGCCAGCGGCGAGCCATGCCCCATGTGCTACGCGGCGGCGGCCTGGGCCGGAATCGACCAGATTTACTATGCGTCGACGCGCGAAGATGCGCAAGTTTACGGCGACTTCGCCGATCTCGACCTTTATAACGAACTGGCTCGCCCCCCCGACCAGCGAACCTTGCCCTGCCGCCCGGTGGCCGAGGCCCGCGCCGAGGCCCTGGAAGTCTGGAGAGCCTACCACGCCCGGCCCGATCGCGTTCCGTACTGATGTCAACGCGACGAGGCCCGCCGGAGTTCGGGTCTCCGGCGGGCCTCGGGTTGTGTTGCGAACTTGGGCGAAGGCGGTCGTGATCAGACGATGGTCGAGGGCGGCATGACCTGCGGTGTCATGGTGCCGGTCCACTGGGTCGGGGTGGTGCTGGTGGGTGTGGTCGTGGTGGCGACGTAGGTGGGCGGTGTGTAGGAGACCGGAGCCGTCCAGCCGCCGCCGGGCGAGAGCCGCGATTCAAGGCCGTCGAGGCAGGGTCGCAAGGCCCGTCGCGGCGCGGTCCGATGAGTGCCCGTCGTGCGGCTCGTCAGGGTCTGGATCAGGGTGGTGATGAACATCGGAAAACCTCGCGTCGTTCAGGGCTTCGTTGCACCCGTTGTTTCTTTCGCTCTCACCCTCTTTCATCGCGGCAGGAGCGCCGGCGTTGCGCGCGTCGGGAATTTTTCTTGATATCGCGTCGGGTGACGATGACGTCCTGCGTCGGAGCGTTCATCCAATCCGCCATCGGTCTCATCACCCTGGAGAGCGCGATTCGGGTCGAGTTCAGGAAGGAACCAGAGCCTCGAGCTGCACCCGGCGATCAAGGCGGCGAAGTCCGAGGAGTTCCCTCGCTGGGCAAAAGAGCGTAGAACAGACGGCACGCATTTTTTTTGAGCGGATCGCACTCCCCATCTGGGTATGCGCTTCTCATAAAATACGGTCAGATTCAGAACGAGGGCGGCGTGCCGTTTCACTGGCCCGACTGCCCCTCGGCCTTTCCATTCCGTGACATCGCGAGACGGCCGGGAACCGTTTCGCGCGGCTGTTGCGGCTTTGCTCGACGTGAAGGCAGGACATGGCGAATTCGTTGGAACGATTGGCCGAGATGGTGCGACAGGCCGAGTCACGCGCCAAGTCAACACGGCTCGAAGCCGATACGCGACAGGCCGCCGAAACCCTGCGCACGCTTGAGAACGACGCACGCGTCGCCGACGCCCGGCTCCGCGAACGCCGGCCCGAACTACAACGAGCACTCGACACCGCCATCGAGGACGAACAGCAGCTCAAGGACCTGATCCGCAAGGTAGCCCAGCTTCGGGGCACCATCGCCACGGATGAACTGGCCACCTTCGAGGCGGAGATCCAGACGTGCCAGGCCGACATCGAGGGCCGACGGCTGGCCGCCGAATCCGAACTGGAAGAGCGCACCCGCGAGGCGCAGACCCTTCGCGCCCAACTGGCCACGGCCGTGGAATCCTATCACGAGCTGCGCCGCGAGCTGGAACGCCTTCGCCCCGAAAGCGTCGAGGAGTTCTCCTCCATCGACGGCCTGGCCCGCACCGCCGAAACCCTGACGCCCGCCGGTCAACTCCGCGCCCTGGTGCGCGAGGTCGAGGGCGCTGCCTCCTTCTACGAAATGCTCGAACGATCCGAGCAATACGCCCAGCTCGCCCTCTGGATCGGCCGGCATCGTCGGCTTCAGGCCTTCCCCGTCGAGGAGCTTGGCCCCGACGCCGCGACCGTGCTTCAGCGCCTCTTTCATCGGCTGGTCGGACTCTCCAAGCAATACGAGCCGGGCTACATCGAGGCCTTCCGCCAGGGCTTCAACACCGACTGGGACCAGTTCATCGCCGAGAACGAACAACGGCTCAAACAGGCCACCGAAACCGCCAAGCAACGCCGCGACACCGAGCGCCGACGCCTGGAGCAGCAAGCCCGTGAACAGGACCGCCAGCATCAGGCCCACGGCGTCGCCCGCGAGGCCTTCGACGAGCTGCGCGTGATCTGCGCCCGCGGCGAACTGGCCGAGGACTCACCCGAACTGGAAGCGTTTCACGAGGTTCTCGGCCGCGTGCTGGCGGGTTTCAGTCCATCCGACCCGGCGCTGATCGAACTCGTCCGCCCCTATGCCGATCGACTCACCGGCGGCGAATATCGGGCCTTGCGCAAGCATCTGGCCAAACGCGAGGAAGACGAGGGCCGCGGCCGCGAGGACGAAGCATTCCGCGAGTCGATTCGCGACGTCGTCGAGGAAACCCGAGGCCGCAAGGCACTGGTCATCGGCGGCTCACCGCGCGAGGAACGCCGGCGCAAGCTCGAAAGCCTCTTCGAGTTCGCCGAGCTGGACTGGGAAGCCCAGGAGGACAAACGCCCCGCTGCCATGGAATCGCTCAAGGCACGCGTCCGAGGTGGGTCGATCGACCTGGTCATCATCCTCAAAAGCCTTGTCGGCCACGTCGTCACCGAACAGCTTCGCCCGCTCTGCGAACAGCACGAAGTGCCCTGCTTGATGGTCGATCAAGGCTACGGCGAAGTCGCCCTGGCCGAAACCCTGCGCCGGGGTCTGGTCGGCCGTTGAACAGGCGGACGCTCTTTTCGTTTCAATCAACAAATGCGGATATAGTGCCCCGTTCGGACCTTGGAAGATTGTCTGCCGCCACCCGACCCTGCGGGCAGCGTCTCGGCATCCAATGCCAGGCAGTCGCTGGCGGCATGCCGATTGCTCCATAGTCCCAGCCGGACAACCGCCCATGCCGAATGTCGCATCGGCGGTTCCCCCTCCCGGGTTTTGCAGACTCTATCATCAGGAGAGTTTCACCATGTCGCACGGAACGATGACTCAACCGCAGAACGGCGTTCGCGCCGAGGAACGCCAAGAAGGCGCGATCACCCAGACCATCGAGCATTACACCAGCATGGTTCCCTCGGGAACCTATCTGAGCGCCGCCATTGGCGCGATCGGCATCTCGGCCGTGCTTCAGATCGCCGGGCGCAAGGAAGACGCCCAGTTCGTCGGCCATTGGGTGCCCACCATCCTGCTGCTCGGCCTTTATAACAAGATCGTCAAGCAGCACGGGTCGGACTGATTCGAAGCCCGTCCCGTTTTCGTGACATCCTCCGCCCCACGCCCGCGAGTCCGAGCGCGGGTGCGCGGGTGTTGTACGTCTGCCGGCGACGAGGCCGCCGCACG
>JBGSYY010000219.1:0-13707 GCA_041750675.1 Isosphaeraceae bacterium | reverse complement strand
GATCTCGCGCCAACTGGGAACCTTGTAGTGTTTGATGTAAACGGCGGCGTCGGGAAGTTGCACGCGATAGACGACGCGGTTGGGGCCGGTCTTGATCGTGTGCAAGCGACCCTCGGCCCGCCATTGTTCGAGACGCAAGCCGGCGGGTCCGAGAAGTCGATCACGCCATTCTCGGACGACCCACCAGCCGATTTCGCCGAACTGAGACCAGGTCCAACCGGGGGTGCGAAACAGCGGGGTGGGCACGGCCTGGCTGGAGACGTGCAACGGCTCGACCGGGACCTCCGCGCGTCGTGGGGGAAATGCCGTGGTGGGGCGGCCGGCCAGCCGGGTCATGATCGACGGCTCCGTGCCGATCGGGTCAAGGCCGATCGCTGATGTTGTTGAGCATGAAGATGAGGTCCGGCTAGCTCGGGAGAGGCGCGTTCGCCGGAATCCATCACGGCGCGAGCGAAGCGCGAGGACCAGGCGTCGAGGCTGTATTCACGCTCGACGAGGGCGCGGGCCGCGCGACCCATTTCGGCTCGCTGGCTGGGGTCTCGGGCCAGTCCGGCGAGGGCTTTGAGCCAGGTTGCGTCGTCGCCGGCAAGGCGTCCGTTGCGGCCCTCGTCGATCATTTCCGCATGCACGCCCACGGGATTCGCCACGACAGGCAAGCCGGCGGCCATGTATTGAAGCAGCTTGAGGCCGCACTTGCCGCGGCTCCAGACGTCGTGGGGCATCCAGGCGATGCCCACATCGGCGGAGGTGATGTCGGCGACCTCGGTGGCGGACGACCAGGGCCTTTCCTCGATCGGCAAGGGATCGAAGCGGGCGAAGCGGTCACAAACCAGCCGCAGTCGCAGGTTGGGAATCTCGCGACCGGCCTGCGACCAGAGGTCGCTCTGTTCTTCCATTCCACGCAGGGTGCTGGACGAGCCGACCCAGACAAGCGTACAGCTCTCGCGGTTTTCGTGCGTCTTGGGAGTGTAAATCGCGGTATCAACGCAAGTGGGCATGACCAGAACGCGCGAACTGGGCAGGCCGTGGTCGATGGCGAGCTGGGCCAGAAATCCGTTGCCCGCAAGCGCCAGGTCGACCGAACGCATGAGGCCGACAAACCGGCGTCGGCGTCGTCGGCAATGAGGTCCGCGCGCATCGAAGGAATCGCGAAAGACGACGGCATCGTCGAAGTCGAAAATCAGGCGTTGGGCGGCCGCCCGGAGAATCTTCAGTTGCCAGCCGGGCAGGAGCTTGCGCTGGAGCAGGACGGCGTCGAACCGGCTGGCCGAGCGCAGTTGCTTGAGCCGAGCCAGCGTGCCGCGAGCCAGCCCCTGCACAACAAGGCGTGCGCCGGCGGCTTCGAGTGCGGGCCGGAACGCCTCCACGCGATAGCGGCAGCAGACATGCTCGCGGGTTTCGACGAGGGCGAGGATCTCCATCCGTCCTCCGTGACGGGGCGACTCGACAGAGCCACTTCAACGGCCCGGCAATCTAACCGCTCTGGCGAGAACGGCCAAGGTCAACCCCGTGGAGTGCGTCGCGTGGACCGCGGAGGCGGGGTTGCCGGATTCTCGTCGATGTGTTACCAGCATCGCAGCCGCGAGCTCGTGTCGGCCGAGAACGCCGACGGGCGCGGGCATGGATGCCCAAAACCCCCTATTTCCCGCCTCGCGGCGGCCACTCCCATACATGAAGAACTTCATCCGCCTGGTTCGATTCGCGTGGCCGTACCGGGGCCGGTTCGTCCTGTCTCTGGGCTGCGCGGTGATGGTGGCCGTGCTCTGGTTCTTGAACATCAGCGCGGTTTATCCGCTGCTGCAAATTTTGTTCTATCACCAGAACTGCCAGCGCTGGATCACCGAGCAGATCGGCGAGAATGAAATTCGGTTTCACTCGCTGGAAGGGCGATTGGCCGAGATCGCGGCCGTTGACGACGCGACCCGGCTGCCTCGCGCTGAGGGCGTGGTGATGTTGCGGGATCGGTTCCAGGCACTCCAGGCTGAGGCCGACGCCAAGCAGGCCGAGGTTCGCGAGGCTCAACGTCGGCTTCAGGAGGACAACCCCGCACCCGCCGCCGGATTTGATCGTGCCCCGCCCAACGCGGTTCTGGCTCAGTTGCGGCACGAGCAAGCGGTGGCGGCCGCGCGTGTCGAAGAACTCTCCGACGCCATGAGCCATTATCGCCGCGAAGCGACCGGGTCGTTGCTGCAACGCAAGACTTCGCTGGACCGCGAGTTGGACAAGGAGCGCAAGCACGGCGAACGGCTGCGCTGGCTCGCCCCCTGGATTCATCGGTTTCTGCCCAACGACGGCTTCCGCACGCTGGTGCTTCTGCTGAGTGTCGTGATGCTCGGCGTGGCCGTGAAGGGCGTGTTCCAGTTTTCGCAAGATGTCCTGGTGGCCGACGTCACCCAGCTCAGCCTGTTCGACATCCGCAACCTGTTCTTCCGGCGCACGATGGCGCTCGACCTGGCCAGCTTTTCCGACCAGGGGTCGGCCGAGCTGATGGCCCGATTCACGAACGACATCGACTCCGTGTCGCAGGGCTTCAACACGCTTTTGAGCAAGATGGTGCGCGAGCCGTTGCGGATCGCCACCTGCCTGGCCGGGGCGATGTGGTTAAACTGGCGGTTGACGTGCCTGACCTTGATCATCGTGCCGATCTCGGCGTTCACGACCGTCCACGTGGGCAAGATTCTCAAGCGCGCGGTGAGGCGATCGCTTGAGAGCATGTCGAACATTTACAAGATCCTTCAGGAGAGCTTCCAGGGGATCAAGGTCGTCAAGGCATACACCACCGAACGTCAGGAGCGGCGGCGGTTCTTCCGCGAGACCAAGACGCTTTACAAGAAGAGCGTGCGAGTCGCCAAGATCGACGCCATCAGTGATCCGATTCTGGAACTGCTCTCGCTGACCACCGTGGCGATTGCCCTGCTCGCCGGCTCGTATCTGGTGCTGAATCAGACGTTGAGCCTCAACTTTGGATTGTTCCGGCTGCCCATGGCGTCGCAGCCGATGATGATCGAGGACCTGCTCACTCTGTATACGATGCTGGCCGGCATGTCCGACCCGATCCGCAAGCTCTCGAACGTTCACTCCAAGATTCAGCGCGCCGCGGCGGCCTCCGACCGCATCTGCGCGATGATGGATCGCCAGCCTCAGGTGATCGATCGGCCGGGTGCTCCGATGTTGCCCCGGCATAGCCGCTCGATCGTGTTCGACGACGTGCATTTCACTTATTCCAGCCGCGATGCCGTGCTTCGCGGAGTGAGTCTCTCGATCGCCCATGGCGAGCGGGTCGGCATCGTCGGGCCGAACGGGTGCGGCAAGTCGACGCTGCTCAACCTGCTGGGCCGGTTCTGGGACCCGGACAGGGGCTCGATCGAGATTGACGGCCACGATATTCGCGACGTGCGGACGCGCAGCCTGCGGTTGCAGATCGGCTTCGTCACCCAGGAGACGATCCTGTTCGAGGGCACGGTCGCCGACAACATTCGCTATGGTTGTCCGCACGCCACGCGCGGCGAAATTCAGGAGGCTGCGCGGCGTTCGTACGCGCACACCTTCATTGAACAGCTTCCCGAGGGTTACGACACGATCCTGACAGAGCGTGGGATGTCGCTCTCGGGCGGTCAACGGCAGCGAATCGCCCTGGCCCGCGCGTTCCTTCGCGATCCGGCGATTCTACTGCTTGACGAGGCCACCAGCGCCATCGACATCCAGGACGAGGCCCTCATTCGCAAAGCTCTGCAACATTTCACCCGCGACCGTACGACGATCATGGTGACGCACAGCCTGTCGTCGCTCCAGGACGTCGACCGAATCGTGCTGATGAACGCGGGCCGGGTCGAGGCGGTGGGCACCGATGCCGAACTGCGCCGATCCTCGGCGCTTTATCGGAAGCTGTACGAGGTGTACAGTCATCGGGAAAGCGCGTGAGGCCAGCGAGGTTGCGAAGCCGAGTATGAACCGAGAGGGCGAAATGGGATCTCGACCTTCGGTCTTTCTGGAGCGCCTCTTCTGGGTCATGGTGGCGATGGCCTGAATTCGCGGCGTATTCCATGCTTGTCGGATTGCCCCGCGCTCGTCGGCTCGCTGAACATTTCGCAGCGGAGCTACGCCCCCTCGCTGGGTTTCTATTGGTTCAGCGGTTTGGGGCACTGCGTACCTGATTGCCACACGCATGCTGGCAGTCGCCGGTTCGTGACGAATGCCGCCTGAGTAGGGCCTCTCCGTCAGGCCAAATGATGGCTTCAAGAGAGAATCGACCGCGGGTGTCACGGCACGATGTGGATTCCGTACCACCTTTTGGGCAAGCTCACACGCATTCATTTATCTTGCACTTTGACCCAGCGCGTATCGCATCTTAGACTAAATTCAGGAAACGGTTCGGCAAATTCTCCTAGCTCCGCTTTGAGTGACCAACGATCTCGCCTCGCCGCCTCGATTTCTCCCTCCCCCGTTCTCTGACTTCGTTGAGGTGGTCTCATGCCCCGTGTCCGCCGTGCGGGATGGCTGGCGGCTGCCGTTTGCGGGTGGGCTGTCTGGCTGATTCCGGCCTCGATAGCCCGTGCTTATCAGGAGACGGAGGCCGGCGCTCCAGTCTCGTCGGAGCGCACGGCGAGTCCCGCTCCCACGGTTTCGGCCGGTTCGGTTCCGCAACACCTGGACTACATCAACGAGAAGCTCGACGCCGCCTGGAACGAGGCGGGGGTCAAGCCGTCACCGGATTGCACCGATGCCGAGTTTCTTCGGCGTGCGTATCTGGACCTTCTCGGCCGGATTCCCAACGTCAAGGAAACGAATGGGTTCCTCTCGAACAGCAAAGACCCTGGGCGGCGGCAGAAGCTGATCGAGAATTTGTTGGCCCATCCCGACTACGCCAAGAACATGGGGACGGTTTTTACCAACGTCCTTGTCGGTCGTCGGCCCCAGGCGCAAAACGTCGACCGTGAAGCCCTGGCGACCTGGCTGCGTACCCAATTTGCTTCGGAACGGCCCTGGAACGAGATTTCCCGCGAGCTTCTCACGGCGACCGGCTCCAACAAGCAGAACGGGGCGGTCAACTACGCCCTGGCGCATTTCGCCGATGAGAAGGTGAACCTGACGGCCTCCAGCACCCGCGTTTTCATGGGTCAGCAGCTCCAGTGTACCCAGTGCCATGACCACCCCTCGAACGACTGGAAGCAGCAGGATTTCTGGGGCATCAATGCGTTTTTCCGGGGCACTCGGTCGCGGCCGATCGAGACGATCGAGGCCAGTGGAGCGGTCGTTCGCGACGGCATGGAAGTTTACGACGAGCCGACCGACGACTGGGCGCGGTTCGAAAAGCGGAACGCGGTCGTCGGCGTGGTGCCGCCGACGTATCTCGACGGGCGGCGGATCGATGCCGGAATGGACGTGGTGCGGCGGGTCGAGCTGGCCAGGTTCATGACCGAGCCGGAGAACGACCAGTTCGCCCGCGCGTTCGTCAACCGGATGTGGGGTCACCTCGTGGGTCGCGGGATGGTCCATCCGGTGGACGACTTTGGCGACCACAATCCGCCCAGCCACCCGGAGCTGCTTGACCAGCTTGCCGTCGATTTCCGGGCCAGCAACTACAATGTAAAGGCTTTGATCCGCTGGATCACCGCCAGCAAGGCGTATCACGTTTCCAGCCGGATGACCAAATCGAACGACCAGGACGAGGCGCTGTTCAGCCACTATCCACTCAAACCGATGACGCCCGAGCAGCTTTTCGACTCGCTCATCACGGCGACCGCCGCGCACCGGACCGAAGGAGGCGGATCGGAGAAGCTCCGCGAGCAATGGCTGCGCCAGTTTGTGGTCGCGTTCAACAACGACGAGGCCGGCGAGTCGTCGAACTTCCAGGGCACAATCCCCCAGGCCCTGATGATGATGAACGGTGAATTGATGAGCAAGGCCGTGAGTGGCGAGCCGGGCAGTTTCCTGGCGTATGTACTCGACCAGGCGCGACTCCAGCGCGGCATGCCGCCGGTGCGCTACGCCGTTGAGAATCTTTATCTGGCATCCCTCTCGCGACCGCCCACGGCCGCCGAGCTGCGCTGGGCTTCGGGCTTGTTTGATTCCAATCCCGATACGCTGGGCGTGCTGCAGGATCTGTTCTGGACTTTGCTGAACTCGAACGAGTTCATCCTGAATAAGTGACCGCGACCCGAGGCATTCGTCCCTCCCCCCTGCCCCTTGAAAGAAGGACTGCCGCACCATGTTCGAGCGCCTGCATACGCCCGCCGGCATGACGCGCCGGCACTTCATGGGCCACCTGGCTGCCACGTCGCTGGCAGTTCCGGCGTCGCAGTTGATTTACGCGTTGCAGGCGCGGGCCGCCAGCCCGCTGGGCCGGTCTCACAAGGCGTGCATCTTGCTCTGGATGGGCGGCGGGCCGAGCCACATGGACACGTGGGACCTGAAGCCGGAGAGCGAGAAGAACGGCGGCGAGTTTCGGCCGATCGCGACGTCGGCTCCGGGAATCGAGATTTGTGAGCATCTGCCCACGGTCGCCAAGCAGATGAAGCACCTGAACGTCTTGCGCTCGCTCAACTCGCGCGAGGGAAACCACGATCGCGGCACCTATGTGATGCACACGGGCTACACGCCGACGCCGACGATCGTCCATCCCAGCTTCGGCTCGGTCTGTTCCTATGAACTGGGCCATAAGGCCGGCGAGGACTTCCCGCTACCGCACTTCATCTCGATCAATGGGCCGGGCGAGGGGGCGGGCTTTTTGGGGATGTCGCACGCGCCGTTTTATGTGCAAAGCCCGACTTCGCCGATCTCCAATCTGCGTCCGCAAGGCGGAATCGCGGAGCTTCGGCTGGGGCGTCGGCTGGCCATGCTCGGTGCGGTTGAAGATAACTTCCGCACACAGAACCGGGGCCAGGCCGCGGCGGACCACAAGGCCGTCTATCAAAAGACGGTCAAGATGATGAACTCTCAATATACGCGGGCCTTCATGCTCGACGACGAAGCCAAGGAACTGCGCGACGCCTATGGCCGAAACTCGTTTGGACAGGGCTGCTTGATGGCTCGTCGGCTGGTCGAGGCAGGTGTCACGTTCGTCGAAGTCCAGCTTGGCGGCTGGGACAATCACAACGACATTTTCGAGACGCTCAGGAACGGCAACCTGCCTCAGCTCGACCAGGGGATGGGCACACTCGTTGAGGATCTGTCGCGACGCGGGATGCTCGACAACACCTTGGTCGTCTGGATGGGCGAGTTCGGCCGAACACCGCGCATCAACCAGAATGGCGGACGCGACCACTGGCCCAACGGCTGGTCGGTGGTGATGGGCGGCGCGGGCCTCAAGGGTGGCCAGGCAATCGGATCGACGGATAAGGACGGCGTCGAGATCGTCGATCGCGAGTTGAGCGTGCAGGACGTGATCGCCACCATGGCCAAGGCCATGGAGATCGACCTGGCGACGCAATACACCACACCCAATGGGCGGCCGTTCAAGATCGTCGACGGCGGAAAGCCCGTGCCTGAGCTGATCTGAGCCTCGAATCCACCGGAAACTTGGGTCGACCACTTCACCGGCTCGTCGGAGGGCGCTATCCGACGAGTCGGATCAGTGTCAAAACCAGCACCGCAACCACGCAGAAGAAGCAGGTTGCGGATTGCCGGAGCCACGCGGCGACCAGGGCGCAGGCACCCAGGAGCAGGCCGACCGAGGCCAGAAATCGCGGATCCGGCAGGGTTGTCGCCCATCGAGGCGCGACCTCAACACGGAAGCTGGGGCATGCGACTGTCGTGGTTCCCCGAAAGCCATGTGCCTGACCGACCTGAGGAATTGACGGCGGAGGGGCTTGGGTCGTGCCGTTCTGATCCTGGACCGTCGCCTGGTCCCAGAGCGGTTCGAGGCCGGCCAAACGGACTGACTCATGAACCCGTTCGTAGGCGGTTTCGGCCATCTCCTGAAGTGTTGTTACGGGTATGGATGATTCCGAAGTCGCGATGACTCGGCGAGCTTCGCTGCGCAGGCGTCCGAGTTCTCTGAGGCGGAAAACCAGCGCTTGCTTCGCAACTGCCGAGGATCGGTCGAAACGGTCCAGACTTGCCTGGACGAATCGCGAGGCGGCTTCAAGTTTCTCGACGAGCATCAACCCCTGGGAACTCACGGAGAGGACCGTGGATTCCACGCTCGGGACTGGACCGCACGTCGGGTCGCGCCAGACGACCTGAAGGGGAATGCCCGAATCAAGGGGGACGGGGATCGACAGCCGGCTCCGTTGCCCGGGGCGAGCGCGGCGGGCATGAGCCGACCAGTACAGCGCCACCTGCTGGGCCGCTCGGGTGGAGACGCGCAATTCCGAGGCCGAGGCGCGGTAGCATTCGAGGAAGCCCTGACCGTCGTGCGCGCCCGCGACATCGATCCCCTCGGGCACTCGAACGTGGAGCATTCCCCGAGAGGCGGGATCGAGAAGGCAGAGTAAGCGTCCTCGAGCGAGTCCATCGGCATCGACCTGAAGCTCCTGCTCGGCCCAGAGCACCCGTGCCCGATTCGGATTCTCAAGGGGGCGCGTGGGCCTGAGCCGGAGTGACCAACCGGCGCGAAGGACGTGGTAAACGCGTCGATTCTCCTGAGTGGCCAGATTGAGATCGGCTGCCGGAAACCGCGACGATTCGACCTCGCGGATTCCCGCGGTTCCCTCGGCCGTGAAATCCAGGCGAGAGGCGTCGACCCAACCAAGATAGGTATCGACTCTACCCAGGCCGAGCGGCACGAGCGTGGGAAAGTCCAGCGAACGACTCGTAAGCGGTGCCGTCGATCGGATCAGAACAATCGGCTCGTCCCAGATCGGCTCCTCGAAGCGAATCTCGACGCGAGTGGTTTCGCCCAGTGTGGTCGTTTGGATCCGGCCCCCAGTCGGCTGCACCTCGATCGTGAACGGCTCCGCGAACGACGTCGGAAACTCCAGCCGGATCTCGCGACAGGGTCCGCCGCGGACGCGATAGCGAGCCGACGCCTGCCACTCGACAGAGTCGGGCTGAAACGTGAGGTGGCTGAAAACACGGACGTCGGCCGCGCGGTTTTCCAGGCGATATCGCAGGCGCGTCGGCGGCGAGCCGGGCTGCATCTCCAGTTCCGCGCGCACGGGTTGCGGACTGGCACTGAAATCCGATCGCGTCGTTCGAGTCCAGCCGGGAGTTTCTTCAAGATCAATGGCGATCTCCGGCGCGGCCGAAACGCTGAGAATCGCCGGCTCCACGACGTCGGCGCGCCATTCCGGAAGGCTCAGCGATAGCTCGCGAGATAGGCCCTCGACCGAACCACTGGCGCGGGCCGACTCGATCCAGCCCAGCAAGCTGATACGCTCAGGAGGCCGTGCCGCGCCATCCCAACGTATTTCGATTTGATCGGGTGAAGGGCGCGACCAGCCGATGATGCCGTCGCCCTGGACATCGTAGAGCCGAAAGCCCTTGGGAATTCGGACTCCCAGAGAATCGAGCCAGGGCGGAAGCTCAAGGAAAACGGCATCCGCGCGGAAGGAGACTCGTCCGCCGTCGAGGATGCATTGAACCTCGGGCCGGATGTGTGTGGGAAGCATGTCGGGCCTCAGGATCCACGCCGCCCCCCTGGGGTTGGGACCTTCCCAGGCGGCGACCGGCTGGCCCCCGCCTGAGGGAAGCTCTCCCCACTCCTTGAGAAAGTCCGTGACCGCCCCGCGCAGACCCTCGCGGGCGAGTGGTTGGGCAGGGGTTATCGTCCAGTTCGTAGGGGCCCTGAGGGCGATTCGAAGGCCCTGGATGCGGGCCTCGGGGAAGGTCACTCGCGGAAGCTCGAGCGCTTGGCCGCCATTGCTTGAAGGGTTGTCGGGCCGCGGTGTCCAGACACGGAATCGAGCATCGGCCTCGGGCGCGAGGGGAGGCTCGAAATCGATGTCGAAGCTTCCCGCGTCGGCACGCGAAGCGGTCCGGTCGCGACGTCCGACCGGGTCGATCGAGCGCAACTCGGACCCGTCCGGGAGGTCCAGCCTGAGTCGTTCCAGGGAAGTCGTTCCGACGTTACGGACTTGAAGCTCCAGCAAATCGCCCGACGGAAGCGCGTCCCAGAGGATCATTAATCCCAGCGGCGGCCGCGACGGCTCGGCCGCTCCACCGATGGCGGCGACGGTGAATTGAGAGACTGGTCCTGCCAGGCCCGCTGACGAGGTGGTGAAGTCTTCGACCTCAACGACGCAACGCGCAACGGGCACGACTTTGAGAGTGGCCCCGTTGAGCGGATCGGCGGCCAGTGTGGCCTTGATCACGAGTTGATGGCCGACGCCCGCCGGTTTGTCCGTCACGCGGACGTGGCCGCCCCGACCATCGGCATCGACGGCGATCGGCACGGCGCTACCGTCCAACTGCGCGGTGACCCCGAGCCAGCCATCCAAGGGGATCGGCCAGCGCCCGCCTGCTGGGCCGGCGTCACTCAGGTTGAGGGTCGTTTCCAGTTCGATTCGGCCACGATCGCCGCGAATCCGGTGTCTTGCGGAAAGTGCTCCGAAACCATCAATGCGTGATTCCTGACCTCTCAACTGGCGTGCTTGTGCATTCCTTACCAGGGTATCAAGACGCTCGAGATCACTGAGTCGGACAATGGCTCGCACCGGCCCGAGAGCGGCCTGCTCATTGGTTTCAAAGGGTAAGAGCGCAAGAATGGGTTCCGGAGGCTTTACGGCCACCGGCTCCTGGGCGAAGGTCATTCCCAGAGCGGAAAAGAGTGCCGCCGCGAGTGTGCAGGAAGCGACGACTCGATCGGGCCGGAGGGTCAGGGTCGATGGCGCGGTCGTGTTTCCCGAGCGGGCCGGACGAAGGCGCGGTCGGATAAGCCAGAGTAAGGCAAGCAGCCCCGCGCCGATGGAAACGGCCGCAAGCCAGGGCACCCACTCCGGGCGTTGCCAGGGCGTCGGAATCAAGGCGAGCAACATCAGGATAAGCAGTGAGATTCGCGTCGATCGCGCCAGGAATCGGAAGGGCCAGCCCAACGCCACGACGAGCGCGGCGACCAAACCCAGGGCCAGCGGTTGTGGCCCACCGCGCCGTTGAGTGGCGACCTTCTGAAGAGGTTGCCCGGCGATCAAGAATCGTGCGAGATCGGACGGGGGCGTAGGGTTCGAGCGATCCCAGGCGAGCGGCTTGATCGGCCCGCGCGCCAGCCAACGCTCGAAGCCGAAATAGCGGCCGGTGCGATCCTGTCCATCGCGCGCCGCTTCGGCGACTCTCGCCTTGTCGGCACTGGAAAGCGTCGGTGCGTCGGCCCACGTCAGCAGCCGGCATGGTCCCACGTCGTTGACCCGAAGATTGATGGACGAAAGCCGTGGCTCGATCTCCGATCCCTGGAGGGAAGCCTCCGAAGCGGGAAGCGGACTCGACGGATCCATGCCGTGATCGTCGAGAGTGAGTCGATCGACGATCCACCACTCGCCACTCGACACGAACATCCCCAGGGTTGCGCCGAGGGTGTCCGGCTCTGATCGAGGCGTCTCTGACTCACGGAGCTTCGTCGATTGAGAAGGTCCGCGCGCGAATCCACGCGGAACGGGCATCGAGGCCAATGTCGGCTCTTTCGGTTCCCGGTCGCCCGCCAGTCCTTCGACGATAAGCAGCGAGGACTGACAGGGCAGAGAGAGCCGAGGTACAGGCCAGTGTGTCGCCTCTGGCCTGGCGTCTTCGAGATAGTCGACAACGAGAGTGATTGTGGAGCGCGGATTGAGACCGGTCGCTTCGACGGGGCAGACCAGTTCTCCGTTTTCCATCGAAGGATCGAAGGGCGTTCCGTCGCGACTTGTTCCGATCAGTCGCGCGGATTCGGGGAACGCGATCCGCAGGGGTTTTAATCCGCCGGACGCGAGCGTGAGTGTGAGTCGATTCACGGATAGCCGATCGGGGCCGGGTCGTTTCCGCAATTCGGCGTGGAGCACGATGCCTCCGGCATCCACACGGTCGAGAGTGCGGGTTTGCAGTTCGATTCGATCCTCGGGGCTGGCGACTTCAAAGGCGAGCTGCTGGGGTAGCTCCACCAGCGGGGCACCGGCGAATAAGGCGAAATCGTTGATCTCGGCGTTGGCTTCGGCGATTGCACTCTCGGCGTCCAATCGAATGAGTCGCTTGCCCGTAAGATCGATGGCCCGTGAGTCGTCGGCGGCCACGATCAAGGTTGCCCCGGTGCTCCAGCCAGGCAAAGCGGGCAGCGCGGGCAGCTGAAGGCGGCTGCCCTTGACCAGCCTGGTCGCGTGCAATGTGGTGCGTTCCTCACCGATCCTCCTGGGTGGGATCTGGAGCACGCGGAGCCTTTGTGAGCTGGAGTCCCCGAGACCCGCCGACGACCGGGTGCCGAGATCCTTGACCGGTTGGTCCAGGCTGTTTCGCCAGAGTGACCAGGTCCAGGTCGCTCCCGCATTAGGCTCTTGAAGCTCGACGATCGTTTCGTCGGGATCGCTGCGGGTGAGGGTCAGAAAGGCGTCGAGCCGAATCTGTTCGTCGACAAGCACGCGGGCGAGCAGACGAGTCGTAGCTTTGCGAAACGTGCCGATCTTTCGTAGGTCGAGTTCGAGCGAGGCGTCGTTGCTCAGCCAGCGCCAGGCGAGTCGAGGATTTGGTTGAGAGGGATCGAGGCTCGGGACTCCTTCCTTGGAATTCATGGCGGAGTCGAGCCACTCAACGCCGCGGTCGTCAAGCGGTTTGAGCGTGATGCGATCATCGGCGAAGAGAGACCATAGCTCATCGCCGGGCCGACCTGGCGAGAGCCGCAAACGCGGAACAGCGAGCCGCGCGGTGCCCAGCAACGAACGACTGGCACGGAACCTCGCAACCAGAGGGCTTGATCCGTCCAGCGAGAGTGGCGGTGTGATCGTCACCAGGACCCCTTCGCCAGGATCTCTCGCCATCGACCAGAAGGTCGGCTCGTCCAGACCGAGAATCTCGACGGACTCGAAGTTCCACTCCTCGGGAATCGTGATCGTGAGCGTGGAGGGGCGAGTTCCGCGAAACAACCACGTCGCCGTACCCTCCAGGTTGGCGCGGCCCGGCTCGACCTTGAGCGATGCTCGGAGATCGAATCGCGCAGGTGTCTCAGGCTCACCGAAAACCAGTTCCGCCGCGGGTCCATCGCGCCGGGCCTCGAAGGCGAGTAAGACGGCCGAACGGCCAAAGCGCTCGCGCAGTTCGGCCGGCGGGCGGACTCGAACGGCACCAAGCGCGCGGCAGTCGGCGAGCCAGCGTTCCGGGCCAAGTCGAACCGCGGTTCGTTCACCGAGCCAGGCTGCGTTAGGAAGCCGGACGCGCGGTATTGTCCAGGCTCCGTTCGCAGGCAATCGCGCCAGCCCGCGCAGTCGAATGGTCGAACGCGGCGCGATCCCCTCGATGAGCCGGATTCGCACGCGATGTCCGCCGCCCTCCGTCGGTTCGACCTCAAAGCCCTTGACCCCAGCGCCCTCGATGGCCACGACGTCGAGATTGGGGTCCCATTCGGTGACCAGCTCAGGAGGCCGATTGGGAGGGAAATCGAGCGTCCATTCGCTGTCGAACCACGCACCGTCCGCCTCGACGTTCAGAAGAGTTCGGACGTTCAACCAGGGAGTGGTTCGTGGGCGTTCGGCAGAGTCGGCTCCTGGGAACGAAATCAGTGATCGGCCGGAGATGTTGTCGATTCGATAAAAGTGGCGGACGCCGTCGGAGCTTTCCAGCCGCCGCGCCGCGCCGGCCCGGGCGACCTCGGGA
>JBGSYY010000218.1:0-9398 GCA_041750675.1 Isosphaeraceae bacterium | reverse complement strand
GGTCACCTATTTGCGGATCACACTCGCCGCCATGCCGTTGCTCGCCAGCCAGGCGGTGGGCGTGGCCTGCCTGCGCGGCGCGGGCGATACGCGAACCGGCATGTGGGTGATGGTCGTCATGAACCTGATCAATGTGATGGTGAGTTGGGCCGCCGCGATTGGTTCGTTCGGTCTCCCTCGCATGGGCCTGGCGGGTGTCGCGCTGGGCACGGCCATCGCCGAGTCCGTCGGTGGAGTCTTGATCCTGGTCGCTCTAGCCCAAGGCCGGGCGGGCCTAACGTTTCGGTGTCACGGACTTCGACCCGATCACGGTATCCTGTCCGAAATCCTCCGCATCAGTTTTCCCGCGTTTGGCGAGAGTGTCACCAATCTCTTTTGCCAGCTCTGGTTTCTGGCACTCATCAACAAACTCGGCGAAACCGCCACGGCGGCCCACGGCGTGGCGATTCGCTGCGAGGCGATCGCATTTCTCACCGTCATCGCGTTCTCTGTCGCCGCCAGCACACTCACCGGCCAGTATCTCGGCGCGGGCCGCCCCGATCTCGCCCGTCGCGCTGCCATTCTCGCGTGGAAGCTCGGTGTCGCCGTGCTCAGCGTTCAGGGGTTGCTACTCATCCTGTTCGCTGTTCCGATGTTCAACATCTTTCTCGGACAAGGACAACCCGGCGTGGCTGAACAGGGGGTGCCGGCGCTCCGGTTGGTGGCCGCCGCCTTGCCGGCGCTGGCCACGATTGTCGTCCTCGGCGGCGCGCTTCGTGGAGCGGGAGACACGCGTGGACCCTGGCTGGTCGTGGTCCTTGGCTACCTGCTGATTCGACTTCCATTGACGTATCTTCTCGCGGTGCCCGACCCACCCCTGGGACTGCCCGGCGGCTTACTTGGCGCGTGGACGGCCATGTTCGCCGATATCCTGATACGCGGCGGGCTGATGGCGATTCGCTTCCTACGCGGACACTGGGCCCAGATCCGCGTCTGATGATGGGCGAGTCCCGCTCCACGACGGCCTGGGGGACGCTCACACCTCGTACAGTCCACCCTGCCGCAACGGTTCGATCACCGACTCATCGAGCCGAAAATCATCGGGATAATGGATCAGCCGCATCCGCGACCGCAGTTCGCTGGGCAGACCCGCGAGTGCTTCGTAGGCGGTGTGGATGCCACGATTCGTTTCATGCACGATCAGATCCGACGGGGCCAGCCAGTCGATCAACGAAGGGTCGAACGACGTGTCACCACTATAGCCCAGAGTGCGGCCGTCGGCCTTGATACGGAGAGCGAAGGTCGGGATCGGATGAATCGTCGGCCGGCACTCGATTGAGAACGGTCCGAGTCGCACCGGCTCACGGATCGAGAGGGCCCGTAGCTCAAGATAATGACCGAGATCGACAGTGCGTGCGTTCGGATCGCCGGGGAAACGCCCGTCGGCCTCTCCCATCGTCATCTCCAGACGTTCTTCCCACAGTGGCCCGGAAACCAGCGGATGCGCCAGAAGCGGGATTCGACGGCCCAACAAGTAGTAGGCGTAGAAAGCGAACCCCTCGATCCCCGAGGCGTGGTCCGCGTGAAGATGGGTCAGGATCACGCCGTCGATGCGGTCGAGGTCCAGCGAAACCCCAGCCGCTCCCGCCGACTCCCGCAGAATCTTGCGAATCGGATGCGGGCAGTCGATCAGGAGCGTCCGCCCACTCGCCTGAATCGCCAGGCAACTGGAATACCAAAGCTCGGAGAACGCATCTCCGCAACCCAGACAGACGAACCGAAATGAGGACATTATTTCGCCCTCGGGGCGATCCGTTCGAGCGATTCTCGGCGATCCCGGTCGATCGAGAAGATCCGGTCGAGGTTCGTCATACGCAATGCGCGGGCAACCTCCTCGCCGATTTCGCACAGCCGGAGCTGTCCGCCCAGCGATTCCACCCGGCGCAGCAACAAGATCAACCGCGCAAGCATCGCGCTCGACGCCGAGTCCACGCCCGTAAAATCAAGAATCAACGACTCGCCCGGCCCAACCTGGGCCAGCACGCGCAGAAGATGATCGCCCACCTCGCGCACCGTGCGGTCATCGAACAGGCGTCGTTCCTGAAACCGGATGACGCGCACGCCACGTTCGGTCTCGACGCGGATCGGGGTCGGCTGGCTCATCTCGGGTCAGTACTCCAGAGCCGCGCGACCCGAGAACGAACCGCGTCGCCCCGGCTCAGCCCGTGCTGCGGCGTAGGCGACGGAGCGGCGGCATAGCACCGCCAAATGCGGGTCGGGTCTGCGGACTTGTCGACGTGGAGAGTGAGGCGGCTGTCATCGGAGTCAGGCTCGGCTGAGCCGGACTGAACTGGATTGAGGCCAGGGCCGCCTCACGATCCGTCTCGAAATGGAAAAAGTTCTCCAGATGCGAAAGCCGGAACACCTCACGCACCGTCGGCTCGACATTATAAAAGATAACCCGTACTCCGAGCTTCCGCATCCCCACAAAACCGCCCAGTGCCGCCGAGCCGGCGAAGCCGACACCACTGAGATCGACCAGCAATACCGCAGGCCGCCCGCGTCCGAGGTGCTTTTCCAGGAGCTTGCGTAAATCGGAGACTGGCTTCGGGTCGAGTCGATGGCAGTCCCAAAACTCCGCCATCAGAGCCCCACCCGCATCCTCAACCTGTACGTTCGGTCCAAACATCAGAGTCCTGCCATGGCCCTGGGGGCCTCAAAATCGCCACACCGGTAGTCACGATGCGCCTCGGGTTCGCCCGTCGAACCGAAACCCTCCATGCAAACAACAGGCCACATCCACGTCTGACCTGAAGTTGCGTCCATTCAGCTAACTCTTTGAGTTTAAACCGAGAGTGATCTCTTCGCTACTAGCCCAACCAAAATCAACTGTTCCAAAAAAAGCCAAAAAGAACGGCGGGTGACCCGAAATCGTTCACTGTTGCTCGGAAACACCGAGCTTGGATGCATGTCAGCACAATATCATCTTCCACTCATTTAAGCGAGTCTCGCACAAGAATTTCATCGGTTTCACGACTTTTCTGGTGCGTGTTACGCTCCCCTGGCGTGTTGACGGCAGCCACCCGTATCTTTCTAGAATGAGATTGCGAGAGTGGGCCCATTCTTCGGAAAGGCACGCGGTTGACCGGCGACGACCCGCAAATCCAGGGATCGCCGGCATCGGGCCGCGTCCGGCTGAACCGGCGGTTCTGGTTGGGTCTTCTTGGATTCCTCGTCGTCGCGGCGGCGGGTCGAGCACTGTGGGAGTTCGGCGATTTCGCGGCGGCTCCCTCGGCAGGGCAAATCGAAACGATGATCGGGGCCCGTCAGTTCGGGGATGCGGAACGCGGCGCGCTCAAGCTCACTCGTGATGATCCTCGCGATCCCCGCGCCTGGTTGTTGCTCGCTCGTGCCCGGGCCGGTGCCGAAGATTTTTCCGGTGCCGTCGAGGCCTTGCGCCGGGTCCCCGATTGGTCGGTTCGCAAAGGCGAGGCACTCTTCTTTGAGGGTCAGGCTCTCAAGAAGTTAGCCCGCGGTCGAGAGGCCGAGCGCGTGTTCGAGAACTACCTCGACCGAGCACGCCAGGGCCAGCAGACACCGCTCGCCTCCAACGCGCGACTGGAGTTGATGGCCCACTACGCCATGCAGGAGCGCTTTGATTCGTTCCGTCGCGTGTTCTGGGAGCTGTTTCCCTCGCTCGGTCCGGCTGATCAGCTCGAAACCCTGACCATGCGAATGCGTAGTGAGTTCGAGCAAACCAAGGCCGACCTCAGCATCGAGCATCTGGGACGTTACGTGGCCGCCGATCCTGAAGACGCCCATGCCCTGGCGGGCCTGGCCGCCGCCTACGATCACGCGGGCCAGTTGCCGGAGACCCTGCGGCTCTACGCCCAGGCTCATACCCTGAGGCCCGATGATCCTGAGATCCGCGCTCGCTACCTTGACGCCCTGTACCGCTCGGGCGACCAGGCTGGTCTGACGCAGGCGCTGGAATCCGGTCGTGATCTTCCCACCAACGATGCAATCGAGAACCTGACCGGGGTCGCCGCGATGGCACGCAACGATTCTGAGGTGGCTGCTGAGGCGTTCACACGCGCGGTTGCCCTGCGGCCCGACATCCCCGAATATCATCATCGGCTGTCCCAGGCATTGCTTCGCCTCGGACGCAGCGAGGAGGCCGCCCATCAGGCCGCCGAGCGCACCCGCCTGATCGCCGCTCGCGAAGCTCTGCGGAAAGCCTGGAACGCATTCGCCGAAGCTTATGAAAAAAGCCCGCAATCCATCACTCGCGAATTACTGATGGCCCTCTCTCAGGCCTGCGCCACCGCCGACTGGCCACGTGAAGCCGCCGCCTGGGCCAGCCTGTCCGATCGCACGGCAAACTGAACGCAATCGGCACAAATTGCGTCATGCCCCGAAGCGTCGGCATCCGCGCCGACCACCCCATTCCCCGACGCGATACCGCCGTTGGCTTACGGCGACGGCGGCACGATCGTTAGACTGGTCTTCGATTTGCAACGCGTCGGATGGACCGGTCGCGGCTGTATCGGCGATTCCTAAGAGAGTCTGCTCAAGGCGGCTCCAAGGTCTGGCCGTGAGATTGCGTCGGCTTTCGACCCTTGAGGAGACATCACAATGAATGGAGAACCGATGAGGATTCGGGTGGTTCTGGGACTCGGGGCGATTGTAGCGACTGCCGGTCTGATCGCCGCCGCGCCGGCGACGCCGAGCTATATCGCGGTCGAAAAAGCAATCCGTCGAATTGAGACCGACTGGGAAACCATTCCTCCGGATCGCAATCCGCACGCCGAGAGCTGGCGCACGCTGTTCGGATTGATCCGCCAGGATCTGCAGGCGTATTCAAAGTCGGAAAAGGCCGACGACCGACTCGACGCCCTGCGCCGGCTATATGATATCGGTGAATCCCTGGCCCCCACCTCCTGGCCTGCCGCGGCCGAGCTTCGCGAGGAGCTTCGGCATTGGCTACGTCCACGCATGGCGCTGGCCTGGGCCGAATACCGCGCTCTCGAAGCCGCCAACGCCGGCGACTCACAGCTCCGCGACCAGTGGCAAGGCTTCATCCAGGACCGGCTCCGTCCCGCCCTGCTTGCTGTCGAGTCAGCCGGGTCGGTCAACGACCGAGTTAAGGCCGTCGAGCACCTCCACGAAACGATCGACGAGGGCCACGCTCAGATCGACGGTTCGCCACTCGCCCAATCGGCGTCGCTCATGTTGGCTCTCAAGAATCTCTACAACACGCCCAACGTTGAGCTGACGCTCGACCGTTCCGCGGTCACGAATGCCATCATGCCCAACGGCATCGTCGATGCCGGTCCGATCTTCTTCAAAGGTCAGTGGTCCTACGTCACGCCGGGGCCGGTCACCGGCATCGGATTTGTACCGACGGCCAATGGCATCCACATCGCTATCAGCCAGGCGCTGACGAGCATCACGCCGGTAATTGGCTTTCAGGATCGGATCGCCGCCGATGCCCAGGGCCAGCGCGCGGCGAAGATGTATGAGTTCTCCGCGACCACCCGCAATGATGCGATCCTGACCATGTACGTGATGTTCCGCCTCGCCGGCGGACTCCATTTGATGCCGACCTATCAACATGGCGTGAGTGCGTCGATCTGTTCCACGCCCGCGTCGGGCGGCGGCGTTCAGCGCCTATTCGGCTCGTTGCTCGGTTTCGGCCAGCAAAAGATCACGAATTTGGTTTATACGAACGCCATCTCCGAGATGCGCAGGGAAGTTCCCGCAGGTGCCGACGAGCTGGGTCAGATCAAGTCGGGCGAGCGGCAAGCCCAGCTCAACGCCCAGATCGCTCCGTACATTCCCGACAGCCGCACTCTGGCGTCCGGCGAGATTGGTCTGACCGACCTCTCGCTCCAGACCTATCCCAACTATGCACGCGCTGAGGGCCGCGTGTTCGCTTCCGATCGTGCCAACGCCCGGGGCGCGCTGATGCCTCAACCACGACGCCTTGAGACCTACGAGCCGGGCATCACCGCCGACGTTCACCTGCCTTCGGCCCTCGATAGCGTGATCAGCTGGCTCTACAACGGCCAGAATGTTCAGGACGCACAGAACGTCGTCCTCGAGCCAAGCCCGCCGGCCGTTGAGGGCACGCCCGCGTCGAGCATGCCGAAGGTCGAAACGAACGTTGACTACGCGGGCTTTTTGAGCCGTCTCGACACCAAGCGCGCGGAGTCGGAAGGTCGCCTGCCGACCTTGATCCGCCTCAAGCGACCCGAACGACCGCCCGTCGTGTCCACCGACGCCCAGGGCCACCTGGTGCTGTTGGTGTCCGATCTCCAGCTCGATCTCCCGGCCCCTCCAGGCGCTGCGCGAGGCGGCGGAATCACCGGCCCGCCCGCTCGCGTCTATCAGCTACGAAGCCCTCTCGCCGAGATCGTTCTGAATATCCAGGTGGAAACCGACCCGGCCGGCGGTCCGCCCCGGCTCGCCGCCCGAGTTGTTGATTTTGACCCAGGCCCGAATGCCAAGGTGTTCGCGGCGAACGAAGACGAAGCGACCGCCGTCGCGCTCAACCCGCTCACGAGCCGGGTGATCATGGGTCTGCTCGAAACCCGACTCTCAGCGCAGCCGATCAACGTCCCCCTCGCCGCCCTCGGGCAGCAGGGCGTTTATCTCCAGTCGGCAAGCGAGCTTGACCCGACCGGCTGGATGCGTCTGATCTTGCAGCCTCGCTAATCGCCCGGCCAATCGCCTAAGATTCCGAGGCGGGCTTCCGAATCGAATGGCCCCATTCGAGTCGCACGCCCGCCTCGTTCATTTTTGCTCAATTCGAAATCACGTCTGACTTGATCCGGAGCGACTCGCCTTGAACCGTTCGGAACCCAACTGCCTGGCCATCTTTGATCACGACGGCGTCCTGGTCGATTCTTATGAAATGCACCTCAATTCCTGGCTCGAACTGGGTCGGCGCACCGGGCTGCCGTTCACCCGAGAATTCATTCATCACACCTTCGGCATGACCAATCCCAGCATCTTTCGCGAGCTGCTCGGCGACACCATCGACGCCGAAGCCATACAACGCTATGCCGATCTCAAGGAAGAATGTTACCGCGAGGACGCACGGCAACGGCTGACCTTGATGGACGGCGTTCGCGACCTGCTCGATCGACTGACGGCTCAAGGTTCGCTCCTGGCCATCGGTTCCAGCGGCCCTCTCGCCAACCTGGAGCTCACAGTCGAAACATGCGGCCTTTCGGGACGGTTCGCCGCGATCGCCTCGCTGGAGGATATTCATCGCGGCAAACCCGATCCCGAGGTCTTTCTGGTCGCGGCCAAAAAGGCGGGCGTCGATCCGGCGCGGTCGATCGTCTTTGAAGACGCCCTGGTCGGAGTTCAGGCCGCAAAGGCCGCGGGGATGCTGGCCATCGGCGTCGGCACCACGCATTCCCTGGACAAGCTCCGCGACTCCGGGGCGGACCATGCCGTGGAAACCCTCGTCGATTTTCCCATCGAAATCTGGTTGGATCGTCTCCGCGCCTCGTGATTTTTGACTCTGTTTCGCGTACCGACGACGCAGCCAGGGATAGAGACCGACCGAGCGGAGCAGGGGGGACCGAAACCGTTTATGGAAGTCGATGCGATCTCGGATTTCCGGCAAGTCACCGTTCTCGGCTCGGGCGGGATGGGCACAGCGCTTGCCGTGCTCATGGCCCGTCGAGGAATCGCCGTGCGGCTCTGGGCTCGCGATTCCGTGCTGGCGCGACAGATGGCCGAAAATCGTCGCAACCCGCGCCACCTCGACTCCATCGACCTGCCGGATCAGGTCCAGCCGACATCCGAGATCGCCGAGGCGGTCGCCGGGAGTGAGTTGCTCGTTGTGGCGATCCCTTCGGCTTACCTTCGCACGACGCTCGACGCTCTCGGCCTCCCGCTGCCCGATCACCTGCCGGCCCTGAGTGTCGTCAAGGGGATCGAGAATGCGACGTTCGCCCGACCGAGCCGAATCATCGTTGAGTCGCTTGGTCCGCGTTCGGTGGCTGTGTTGACCGGCCCCAGCCACGCCGAGGAACTCGTCCGCGACCTGCCCGCCTCAGTCGTAGTCGCCGGCAGCGACCGCCCGTTCAACGTCCGTGTCCAAAAGGCCTTGAACCACAGGCGTTTGCGGGTCTATACGAACGAAGACGAGATCGGCGTCGAGCTGGCCGGCGCGCTCAAGAATATTCTCGGCCTGGCCGCCGGGATTTGCGAGGGTCTGGGCTTCGGCGATAATGCCAAGGCCGCCTTGCTCACGCGCGGTTTGGTCGAGATGAGCCGCTTCGCCACGGCCCTGGGCGGCCGGGCCGACACGTTTTACGGTCTGGCCGGGGTCGGCGATGTCATTACGACGTGCTACAGTCCCTTTGGCCGCAACCGCGCGGTCGGCGTCCGAATCGGCCGGGGCGAGTCGCTCAATGCGATCCTTTCGTCGATGCGCGACGTGGCTGAAGGCGTGCCGACCACCCGCAGCGTCGACGCCCTTGCCGCCGAGCGCGGAATCGAGATGCCGATCACCCGAGAGGTCCACGCAATCCTGTTCGAGGGCAAGCCGCCGCTCGACGCACTCACCGACCTGATGCTCCGCCCACCTCGACGAGAGCTTGCCTGAGTTCACCCCTCACTCCTTCGCGTCCGGCTCGCTTGGATCGCTCATCCGCTCAGCGGCGAGTCGACGCGGGATGACAACCCGATAGTTCTACCATTGGCTCCACCTAAGCCATTTCATGAGCAAGACACCCACGACACCCGAGTTTCTTCCGCCGACCGGCGACGGGGCCTCGGCCGTCGAGCCACCCAGCCGCTACCCGGCGACGATCGCTCTCTGCATCAGTTGGATATTGATTTATGTGGCGATGGCCTGGCATCAAGGCTCGCTCCACGCCAACCCCGGAAGCTGGATTGCTGGTGGAATCCGTCCGCAAACCGCTTACATCTTCGGCGCTCTGACCACAAAAGACATTACTCAGGGCGAGCTATGGCGGACCCTCACCGCCAGCATGCTGCATTTCAGTCTGATCCACCTGGCCATCAACACCTGGGTCCTGTTCCAGCTCGGTCGGATGATTGAGCCTTGGTATGGATCGTCGCTGTTTCTGGGCGTGTATGTGGTGATCGCCGTACTCTCCAACCTCGCCGCCGCGGCGCTGAGGCCGTGGACCGGGCAATCATTGCTGCTTCAGAGTGGAGGCGGCTCGGGTGTCATCTGCGGTCTGATCGCACTGATCGGGGTGGTGGGTTGGCGGTCCCGATCGCGATTCGGCTCGTACATGCTCCGTCAGATGGCCTTTCAGCTTGTCTTGATCGCCCTGATGGGCTGGTTCATTCCCAATATCGACAACCTGGTTCATGCCTCAGGCGCGGCGGCCGGCGTGCTGGCGGGGCTGGCCGACCCCTGGCTCATC
>JBGSYY010000217.1:0-6578 GCA_041750675.1 Isosphaeraceae bacterium | reverse complement strand
ATGGGCGGCTGGGACACCCACCAGGAAAACAACGAGCGCGTCGGCAAGCTCGCCTCGGCCGTCGACCCCGGCATGGCGGCCCTGATCGGCGACCTCAAGACGCGCGGCCTGCTCGACTCGACCCTCATCCTCTGGATGGGCGAGTTCGGCCGCACTCCCAAGGTCAACGGCAACGCCGGCCGCGACCACTTCCCCCGCGCCTTCAACGTCGCGCTCGCCGGCTGTGGAGTCAAGGGCGGCCAGGCCATCGGCGCGACCAGCCCCGACGGCTCCGAGGTGAAGGACCGCCCCGTCCAGGTCAACGACCTGCTCACCACGGTCTGCAAATCCCTGGGCATCGACGCCAAGCGCGAAAACATGACCCCCGTCGGCCGCCCCATCAAAATCGTCGACGGCGGCGAGCCGGTCGTCGAAGCGTTCGGCTGAGCCACTCGGCCGGTTTCTCACTTCTCCCCCCGGGAGAAGTCGGCCCAAAGGGCCGGATGAGGGCGCGGGTGCCGAGAGGGGGAAAGAGGGCGGGGAGGCCCATGCTTCACCTCTCCCCCCCGGGAGAGGTCGGCCGCCAGGCCGGGTGAGGGTCTTTCGAGCGACCAACCAAGTCCACCGCGTCTCATTCCTCTTCCAGGTTCTCCCGCTCCGCACCGACACCCGCCCCCGCCCCCGCCCGCTCCAAATTCAGCGCCAGCAACCGCTCCAGAATCTGCTCGTCGCTCAATTCCCCCTCCCACCCATACGCCGCGAACACCGCCGCGTCGAGCGCCTCATGCAGATGGTCGAGCCAGGTGTGCTTGCCCTCGGCCTTCTCGTTGTAAAGATTCGTCAGCGTGCGGCGCTGAAGCTCCGGCGCATGGGTATCCCTGGCCACCCGCCGCGCATACCGCACCGTGCCGATCCCGCGCTCGTCAGGGTCCACCACATACCGCGCCCACGGCCCATCCACCGACCCCGGAAATTCCAGCACATCCTCGCGCGTCCACTCCGGCGGATTCAGCCAGTTCTCCCGCCGCTCATTGAGCAGCTTCGCGGCCTTGGCGATGACCGCCTTCCGTGCCGGCGTCGGCTCGGGAAACGGAAACGTCTCGAAGCAGGTGGTGGGTGTGTAACGCGGCCGAGTTTCCAGCCGCGTACCCTGCTTCAAGGCCCACACCTCATGCGCCCGCGAATGCAGCACGCCGAAGAAATAATCGTCGGGCCGGGCGAATGCGATAACCGTTTGCGCGGGTAAGACAGGCGGCACAGTCCAAACATAAAAGCGGTGCTTTGCTGTCTGGCACGTGACAACGAAACGATGAAGCGAAGCAATAGCGTTTCGCAATCTATTGTTCACTTCACCATGCTGCCACCAGTAGATTCGTCTTCTCTCTCGACGAATGCCCTGCCGCTCTGGTCTCACATTTCGAAAAACATGGTCGAAAGGAAGTTGATAGAGACATGCCTCCTTTTCACTCCGTTCGTTAAAGTCGATGATCCATTTCGGCACTTCCCGGGAAGTTATTGAAACGCCGTTTAGCCAGGGAACGAGAACGTCTGAGTTTGGTCGACCATGCGGATTCGGATTTCCAAGCAGAGATCGCGCGAACAAGTCAGAGAGATCAAATTCTCCTACTTTGACTGGGCCTTGAAACGAAGTTCCTCGATTTTCCGCCAACCTCTGCGCCGCCGTCGTGTCACTCGCCGCCGTCAGGTTAGAATGGATTACCGGAACCACCTTCCCATCCAGCACCCTGACCGTCTCGCCGCCGTCATCGAATCCGATCATCGACACATGCACGTTCGCTCCGTCGAGCGTCCAGGGTCGGTCGCTTTCCGCGAAGAAGATCTCGCCCGTCTGCTTGATCCGCTTCAAGCTCTCCCGGTTCGCCCCGCCGCGAATCCCCTGCGTCGCCAGCAATCCCGCGCGTCCCAGCCGCTTTTCCTCGATCATCGCCCGCGACTTCTCGAACCAGTAACAGCACAATTCCGCCGCATTGCTCACTCGGTTCCGATAAAGCTCGAACAGCCGATCCACATACGTATCACCCAGCTCGCGCCGCAACATTCGCACACCCAGAAACGGCGGATTCCCCACAATGCAATCCGCCGCCGGCCACTCCGGCTCACTCGGATGATCCGGGTCCGTCTGATCCAAAATCGCGTCCATCAATCGAATGTTGTCCAGCTTTTCAAGAATTGGCGTCCGCTCGATCGGATATCCGTTCCGCCTCTGCCATTGCAGGTAGCCGATCCACAAGGTCATCTGCGCGATGTCGTGGGCGTACTCGTTCTTCTCGATCCCCAGCAGTTGATGCGGCCCGACTTCCGGCTCACCCGTCGGCAGTTCATGCTCGCGACAGAAGGTGAGGATCTCGTTTTCCAGATCGAGCAGCTTGTGCAAGGTCACATAAAGAAAGTTCCCCGACCCGCACGCGGGATCGAGCACACGAATCGACCTCACCCGCTCCAGCACTTGGCCAATCCACTCACGAGTCTCCCCCTCTCGCCCCCTCTCCCCGCGGGAGAGGGTTGGGGAGAGGGTCTTCTCGTGTGGCGGATGGCTCTTCAGAGATTCGCCCTCACCCGGCCTTCGGCCGACCTCTCCCAAGGGGAGAGGCGAAGGATGGGCCTCCAGCGCCTGGGCAATCGCCTCCAGAACCGCCTTCGTCTCCGCGAGCGCCTCATGGTTCCAAAACCGCACCACGCGTATGCCTTGCCTCGCTAAGAACTCAGTTCGCCGCTCGTCGTGCCGACGCCCGTCCTCGGTGTTGTGTTGGCCTCCGTCAAGCTCAACGGCCAGCTTTGCTTCCTCGCAATAGAAATCCAATACATAGGGGTCCACGGGATGCTGCCGTCGAAACTTGAACCCGCCCAACCGACGATTCCGCACCAACGCCCACATCAATTGCTCGGCATCTGAGTGTTCCTGCCTCAACCGCCGTGCCAACCCAAGCAACGCGGGATCAAGAGCGTCCCTCGCCCGCGCACCTTTCCCCACCTCTCCCCCCGGGAGAGGTCGGCCGAAGGCCGGGTGAGGGTCTTCCGCGCTTCTGTCATCCCCACTCATCAATCGTTCAACCCGCTTCCTCACCGTCTCCCACTCCCTCCGCAATGGCACCATCACCACCGGCTCAACCAGCGTGCTGATATCGTCGTAGCTTGTGTAATGCGCCCCAAGCTGCGACCGCTTCGTCTCGTCCATCACCCGCTCAAACAGCGTGCCGAAGATCGACACATCCATCTGCGTCCAGTCAAACGTCGCCAGTTCCTTGAACGTGGCGAAATGCTCCCCTTGGAAGTCGAGCGCCGGCGTTTCATCGAACAGGCTGCCGTTGACGTGCGGCACCTCCTCGCCCCAGACCGACCCTCCCGCCGCCATCGCCGCGAACAGGTCGCGGATGTCCTTGTTCAGCGATCGCGGATCACGGTTCGGCTTCTCGACAATCCGACTGAACAATCGCCCCGGCAAGATGCCCGCATCCTCGGCGAACAGGCAGAACACCAGCCGCGTGAGATAGTGAGCAAGCTGGGTCGGATTCGGCTTCTGGTTTTTGCGGATATTCGCCGCGATCTCCTCAAACCGCTTGACGACCTCCTTGGTGATCCGCTCCGGCGTCACGTCCGGCTTCAGCGCGTCCCGATCGTGAAACACCCGCTGGAGCAGCGCCTGGCTCTTCGGCTCCAGAAACGTATCGAGCGAAACCTCATGCCGCTTCGAGATGACGCCCGTCCAGAGCGTCTCGACGATGATCCGATCCATGTCGCAGGCGATCAGAAGCGGCGGATTTCCCAGGTTCCCCTGATATTTCTTGAGCTGATCGAACGCCGCTTCCAGGTTCTTGCCCTTCGACTTGTATTCCCAGGCGAAATGCCCGCGCCGCCACACATCCGCCCACCCACTCCCGCCACCCGCCTTCTTCAACCCCTTCTCGAAGCAATAACTCTCCGCCTTCACATCCTCGTCGGTCGGTGTCGGAAAGCCGAAGACCTCGCACAGATCGCGGTAATGCTCCCGCGCCCCCTGCTTCTCATTCAGGGTCGACGCCGACCACTTGGCAACGAACTCGGCGGCATTCATCCGACAGGTTCCTGGGACTCATCATCGCCGTCCGCCTCGAACTGTCGCCGTGCTTCCTTCCAGGGGACGGTCGCGACCCGACCCGCGTCCAGGTCGGCCAGGCGCTGGGCGATCTCCTCGGACCACGCCTCCTCGGCATCGAGATCGGTCGCCGGATCGAGACTTTCGATCAAGCGAGCCGCCAGGTCGGCCCGTTCCGCTTCGGGGAGTCGAAGGACCGCGTCAATAAGAACATCGTTTGCACTCGACACAACAGCCTCCCGTGGTCTCGCCGAATTATACAAAGTCCCCGCCACCGCGTGGTGGGCCATACAGCCCATGCTCGGCGATATAAACCTCCACCCCCCGCGGCACCTGATACCGGATCGACCGCCCCCCGGTCACCCGGCGGCGGAGCTCGGTGGACGAGATGCCGATGGGCGGGATATCGACGAACTGAAACGGTCGGGCGGTGGGGCCGAGGTCGGGCTGGGTTCGTGAGATCGCGGCTGGAGTCAGATAAGGTGGCAGGAGTCATTAATGAGTAATTCGCGGGTAGCCCAAGCAAAATGAGTCTTCGAACAGCGCCCGGGTGAGTGACGCCCCACGCCCGATGTCCGGGGTTTCGTCTTGGTTCCCGAAACCCCGAAATCTGAAACCCTTGTGAACACCCTCCCCGCCTAGGTGGCGGGGCCTCAGAGAGTCTCCAAAGCGTGACCACATTCACGATGTGGCCCAGATCGCGATGCGGCGATACGCTATACTCAAACACTCGCTGCGAGTAACCGTGCGGCAGACGTTCACGGGGGGCATCCGATGATGACGTCAGTGAATCTCGAAAACATTCTGAACGCCGCGCGGGCCTTGACTGAGGCTGAGCGAGTCCGTGTCGTGGAGGAGTTGCTGGCCACGCTGCCCGATTCGGAAGGCTCGCTCGACGACGACCAAATGGAAGCCGAACTGGAACGCCGCTTCGCCGAGTATCAGAGCGACCCCTCAAAGGCCGTCCCCTGGACCGAGATCAAGCGTCCAGGGTAAGGCAACGTCATGAGCGGCCCAGCCTTGGTATCCTTCCATCATTTGGCCTTGCGCGAGTATCGGGCCGCCACCCGCTGGTATGCCCACCGCAGTCCCCAGGCGGGTAATCGGTTTCAGAACGCGGTCGAGCGAGCGGTTGCGCGACTCGCGACCAGTCCCGAGTCAGCCCCCCGCTTCGGACGAAATCACCATTGGGTCCGCGCAGGGCGTTTTCCCTACGTGCTTTACTATCGAATCATTGACTCGGATCACATTCTGGTGATGGCCGTCGCCCACGCACGTCGCCGCTTCGGTTACTGGACGCAACGGCGTCCCGACGGATCTTGAGACGTTGGCACGGTCTAAGACACATGGAGGCAACGACTTATCACCCTCCATCTCCGCCCGCCATCACAGGAACTCCTCAGATTTGTCACGCGGAACCGAATACAATGCATGTTCCGCCACATACACCTCCACCCCCCGCGGCACCTGATACCGGATCGACCGCCCCTCGGCCACCCGGCGGCGGAGCTCGGTGGACGAGATGCCGATGGGCGGGATATCGACGAACTGAAACGGTCGGGCGGTGGGGCCGAGGTCGGGCTGGGTTCGTGAGATCGCGGCGTCGATGCCGGGGCGGTTGACGACCACGATCGTCGCCAGTTCGGCCACGCGTTCGGGCCGTCGCCAGGTGGGCAGGTCGGCGAGGCTGTCGGCACCAATCTGGAAGAAGAAGTCGTCGCCCGCGCGGGCCTCGGTCAGTCGTTCCAGGGTCTGATACGAGTAGTGCGGGCCGTCGCCGGCATCGGCCTCAATCTCGGACACCTCAAACGCCGGGTGGCCGGCGGTGGCGATCCGGGCCATTTCCAGCCGGTGAGTGACGTGTGTCCGACCACCCCGTTTATGAGGCGGGGTGGCCGTGACGACGAACCAGAGGCGGTCGAGCGAGCACGCCTCGCGGCACGATTCCGCTAGAATCAGATGGCCGAAGTGAATGGGGTCAAATGTGCCGCCGAAGAGGCCGATTCGCATCGCCGCGGATCCTTCAACTGTGCTAGACTGACCTCGTGTCGTGACTGGACAGGCGTCTACACCAGCTTCGAGCCATGATGAACCGCGACGCCCACCGACACGGTACCAGATTATTCGATGACGAAGACGATGGCCAGTTCGTGCAGGTGGTTCTCAACCGGCCCTTGGAGACGATCCTCACCTATCGCGTGCCGCCGAAGCTCGCCGATCGCCTCCGGGAAGGGGCGCGGGTGCGCGTCCCGCTGGGCCGGGGCAACACGCCGACGGTGGCCTACTGCGTGGGGCGGCTCGACGAGGTGCCGGAGGGGCTTGATCCGTCCCGGGTGAAGGATGTGATCGAGCTGCTCGACGATCCGCCCCTGATCGACGGCCCCATGCTGGAGCTGACGCGCTGGATGGCCGGATATTACCACTGCGCCTGGGGCCAGGCGCTCGACGCCGTGGTTCCGGCAGGGGTCAAAAAGGCGGCGGGCACGGCATTGCGGACCTTCCTGGT
>JBGSYY010000216.1:0-16579 GCA_041750675.1 Isosphaeraceae bacterium | reverse complement strand
CAGCTAATCCCACCCAGCACCACCGGCCCTTCATCCGCTCGTCGCCGACCCTCCCGCACCGCCTGCAACACCTCGCAAACATCATCAACTAGCCGTCCCGCCGACCCCGCGTGGCCACGCGCTTCACGGTTGGCACCCGACCCTCGCCGATCCGGAAAATGGACCGAATAACCCAGCCCCGCCAGCCGCCGCCCCACGCCGTGATACCACCCCGCATGGCTCTGCACACCATGCAAGATCACCACGTCTCCCCGCGATTCCCCCACCGCCGGCCAGCTCAAAACCCCCACCCGATACCCATCCGAGATCGAACACCACCACGCGCGCGGCACGATCGACGCTTCTTCCTCGGTCAAACCTGGGACCGGAAAAATCGCCTGCGACGGCCAGGTTGGAGACGTCACAATCGCTGGCTCAACCTCCAAAATCCACCTCCTCACGCCGCACCGTCAAACGCTCCAACCGCTCACGATCGACAGTCACACCCAACCCCGCCCCAGTCAACGCCGGCGCTCGCCCCCCATAACCGAACGTGATCTCCTCCTCAATCACATTCTCGCGCACCACATGCTTGTCATACGACCCCTCCAGATAGCGAAGCCGCTTCACATTCGACGCCACCTGCCTCCCCGCCGCCGACAAAATCCCCGTCTCCCCCGGATGGCACCCCAACTGCGACTCCAGCCCCGCCCGCTCCGCCAACGCCAGGAGCCTTAAGCTCGGAATCAATCCGCCACACTTCGACAGCCGCACGTTGAACACGTCGCACAACCCTTCCTTCACCGCGCGCACCCCATCCGGCCAACCACACAGCGATTCATCCAGCATCACCGCCACACCAAGCCTCGGCCTCATCTCCGCAAGCCGACCCACCTCCGCATGCGCAATCGGTTGCTCCAACGCCGTCGCCCCAAACCGCCGCAATGGCGCATAGTTCGCCACCGCCTCGTCCGCTCCCCACGCCTCGTTCGCATCCAGCCGTATGTCGCACCGTTTCCCCAAAATGGACCGCAATCGACCCAGCCGCGAGGCATCATCCTGGCCTGCCACGCCCACCTTGATCTTCACCTGCGCAAACCCATAAATCCGCATCTTCCACGCCGAAATCCGCTCCTTTTTCTCGGACGCCGCCGTGATCGCCCCGCTATATCTGACCCCATGCGGCGCTTCCGATGCGATCGACGAAGCCTCCCCCAAGCCACGCACCGCCTCGCCCATCGTCACCCCCAAACGCCGCCCACACGCGTCCAGCAAAGCCAGCTCCAGCCCACAACGCGCCGCATTCCCCGCCATACCCCGCGCATCCTCGCGCGTTTCAGGCAGCTCCAGCCGCTCCAAACTTCGCACCACCCCCGGCCAATCCGCCGGCGCGCCCAGCGCCTCCGCGGCATCAAATCGACGCAACGCCCCAAAGCACGTCTCGATCGTCTCTCCAGTCACGTATTCCCGCGGCACACCCTCGCCATATCCCGTCGTCCCATCGTCCAGCGTGGCCCGCACAATCAGATTGTCGCTCGCCACTCGCTGGTGCGACGCATGCGCGATCTTCGACCGCAACGGCACCGCCACATGAAAGAGCTCGATCCGTCGAAGTCGCACGATCACCCCCTTCAAAGCCCCAGCCAAAGATACAACCCGATTCCCGTCAGCACCAATCCACTCACAATCCCCAGCCCATGCGTCCACCCGGTCTCTCGATCTCCCCGAGCCACCAGCCGCCGAAACCGGCCCGCCAGCACCCCAACACCCACCAGCACACCCGCCATCCCCACGCTAAATCCCGTCAGCAGCCAGATTCCCAACCCCAGCGCCCCCGCCACCTCGGCCAGCAAGATCAACACCACCGCATCCCAGCACGGCACCGCCCCCGCCGCCAGCCCCACCATCACCAGACCCCTCCATCCCCTCGGCACCTCCGCCGCTCCCTCACTTCCCTGACCATGCTCCCCATGACCACCCAAATGCCGACCCAGCCGCCACACCCCCAGCACCGCGATCACAAACCCGATCCCCTGCGTCAGCACCCCATGCAAATCCGCCGGTCGAACCGACCGCGTCGCCCCCAGCATCCCCGCCAAGACCAGGACACTCGCCAGATGAGCCGCCGTCGTTGCCAGCGCCAGCACCAATCCTCCCCGCCACCCAGCGCTCGACCCCAACGCCGCCGCCGCCACCATCGCCTTCCCATGCCCCGGCTGGATCGAATGCGCCGCCCCCAGCCCCACCGCCAGAAACCACAGCAACACCCACGACGTCCCACGCGTTCGCAACAACCCGCTCAGCCCCTCAGACGGCGACTCCCGCCGTACCTCCCCGACCACGCTCTCCGGCTCCTTCACACGCACCGCCCCATCGTCCCGCCGAAACAACACCACGAACCCCCGCGTCGCCGCCTCCTCCGAATCGCTCAACATCCAATCCGGCCGCTCCTCCGCCTCCTCGATTGCCGCCGGCCCCTCATACCCTTCGATTCCAACCCCACCCCCCCCACGCAACGCCAACCGGCTCGTCCCCTCGCTCGAAACATAATTCCCATCCCGTAAACTCAAACGCCCTCCCTCCGGCAGATCCATCCCCAGTTCAAACACAAACCGCGGATGCTCCTCGACGAACACCGCAAATCCCTCCACTTCCAGCTCTGCCGGCCGTCCTTCCAGCTCAATCACAAACCCACGCGCATTCAGCGGCCCTGTCACTTCCCCATACCGTCGAAACAAGGCGTCCCGATCCGCCCCGTCAAACGTCTCCCCCAGGCTCTTCAAATCGCGCGCCAGCGTCAGCTCTGTCAGGCTGACCTCATACTCCACACGCAACCGCCCCGGCTCGATCACCACGCCGATCGATCGGTCCACACGCTCATTCGGAATGTCGTGAGCCGGGAGAATCCCGGCACCAAGCAAGTAAACCACCACCGCAAGCGACGGTATCCACTCGCGACCGCTCACGCGGGCAATTCGCCTGCCGGAGGCGCATAAAACTTCGCCAGCGCCCGGCTCACCACATAAATCAACACATTCTTGTTGATCGGCTTGGAAACCACCGAATACGCCCGCGCCCGCATCGCCTGCCGCATCAGCTCCTCATCATGATCCGCCGACAACAAGATCGCCGGCAAACTCGCATGAAACTGCCGCAACAGCGTGATCGCCTCCAGCCCCGTCAGCCTCGGCATGTACATGTCCATCAACGCCAGATGAATCTCGCCCTCGCACCGCGCGATCTCGATGGCTTCCTCGCCGTCGCTCGCCAGCACCGTCTGGTAGCCTGCCGGCTCCAACAACTCGCGCAGCGTCTCCCTCGCCGACCGATCGTCATCGGCAATCAAAAGTCGAAATCTCGGATGTTCTACCAAGGTGTTCATCATGTCTCGGTTCGCCATCACGCCCGATGACATCAGTCTAACGTCGCGGTTTGAGTTCTACTGCAAATCCCGCACCACCGAAACCCCAACACTCCCTCATTCCCGTATTCGTCTTCCGTAAAGCATTATAGGTTAGGAAGCTCGGCTGAACACCAAACCCACCGATTTTCTACCCCAGTCTGCCGACTACCGCGATCCTGCCGCCGGTTTTGGCAGGCTCAGCGGGTGCTCGTTGCCGACTTCGGTGTCTCCCCACCAGCCGATCGCGCCAGTCGACCCAGCAGCCCACCACCGCCCCAGCGCTTCTCGGGATCAAACGCTTCCACCGTCGCCAGCTCCGCCACATCCGTCTTCACATCCAGGAACAGATACGATTCCAGCAACTGCCCACGCGCGTCTGTCCCCTTCACCATCACAGGCGCCAGACTCTCCGCGTCCAGGCATACCACCCAGGTCTCTCCGTTCGTTCGCATCTCGGTGATCTTTTGACACGCGCGGCCCACCTCGGCCACCTCGATCGGTCCTTCCAGCGTCATCCGATTCCCCGACCGACCCCCCTCCAGCCCACTCACCGACGTACTCAGATTGGTCAACAACGCATCAAATCCCGCTTCCGTGATCGGATGCCGGCTCATCTTCTGCACCAGCGGACTTTCCGGTGAAAGCGTCAGTCGTGGCACCAACGAGCCTGGCGTGCGAATCTGCATTTTGCCACTCGTCTCCACTGTCGAGTAAATCACCTCCCGCCCCGCCGACTCCGTCCCTGCCGGCCACTCCAGCCGCACCGCGAACGGCTCTCGACGCACGCACAGTACCAGCTCCTCCGCCGGCAACAGCGACTCCCCAACCCGCTCCTGCCTCAACATTCGAGCCTGATACGATCGCACCGGTGCCATCTTCGCCTGGGCGGAATCGACCAGCTGCCGGAGTGCGGCCGTCGCGTCCACGGCTCGCTCGATCGGCGGCTCCTCGACCCGCGGTCCACTCTCTGCGGTCGCCTCAATTGTCGGCGGCGTCAGCTTCGGAAAAGTCTCCGTGCTCGCCAGCGCGATGTTCGCCCCGGTCGGCAACGGCGCCACCAGCTCCGCCGGCAACACAGGCGGCTCGGGCAACGGCGCAACCTCGGGTGCCACCGCCAGGCTCCCCCTCGGATTCGAGGTGATCACCGGCTCTTGCGGCGTCCGTCTCGGCCCGCTCCAGGCGATCTGCGTCGATTCACTCCTATCCCCGGGACTCGCCACCGACTGCGGCAATGTCCCCGGTGCCTGACGCCGACCCAATCGACGCGCATCCTGCGAACGCACCGTCGCGCCCATCGAGTTCGGCGGCATCAGCTCGACCGGCGTCATCTCCGATCGCGGGTCATATCCCTTCTGCTTGTTCATGTGGGCGCAACCCGGCATCGCGCCCAGGCCCAGCAACCCCGCAACAAGCGCCACCCCAACACGCTTGTCCACCACCAGCCCTGACTTGGTTCGTCGCTTCTTCACCGATTCAACCCCCTCTCGCCTTCCGTGTCGGCGGGGCCATGGTCCGAGTCGCCCAGCAACGCTCCTCAACCTCTCAGCGTCACCCGTTGGCGCATCATCCCTATTGCATTCCGATCCCTCGGACTGAAGGCGCATGATTGCCTTACCCGATCCACCCAATCCTGACAAGCCGGATCATTGCTCCCAACATCCGGCTCAGCTCACCGCCGCACGCCCCGCCACGGCGGGAAACTCCTCAATCACCTGCAGATCCGGCAGCAGACAGGGCTGCTTGTATTGTTCGGCCGTCCCCCCGCTCTTCGCGAGACGCCGACGCTGGAATTCCACCCACGAACCAACCGCGATGCGGCGTATGACGATCGCACCGAGTCGCCGGGTCGAGCGACGATCCTCATACTCCAAATTCTGCTTCGACAGTTGACGCTCCACTTCCTCCGCCAACCGGCTCGACGCCTCACCCTCCGCAATATCGTCCGACTCCACCAAAAGCTCATACCGAGGCGGCTCGCCCCACCTCGGTAGTGCCAGATACGCCTTCAACCGCAACCCCAACGCCGCGGTAGCCGCATCCACGGCCGCGACCACCTGAAACTCCGAGAGCTTCTCGCCGGCAACGCTCGAAAAATGACTCCCCTTGCTCAGAAACGACAGCAGCGGCACCCGCCCATGAAATCCCACGCACCGCACCAGGTCATAGATGTGATATCGATACAACCCCCCCGCCGTCGTCGGCAGGATGAAGTAGTTCCGTCCCTCGACCAGATCCCCCGCCTCCACCGTCTCCGGCTCCTCCCGTCCTACCTGATCCTCCGGCAGAAACTCGAAGTAGTGATGCTTGTAGTCCAGCAACCCCGCCGGCGTCCCCGTCTCGATCGGGATCGTGAACCGCCCTTCCGACGCGATCAGACCAATATCACGCACCGGCAACTCGCCGAAAAAATCGGGATATAGTCTCAGATACGCCCCCATCGTCCCGCCCGTCCAGTTACCCACGAAATCCATCCTCGGCCACATCTCCTTGGGAAGTAGCCGCCCCGTCCGTTCCACGATCCCCTCCAGCCGCCGCGCCGTCTTCCTCCGCTTGATCCCGATCCGATACCGAAGCGCCCGCCTCACGTCCTCCGGCACATCAAACCGCCGATCCAGAGTCCCGTCCCGTAAATCCCGAATCAGCGTCTCCTTCTCGCGGTCCCCCAGCCGTGCGATCCCCAGCAGCGTCGCCGGATTCGCCGCGAAAATCGTCCCCAGATCGCGATACGCCGACAACCGCAACGCTGTGTAATACTTCGCCTCGATCTGCTTGATCCCCATCGTCGCCGGCGGCATGCAATACGTCGATCGCACCAGCGGATTCTGCATCGCCGCCGTCAAACCCGTGATCGCCCCGCACGGAATCCCGCCCGAAGTCGTCCGTTCCCGCCAGTTACTCACAAGTTGCAGAATCGGCCGAAGCCCTCGCGCCATCATCCGGGGATACGCGTCGAACGACATGATCCCCCAGATCCGCCACGCCGTCCGATACGCTTCCAACGATTCCCGCGTCACCGGAATTGTCTTCGGATTCGCCGTCGTCCCCGAAGTCATCGCAAACATCAACACCTCGGTCCCCGGCCCAAACAGCGCCGAGGTCTCACCATCCCGCACTCTCGCGATATAAGGCTCGTGCCCCTCATATCCCCGAATCGGCACCGCGCGACGGTACTCCTCCGCCGTCCTCAGTGTTGCAAATTTATGGTCACGGCCGATCCCACTCTCAGCGTTTCGCGCGATCAACTCCCGCAGCCGCGCCCGCTGAATCTCCGGCCCACGCCCCGTATCGCTCAGGAAATCCACCGCAAGCCGTCGCGCTCGCACCGCGACCGGATGCCCAACCACCTTCTTGCCGATCCAAAACATATGCCTGCCTCGAACCGCTCCCTCGGCAGAGGGCGTTGAGAAGCGTGCGGCCGCGCCTCCCGCCCTCCTCTCTCCGTCTCTCCCTCGTTCGGCGAAACTCCCGATCTCAGTTCCAACCCATAGATCGCCGACACTCTCCCCCCGGCCTCATACCCTCAAGCAAAACCCGGGAAATCACTCCGTAAGACCTCGTCTCGTTCCCTTTGCTCCCAATCCGCTTCGCCAATACCATCTAAAGCTACCACGGCGCACGGCACTCGCCGGCCCGTTCCACCCAGTTCGATCGATTTTCTGGTTGATCAGGGCCGAACATTCCCCTTGATCCGTCTGAGATCGCAACCGGCCCGAGTTTCCGAGTTTCCCGCCCCTTCTCGTCAGACGCTCTCAATCAACGCGGCTCACGCTCGAAGGCATCGCGATCGGAACAGGAAGCTCCGCCCCGGCGACCCCCGCCGATCCATTGCCGTTCGTGCGTAGGTTCTGCGTAACGACAACCTCAATCTCTGACTCCCTGCCGGCAACCGTTTCCACTCCGGCCCGCCGCGGTGCCGCCGCTTGCAGAAATTCCGTCACTCGTCGCCGATACTCAGCCGGTTCTGTCGCCTGACACTGATTATGCTTCGCCTTCGGAACAATCCATACCGTCGTCGTCGAGGCCGACCCCGCTCGACTCACCAGCTCCTCCAGAATCGACGGCTCAATATAAGCATCCCGCCCGCCGTGGATCGCCAGCCAGGGCCGCGGCGCGATCCGTCCAGCCGCTCTCTCAATCGACGGAAACCGCCGCTTCAAATCATGACTCAGCCGACGTCGCGCCGCCCATGTCGCATAGCGCAACGCAATATCCGGCATCAGTCGCAGCAACCACGGCCGTACCAAGATCCCCGCCCAGCGACGCACATAATGCAGCATCGTGCTCCGCGACGGAAATGCACCATCCGTCACCACGGCCCACACCCGCGGCTCCTGGCTCGCCACGCAAAGCACCGTCCCGCCCCCGCGGCTTACACCAAACAGCGCCACACCCGCCGGGTCCGCATCCTCGCGACTCCGCAGATATTCCAGCGCACCCCGCAAATCCGTCACTTCGCGATCCGAAACCCACTGGATGATCTGATAGCCAGGCTCACCTTGACTGTCCCCGTGGTTCCGACAGTCGAATGCGAACAGATCGAACCCATCTCGCCGCAAGCTGCCCACATACTCATACGCGCTATGCCGATCACCCAGATACTCATGGCAAAACACCAGCACCCCGCGCCGCGTCCCGGCCGAGGTCCTGTAATACGTGCCCGCCAGCTCCAACCCATCCGAGGTCGGAAACCGAACCTCCTCGCCCCCTGGGTCCGGCTCGCCTCGCAGCGGCTTGAACACCGGAGCCTGGCTGAACATCCGGGCGACCCGCTCCGTGTAGCTCAGTTCCACATACAGCAGAAACCCGCCCACACCAAGCGCGAGCAACGCCACGACGCCGGCGAGCAACACCCAGGGCCCGCCCATCGCGATCAGTATCATCGGGCTAATCAACTCCAGCGCCACGGCTTTTCGACTCCGGGGCAGTCGCAGAGGTCCAACTGAGCTGTCGTTACGTTCGCGACCCGCGTACACATGCCCAACGGCCATGCGCCATCAGGCGTCTCGGATCAAGACACGTCTTGTCGCGCCTCAATCCGCACAAACTCGCACGTCTCATTCAAGGTAACATACCACGGCATACCCGGTTCCGGCGAGACTCAATCCTGGGTTTCGGGCAAACAATCGTCGCCCGAGGAATCCCCGGCATACTCCCCTCAACCGCCAAACCGACGCACGATCAGGGCGATATTCTGCCCGCCGAACCCGAAACTATTCGAGAGCGCCACATTCACGCGGCCCTCTCTCGCCTCATGCGGGATGTAGTCCAGGTCGCAGTCCTCGTCAGGCTCGTCGAGGTTCACCGTCGGCGGCATCACCCCGTCTCGAATCGCCAGGAGACAGACGATCGCCTCCACGCTCCCCGCCGCCGCGATCAAATGGCCCATCATGCTCTTCGTGCTCGAAACCGGCGTCCGATACGCCGCCTCGCCCAAAGACCGCTTGATCGCCAGCGTCTCCACCGAGTCGTTCACCTGAGTGCTCGTCCCATGCGCGTTGATATAGTCAATCTCATCAGGATTCACTTGCGCGTCTTCCATCGCCTCTTTCACCGCCGCGATCGCGCCTCGTCCTTCCTCGTGGGTGTCCGTCAACCGAAAGGCATCCGCCGTCGAACCATAACCAACCACTTCCCCATAGATCCGGGCACCCCGCCGAAGCGCGTGCTCAAGTTCCTCAAGTACCAGCATTCCCGCGCCTTCGCCCAGAATGAAGCCGTCACGGTCCCTGTCAAACGGCCGGCTCGCCTTCGTCGGCTCATCGTTCCGTGTCGAAAGCGCGGTCAGCAGGTTAAACCCCGTCACCCCAAACGGATGAATCATGCTGTGCGTGCCGCCCGACAGAATCACATCCGCATCCCCACGCCGGATCCAGTCGGTCGCCTCGCCAATCGCCTGACTGCTCGCCGCGCATGCCGTCAAGCAGTTTGCATTGGGACCATAAGCGCCGAACTGGCTCGCCAGGTGCGCCGCCGGCGTCCCTGGCTCCTGCTCCGATTCCCGGATCGGATGCAGCGACTTGATCCCCATGCGAACGAACGCCGCGGGATCGATCCTCCCCTCCGGCGTTCCTTGGCTGCTCCGATGCAACAGCCCCACGAACGGCAAGAAGTCGTGCTGACCCTCACCCGAACCCAGGTAGACCCCGAATCGATCCCGATCCAATCGCGGATCGTCGATCAGACCCGCGTCATCCATCGCCATCCGGCCCGCCGCCAGGGCGAACACCGTGTTTCGACTGTGATCCTTCCAACGATCCGCATTTGAAAGATAATCCGAAAGCCGGAACTCGCGCACTTCCGCCGCAATTTGCGTCGGAAACGCCGAGGCGTCAAACAGGCTGATCCGGCCCACACCGCTCTGGCCCGACAGTAACGCCTGCCAGCACGACTCGGTATCCAGACCAACCGGCGTCACCATGCCGATCCCAGTCACCACGACGCGACGTCTCATTTTCCGTCCATCCTCGGCTCTGCGGCTCAATTGCGGCGTGTCTCTCTTGATCACAAAACCGTAAGCGGATGGGCCTGCACCACCAGGGCGGCCGCCTGGCCGTGCCGCGTCAGCGTCGTCTTCAGGAAGATCGGATTGCTCGTCGGCCGGGTCGATCCTCGAACCACGTCCAGCTCCAGCGAGGGGTCCGGATCGTCGCAATTCACCGTGGCCGGAATCCATCCCCGTTGCACACTCAGCAAACTCGCTACCAACTCGATCGCCCCACAGCCCGAAACCGTGTTGCCCATCGCACCCTTGAGGCCCGTGACGGGCACGCCCTTCGGACCAAAAACGCGGCCATACGCCCGCGCCTCGGCCTGGTCTGAAAGCACGGTCCCCGCGCCATGAGCATTCACGTGGCCAATGTCGGCCGGCTTCAACCCCGCATCCTTGAGTGCCGCCCGTACCGCCACTTCCATCCCGCGTCCATCGGGATCAACCCCACCTGCCGAGTTCGCGTCGCAGCCCGATCCAAAACCCAGTATTTCTCCATAAGTCCGCGCGCCACGAGACAACGCGTGTTCCCGCTCCTCAAGAATGAGGATACCCGCCCCTTCCGCGGGCACTCCGCCCGATCGGTGCAGGTCGAAGGGCCGGCACGCTCCCGAGGGATCGCCTTCCCACCGCGAGAACTGCTCGAACAGCGCCATCCGTACAATGCTCAGGGGATGGACCTTGGAGTCCGCTCCACCCGAAATCATGACGTCCGCGCGGCCTCGCTCCAGAATCCTCCGCGCCTCGCCCAGGGCGACACTGCTGGCGCTGTCGGCCTCGGTGATCGAGTTGCTCGGCCCCTGGCAATCGCACAAGATCGAGATGTGACACGCCAGCATGTTGGGCAAATACTTGAGTAGCCAGATCGGCGGAATCGTGGGCAGCCCTTCACGCCCATACAGCCCGAAGTCGAAGGCGCCACCCTCACGAAGTGCCACATTGGCCGCGGGTGCGAGTTCGTCCAGGTCCGACGAGATCAGACCCGCCCCAAGGTCCAGACCGATGCGCGTCGGATCGACTCCCCCATCGGCCAGCCCGGCATCGGCAATCGCCATCTCGGCCGCCGCGACCGCAAGCTGGATGTCCCGGGCCATGTATTTCAGGCTCTTGGTCAACATCTTGCGGTGCTTGGGCAGCGCCAGGGCGCGAATATCAAACGGCGGAACCTCGCCGGCCGCCTGGCACGGCACACCGTCAATCTCGAACGCACGAATCGGCCCCACGCCCGTCCGGCACTCGGCCAAGCTCAGCGCGAGCGCGTCCGGCCCGATGCCTAGCGGCGTCAGCAATCCCAGGCCGGTGATAACCACCCGACGATCCGTATCTGGCATGGATCAACTCAGAAGCGAGTGGGGCGTTTCCGCGGACGTTGTAAGACGACGGTTCGCCCTCTCCGGCACGGTCCTCAGGGCGTTGCATCACCGGGCGGCGTCGCGTGGCCCTGTCCGTTCACCGACGCATCCTCCAACTCGGCCTGACTCGCTCGCTGCTGCGCTCGCGCCAGGTCCAACACCATCATCAACTGCTGCGTGAACACGAAATTCTTGCTACCAAAAATCTGCTTGGAGCGAGAATTGTCGAGGTGCGCGAAAACGATCTCGACGTCGGCGAGCAATTCGTCGTTCAAAAACGCCTTGCCCGCCACCACCGCGCCTTCGGGCCTCAGGTCGGTCAGTGTGACTTCGTACACCAACTGGTCGCCGGCGCAGGCCACACCGAAAAACTCGGCCCGGGGAATTTTCGCCAGGACAACCTTTTCAGTAAATCCACTCACCTCACCCACCAGAATCCCCCCGGTCTGAGCCAGCCCCTCGATAATCAAAGAGGCCGGCATGACCGGAAACCCCGGCAAATGATCGTGGAGATGTTCCTCTCCAAGCGTCAAATTCTTCACGGCACGCGCGAACTTGCCGCTTCGGAATTCGAGAAATTTGTCGATCCAGATCCAGCGCATGACGCCACGCGTTCCTGTCGAGGTGAGGTAGCGAAGCACGCTGGTGAGGCCGGCGGGAGCTTCCGCCCCCAGCCAACCAGCCGATTGAGATCGGAATCAACGTGCGAAGGAACGATCAGGCTCCCGTCTTCAACTTGCTCGACACATACTGAACGAGAGTGTCGACCGTGTATAGGTCGAAAAGCTTCTCGATCTCGGGGTTCTTGGAAAACTCGGTGAGGTCGGCAAACGGCATACGGTCGCGAATTTCGACCAAACCCCTAGGGGTCAGCTTGCCATTCTCGACCATGTCCGGGTCGGACACGTTCTCGGGAAACAGCTCGCCACGGGGAATCTTGATCCCGAAGTTCCGTTCGAGGCGGAAGACGATATCGAGGAGATCGATCGACTCCGCGCCGAGATCGCTGAACAGAGTGGCGCTGGGGGTGACGTCACTCTCCTCGACGCCGAGAGCGTCGACCAGAGTGGTTTGGACCTTGTCGTAAATCTCATCGTGTGTCGGCATGTCTTCCTCGAAAAGCTGGGATCGAGCTCAAGCCGCTTGGCGTGATCAAAGCCGCCGGAAGCGGTGCCGGTGTCATCCGGACCCGGTCGACCCGTGGACGAAAAAAGAAGTCAATCTCCGCGACAGGGCAAGACCCGCCGGCCCGATCCGTCGGCTCGGGGAAACTCTACCAGTCGTGACAGTTAAGATTGTGACGGATTTCCCGCAATCTTGCAAGAATCATCGGCTGTCCCCCCCGCCGCACTGAAGGAGTCGAAGGGGCTTCCGCCTATCAGGCGGTGGCCGGCGGGGCCGCCAGTGCGGTGACGGTTGCCGATTGAGGTACCGCGGAAATCGCAATTGTCCCCTTCCGCAGGGTCGCATACAGATCCCGCATATGCTCAACCACCAGCCGATCCGTTGAGTGCAGTTCGGGATTTTTCTCACGGAGGTTCCAGCGGGTCAAGGTGAACCGGCCGCGGACGATGATTTGGTCCTCGACTCGGCCCTCGCCCCGGAACGTCGCTTCTCGTGGACCCAGGTCGGTGAGTTCCACGTGCAGGGTGAGCCGGCGGCCTGGTTCGAGGAAGCTACCGTATTTGATGGTCTTGGCGGACTTCAGGACGATCACGCTAAACGCGAAATCCTCCAGGTCGCGGAGCAGCCAGGCACCTGACTGCGTGAGCGCCTCGAGCATGAGCACGCCGGGCATGACCGGGAAGCCGGGAAAGTGGTCGGCAAGGTATTCTTCGGTCAGCGAGAGATTCTTGACGGCGGTGAGGCTGCGGCCGGGTTGGATATCGGTGATTCGATCGACGAGTACAAAACGCATGGCTGCTCTGACTCCAACAGGCCGATCGCCGGCCGCCGCTCTCGGGATCTTGGCGGGTCCGCAATGGCCCACCAACTTGACTATCTCCGTTACCCGTAAGGGGAATATCGTAGAGACCGCCGACCAACGCACGCAAGTGGCAGGGTGGCCCTGAATGTGATGAGGAACCGGCTGAGGCTGGTATTATCGTTACAATCGGTGCTGCTGGAACCGGCGGCTGAAGACGCTTCGAACCCGAAACGGCTCTCGCCAACCGGTTCGCATGCCATGCCCGTGACAGGTGCCTCGACGTATACTGCCTCCAGATCGGTGATCAACGGCCCGTGCCGACAGGGAATTCCATGAGACGCGCGATGTTTCGATCGCTCACACTGGTGCCAGTCCTGGTCTGCTTCGCAGGGGCGATTCCGTCGGTTCATGCCCAACGATGGTCGCCTGACGGCGAATGGCTGGCCTATGTTGTGTCTTTTCCGTCAGCCACAAGTCACTCCGATGCGTCCCAGCTTGCCTGGCTCCTCGATAGTGCCGGGGTGGCCAGGTCGAAACCGTTGACTGGAGCCGCAGAGCCTGAGGAAACGCTTTGGGCTACGCACCTTGCGTCGGGTGAGTCGGTCGCCCTGGATCGAGGCGAGTATGAGCTGACCGAGCCGAGTTGGTCGCCGGATGGTACCTCGATGGTACACGGACGACTGATCAGGGCTGAGGGTGATGCCCTGCCCCGCTTCGAGTTGGTCTTGCAGACCAACGAGATGGGGCCGCGAATCCTGGGTGGCTGGCCCTGGAAGCGGAGTGTCGGTCAGCTCGATGAAGAAAGCCGTCAGGCGGTGGCCTGGAGCGGCGATGCGAATTGGCTTGTGGCGCCGTGGCCCGAAGGGGCCGGGTTGATGGTGGTTGAGGCTCGTACGGGGCGAATCACTCGAATTATCGAGGGGGCCAAGAGTCCGTCGTGGTCTCCTGAAGGCTCGGCCCTGGCGTTCGTGCAGCCAGGAGCCGTCTCCAGGCTGATGCTCCTGAGGAATGGCGACGATCCGACCCTGGTGGAACTGGGAGTGATGAGCGATTCTTCCAATGTAGGGCTGCCGGCTCCGGTCTGGAGTCAGGATGGAGAGCGAGTCTTCGTGCTTGCGCCGGTGGGCAACTCGGGTGAATCGCCCTCGATGCGGCTGGCGGTCTATCGCGTCGATCCCGCCGGCCTGGAGCCGCCCGTCCACCTGGCTGAATCGGCCACCCCGGCATCGCGTCGCTTGCTCTCGGCCGATTTTTGCCCGATCCCTGGCTCGGGGGATGTGTTGTTCGTCACCGAGCGAATCGATCAGCCAAACCTGATTAGCTGGATGCGCGGCTCTCGGGGCGAGGTTTACAAGCGGTTTCATCCGTTCCTGGAAGGCGTTCCGATTCGCTCTCTGAGGCTTTGCCCGCGTCCCGGTGTGCTCAAGCTCGCGATTCGTCTGGGCGAGTCGCCGCGTGGATACCCGCCGGCAATTGTCGATCCGGACACGGAGAAGCTCGCACTGATCGTCCCAGACGAGTCGGCGCGAAGGGCCTGGCGTGACTTGATCCGGAGCGGGATTGGGTCGGTGATTGAGGGGTTGCGCCAGCCGGTTCCCGGCGTCCGCGAGGCTTCCTTGGAAGGTCCGACCCGGCTGCTGCTTCCCGGCTCGGTGGGAGCCGAAGACCCGGGTATGAAGCGGTTGCGGCGGCTGGCTCGGATGGGACAAGGGGTAGGCAATGACGCCCGATCGGATCCAGGGATCGAGGCTTCGAGCGCGACCGCACCAGAGCCATTTGCGGAATCGTCGCCGGTGGATCTGCTGATCTACGGGGTTTTGCTTGGTCGTTTCGAGGAGGCGGAGGCGGCGCTCGAACGAGTGTTCACGCTGCCGATGGATGCGGAGAGTCGCGAGCGTCTGCTCGGTCTGCGTGCGCAACTGGCTCTGGGCGAGGGCCGAAAGGATCGAGCCGCGGCCATCATCGGGTATCTGGAAGATTCGGCGACGCATGGAGGATTGCTGGTTGAAGAAACGGGCGCGGACGCGCCTCGGCTTTCGGGGCCAATCCGTTCGGCAGTGGTGTGGGTCGATGGTCTCAGGCTGGCCTTGGAGGGTAAGGCACAGGGGGGCGATACGGCGGGCGGCGGAGACGGTGCGTTCCTGAATCTCGGTGCAATCGAAGGACTTCAGAGGGAGTTTGAGGGCCCGCGCGGTTTTGAGGCCGGGGAGGAGAATGACGTTTTTGTCGTTCCCATGCCGCCGACGCCGATTGTTCGGCCTGAGCCGGCAGCGGGTCGTTGAAGCGGATCAGGAAGTGAGAATTTGATCAAAGAATTGTATAGATGACGAGCTGAGCGTTGGAGAGCATTCGACGGCGTTCTTCGGGAGTGAGACGGCCGCGGGCGATGGCGTCGCCGAGGTCGCGGATCTGGGCCTTGAGCCAGATACGTTGGAGAGGGGTGATACCGAGGTCTTCGGCGTTATTGAGGAGGCGGGCCAGCACGTCGTGGATGACTCGGGCCTCCTCGACCTCGTGAACGGGTGGGTCGGTCCAGCCGGGGAGGGTGTCGGTGTTGGCGGCGTCGGCGGCGATACGAGTGGCGAGGGTGCTGACTGCCTCGACCTTGGTGAAGTCGATGGTTTCGGGGCGATCGTCGGGCCGGTGATAGACGGGGCTTTGGCCTGTGGTGAAGAAGAGGTAGGGGATCTGCCGGATACGGAACGGGCCGTAGTCGCTACGGTCGATGAGCAGAACCTCGTTGCTGATGAGGCCGACCCGGAGGGGAAGCCGGCGCGCGGCTTCAACGATGCGAGGGCGGAGCTCTGGAGTGTGCTCGGTTCCGATCAGGAAGACCAGTTCCGGGCAAACGTTGCCAAGGGAGCGGCCGATCATGTCGGCGACCAGCAGGAGCCGCATGGATTCGAGTGGACGGGGCGGGTTTTCGACGAAGTGTCGTGAGCCGACGAGACCGTCTTCCTCGCGGTCGAAGCTGACGAAGGCAACACTGCGGCGGGGCCGCTCGCCGTTGGCGAGGGCGGTGGCGACCTCGACGAGCATGGCGACGCCCGAGGCGTTGTCGTCTGCTCCTGGGAAGAGTCGTCCTCCGCGAACTCCGAGGTGGTCGTAGTGGGCCGCGACCAGGATCCACTCATGGGCGAGCTTGGGGTCGGAACCTTCGAGCCAGCCGCCGATGTTCTGGCCGATGACCTCGTTGGGTTGGCTGCCGGGGATGGGCTGTTCGAAGGAGCCATCGAAGAGTGGGGCCAGTCCCAGGCCCTTGAAGCGCTCGACGAGCAGGTTGGCGGTGAGTTGGGCCTTGGGTCCGCGACGGCCGGCGAATTCGGGGGAGGCAAGGGTTTCGATCAAATCGGTGATGCGGGCGAGTCGCGGCTCGTCGGCACGGGAAGCGAGCGGGACGAGCAGGAACGCGAGCAGAGCGGCGGCGAGCC
>JBGSYY010000215.1:0-15084 GCA_041750675.1 Isosphaeraceae bacterium | reverse complement strand
CCGTGATCGGCGTCCTCACCGGCGTGGCGGCCTGGTACATGCCGCGCTGGCGGCGGCCGGCGATGCCGGTCGTGGCGGTCACCGCAGTGGCGTGCGCGTTGGTGGTCAGCCTGGCACTGGGTTGGCGCAACAACCCGAAATACGAGAAGTCCCCCGCGGGATTCATTCAATTCGTCGGCGATTTCGACATTTCGAAGATGCTCGTCAATCTCAACCTCAAGGATGAGAGCGACCCCACCGAGGCGCTCGCCGAGCAAACGAGCAAGGAAACCGAGGAATACGGCGGCTACTTGCTCATGCTCTACGCCGTTCCCGATCTTTCCAGCTATGATTACGGCTCAAATTACCTGCGCGTTTTCTCGACCTACATCCCACGCGTCGTCTGGCCCGATAAGCCGATCTACGGCCGCGACCTCTGGATCAGCGCTTGGATCGCCGGTTCCGAGTTTCGCCGCGACGAGTCCTTTACGGGACCGGCGATCTCAATTCTCGGTGCCGCACAGCTCAATGGTGGAGCGCTTGCGACCCTGATCCTCATGACATGCGTCGCGCTGCTGATCCGCACCGCGTACGACTATTACCGATTCCACAGCCATACTCCATGGGCACAGGTCTGGTGGGCCTTGACCTATTACAACGCATGGCTGATGACCGTCAACGACGACCCGCTCGTCTGGTTCTACTACATTTACGGCCACACCACACTCCCCCCAATGGCCGCCCTCTGGCTCTGCTTCAAGCTCGCCGGGCCGGGCGCTGAGGCGGCTCCCCACACCACTCCCACTTACGCTACCGCTTGAGAACCATCTCAGGAAATCTCAACCGGAAGACAAGGACGACCCCCGAGATGCACGTCGCGGTTTGCTTCACCAATTTCGGCCCCTATCACCTCGCTCGCCTCCGCGCGCTGGGGCATGCGCTCGATCGCCTGGGTGGGCGGCTGAGCGCGATCGAAGTGGCCAGACGAGAGCGACGCTATCCCTGGCAGGTCTCCAGCGTGAGCGAGCCTTTCGACTGGGTCACACTATTTCCCAACGAGGAACTGGAGGCGATCGGAGCCGATGCCTGCACCCGGGCAATCGTCGAGTGGCTCGACGGTGCGCGACCGGATGCCCTGGGGATCGTCGGCTACAGCCGACCGGAATGCCTCGCCTCGTTACACTGGGCGAGGCAACGGCGACGACCCGCCATCCTCATGTCCGAGAGCCAGGCGATCGACAAACCGAGAGTCTGGTGGAAAGAGGCAATCAAATCCCGCCGCGTGCGACAATGTTCGTCGGCACTCGTCGGCGGACCGCGGCACCGTGATTATCTGATCGCGCTGGGTATGCCCGCCGAGAAAATCGTGCTAGGGTACAACGCCGTCGATAACGCACGAATCGCCGAGCTGGCGCAGGCCGCACGCAACATGCCGCCCAGCGACTTGCCCTCTCGTCCCTACTTTCTGGCCGTCAATCGATTCGTTCCTGAAAAGAACCTGAGCGAGTTGCTCTCGGCTTACGCCCTGTATCGTAAGGCCAACGATCCACTCACCACATGGGATCTCGTGCTCTGCGGCGATGGAACCTGCCGCCCTTCGCTCAAACGGCAAGCGCATCAACTTCAACTCGACAACTGTGTTCACTTTCCCGGATTTCTTCAGGAAGCATCGCTCGTGCCCTGGTATGCCCATGCTTCGGCATTTGTTCACCCGAGCCGGCTGGAGCCTTGGGGCCTTGTCGTCAATGAAGCGGCAATTTGCGAGCTTCCGCTGCTCGTGAGCGACCGCTGTGGTTGTGTGGAAACCCTCGTACCCGATCCAGGCGGCACAACCGGTTATCGATTTCAACCCGGTGACCTGCGATCTCTGGCCGATGCACTCAGCCAACTCGCTCAAACAAACGCCGAGGAACGACGCCATATGGGTCGGCGGGCGCGTGAGATTGTCGATCAATGGGGACCCGAGCGATTCGCGAGCGGGACGCTCGAGGCGATTGAGCTTGCTCTGGGCCAATTGAGCCTCAGGTTGTTCGGTTCCGATACGGGTTCGCCTCAAGTCATCCCCGCGCAGGCGGGGAACCTTCGCGACAGCGGTGAACACGGATGTCGTCCGCGGAAACGGACTGTCTGAAGCTCAATACCGTCACGGATCAGGTCGCATCGTTCGGAAGGAGCCTCTGCATGATGACTGAGATTTCCGTGGTTTCCGAGCAAGCCAACCGAACGCGAAACGCCTCCGCGCTCGGGCTTCTCCACCTCTGCAACGGACTCGACCCACGCCGTGATGGCGGCATGGTGCCCAGCATTCTCGGTTTCGCAGGTGGGTTGGCCCGACTGGGCGAGCCGGTGACCATCGTGACTCCCACCGAGTCCCGCCTCGGGCCCGAAGCCGTTCCCTACGGAGTCGAGCTGGTCGGCCCGGATCCCGATTTTCACGACTGGGTCGCCAAGGCCGATCTCGTTCATATCCACGGACTCTGGCAAGTCCATTCCCGACGCGGTGCGCCCGAGGCCCGCCGCTGGCGCATCCCCTATGTCGTCACCGCCCACGGAATGGCCGATCCCTGGGCCTTGCGACACAAGGCCTGGAAGAAGCGCGTCTATACCTGGCTCGTGGAAGGACAAAACCTTCAGCAAGCAGCATGTCTCCATGCGTTGTCCGAACCCGAGGTCGACCACCTACACGCCCTCGCGCCCCGAACCCCCATCGCACTCGTGCCCAATGGAGTCGACCTGGCCCCATTCGACCACCTACCTTCGCGCTCCATGCTCGAAGCGCGACATCCTGAGCTGAAGGGCAAGTTCACCCTGCTCTTCTTCGGTCGACTGCACAAGAAGAAGGGCCTTGACCTGCTCGGCGACGCCATAGCCACCCTCGGTCGTTCGCATCCCGAGCTGCACTTGCTGATCGCCGGTCGCGACGAGGGAGCGCGGGCCGATCTGGCCGACCGTGCCGGGGCCGCCGGTCTCGCCGACCGAATCACCTGGCTCGGTCATGTCGGCGGCGTCGAGGCACTTCAGGCCTGGGGTGCCGCCGATGCCTTCATTTTGCCCAGTTACAGCGAAGGTTTCAGCATGGCTGTGCTCGAAGCCCTGGCGGCACGTCGACCAGCCTTGATTACGACAGCATGCCATTTCCGAGAACTGGCCCGGCTCGATGCCGGAATCGTCGTCGAACCCACGGCAGCCGATGTCACTCATGGCTTGCGGCAATTGCTCGAACAGAGTCCCCCCGAGCGAGCCGCAATGGCCGAGCGCGGCCGTGCGCTGGTCGAATCACACTACACCTGGAGCCGGCAGGCCAGCCGCCTGCGCGACGTCTACCGCTGGCTCATTGACGGCGGCACCGAACCGGAGGCCCTGGTGCGTCGATAATCCATCGCTTCCCGGTCCGTCACCGTTACTCACTCCGATCGATCCCATCCCCACATGGCCCGTCTCGCCAGGACAGCCCCTTGAGAACCACACCCAGCACCACGACTGTCCGGCCTCGGTCGCCCCTCTCACGAACCCGAGCGCGGACGCCCGTGAGCGTGATCGTCCCTGTGAAGAACGAGGCCGAAAACCTGCGACGCTGCCTGCCCGCGCTGGCCTGGGCCGACGAGATATTCGTCGTCGACAGCGGCAGCACCGACGAAACGGTGAACGTCGCACGCGAACATGGGGCCAATGTCGTTCAGTTTCATTTCAACGGCCACTATCCCAAAAAGAAAAACTGGTCGCTCGACAATCTCCCGTTTCGCAACGAATGGGCGCTGATCATCGACGCCGATGAAGTCGTCCCGACTGATCTGGCCGAGGAAATCGACCGCCGGCTCCAGCTCGACGAGGCCGACGGCTACTACCTCAACATGAAGTATTTTTTCCTGGGCCGCCGCATCCGCCATTGCGGTTATAGCGAATGCTGGAATCTTCGACTCTTTCGTCATCGCCTCGGCCGCTACGAGGCAATCCCCGCAGCGCCTGGCTCAACAGCCGGCGACAACGAAGCCCATGAGCATGTGAATCTTCTCGGCCGAATCCTCAAGCTCGAAAACGAGCTTGACCACTTCGCCTATCCCACAGTCACCTCCTGGGTCGAGAAACACAACCGCTACGCCACCTGGGAGGCGGAAAACTACGAAAGATTCGCCCGCGAGCCGGTTCCGGCCGGCATCGGTCTCGGCAAGCGGATCAAGCGGCACTTGAAGCGACTCTATCTGCGACTCCCCTTTCGACCCCTGATTCGCTTTCTCTACGCCTACATCTTCCGCCTCGGGTTTCTCGACGGCCGAGCGGGGCTTTCCTTTTGCATGCTTCTCGCGTTTTACGAGTTCCTCTGCGGCGTGAAACGCTACGAGCGAAAGATCACAGCGCAAATCGACAGCGATTGAGCTTCAAACAGCAGGGTTCCTCTCGTGCCGTCCCCGCGCCGGCGGAGATCCGGTGTGTTCACCGCTCTGACACCGGAACCCCCGCCTGCGCGGGGATTGCGTGTGGCAAGGCCGAGAGAAACAGTGCATCCGACGAGTCAATAATCCCTCCCAAAGCCGGACACGGCATCGAGCGCTTTCCCAATCGTGGGGCCGGCCTGTATACTTGGCCGAAACTGGGGCGACCGCTCCCTCGGCGCCGTCATCCACTTTGGGCGAATTCTCGCCCGACGATTTCGCAACTTGAGCTCATGACCTCACCCCAGATCACCGATCCGCCGGGTATGGAACGGACCACCGTGACCGCCTCACTGGATCGCCTGTTCGCCAATATCAGCTCGGTCGTACTCGGCAAGCCCGATGTCATTCGGCTCGCCGTGGTCGCCTTGCTCGCCGAAGGACACGTCCTCATCGAGGACGTTCCCGGCGTGGGAAAAACGCTCTTGGCCCGAGCCATGGCGGCCAGCATCGACTGCTCCTTCCGCCGGCTTCAATTCACGCCCGACCTGCTCCCGTCCGACATCCTGGGGGCGAGCGTCTACCAGCCCTCGACTGGCGAGTTCCTGTTCAAGCCCGGCCCGATCTTCGCCAACGTCATTCTGGCCGACGAAATCAACCGCACAACACCCAGAACCCAAAGCGCCTTGCTCGAAGCAATGAGTGAAAGGCAGGTCTCGGTCGAAGGCCAGACTCACCTGCTCCCACCGCCGTTTCTCGTGCTGGCAACCCAGAACCCCTTCGAGTTCGAGGGCACCTATGTCCTGCCCGAAAGCCAGCTCGATCGATTTCTGATCCGACTTCGCATGGGCTATCCCCTCCGCTCCCAGGAGCGGCTCATCCTCAGTTCACACCGAATCGGTGAACCCGTTGAGTCGCTAACTCCCGTGCTGACCGCCGCCGAGGTCGTCGCTTTGCAGCAAACCGTTCGCGAAATCCGCGTCGACGACGCGATCGCCGACTATCTGCTCGACCTCGTTCACGCCACCCGCGAAGCCGAGGACCTTCACGTCGGCGTCAGCACACGCGGCGGCCTCGCACTCTACCGCGCCGCCCAGAGCCTGGCCCTGGTCTCAGGCCGAGACTACGTCGTTCCCGATGACATCAAGACCCTCGCCGCGCCGGTGTTGGCTCACCGCGTGGTCGGCAAATCATTCCTCCAGGCCGGCCAGTTCGCAGCGGCCGAAGCCATCATTCGCGACATTGTCGACCGTCTCAAAGTTCCGTCCTGAGCCGGGTCCACCCGGTGCAACCCGGAGCGTATCCCCGCAATGCCCCGACCGGACTGGTCACGCCATTTTCGCCGTGCGGTGAATGGGCGGCTCCACCTCACTCGCGCGGGCATGGGCTACCTCGCGGTCTGGCTTGGCTTGCTCTTCACCGGCTTGCAACAGCAAAATAACCTGATCCTCCTGACCTCCGGAATGGCCGCCGGCCCGTTGGTCGCTTCGTTCGCGATGACCATCTTTTTGCTCCGCCGCCTCAGGGTGCAGAGACGGCTTCCGGAACAGGTCTTCGAGGGCGACTCCCTCGCCATCGACTACATCGCCGAAAACACACGTCACCTCCATGCCGCCCTTGCCTTCGAGGTTCAGGAACAGCTTGTTCCCACCGACCGCTCCATTCCCAATGCGTCTCGCCTGCGCTCCCGGGTCATGTTCGATCGTGTCGCCCCGCGCGACCGGAGCCGTATCCGCTGGGAAGCCCCAAGCCCACCACGCGGTCGATACGAACTCACCTCGCTCGACCTCTTGACCCGCGCACCCTTCGGTCTGGTCGAGCGCAGGCTCACAATCGAATCACCAGATTCCTTCCTCATCTACCCCAAAATCACCCCACTGAGCCGGCGCTGGGCTCAACTTTGGCGGGAAAGCAGCCAGTCCCGCAAGGGCCGTCGCCACGACCGCACCGCCCAGCAACAGGAATATCACGGCCTACGCGATTATCGCTCGGGCGATAGCCAACGGCTCATCCACTGGCGAACCTCAGCGCGGGTCGGCGAGCTGATGGTCAAGGAATACGAGCAAGAAAACGACCAGGAGCTGGCCATCCTGCTCGACGCCTGGCAGCCTCGCAATCGGCCGACCACCGAGCAACGCGAACTCGTCGAACAGGCAATCCGTTTTGCAGCCTCCGCCTGCCTGGAAACAAGCCGAACACCCGGCCGCCGGCTCGTTCTGGGTTGGACCGGCGCAGTGCCGGGTATCCGCCAGGGCCCCTCCGGTGTCCGCTTGTTGCACGAGATCCTCGGGCAACTCGCAACCCTCCGGGCGAACACGGAAGGCCCACTTTCGGCCGTCTTCGATGGTCTTTCACCCTCGGTCTTGCGCGACGCCCTGATCGTCGTGGTGACAACCCGGCCCATCAATCTGGCCGAGGAAATCGCCAGGTCGGCCCGGCTCTCCGAAGCATCCACGCGCGGCCTTGCGGCACGGCTCATCGTGCTCGACGTGTCGAAAGGTGAACAGGAACCGTATCTCGCCCGACGAAAGGGCGACGTCGTGGAAATCCGTGGGCCTGCCTCCAAATCCGATGCGCCGACGGCCAATGCATCCGTACCCCAGGCCCAAAATCCATGAACCTCTATTCGCTGTATCGCACCTCGGTCTACACCATGCTGGTGCTGGCCACACTCATCCTGAGCGTCGACGCCACGGACTACAACCAGTTCGCCATGCTCTACCCCGTCGGCGTGGCCATCGCCGCCTTCGTCGCTTTTGTCACAGTCGACAAACACCCGGCTCTCGGCCTGAATCGCGATCTCGCCAACTTCCTGGCTCTCGGCACCATCCTGCTCGCGGCTGCGGAATACTGGGCCAATCCCTCAAGCCTGGTCATCGCCCTGGGCCACTGGCTCGTCTATCTTCAACTTGTGAAAATGTTCTTACCCAAGACATTTGAGGATGATTGGTTCCTGTTCCTCCTGGGCGTGGTTCAGGTCGTGATCGGCGCATTCATCGGACAGAGCGACCACATCGGCACTCTCTTGATGCTCTGGGCCGCCGTCTCACTCGCGGCGCTCGGCTTGTTTTATCTCCACCGGGAAACGGTTCGCTTCGCAAACCGCGACGGCTCGACCCTCACCCCCGCGCCCGATCCTCGTCGCCCCTACCCCGGCCTGTTCAATCCGGGTTTCGTGCTTTCGGGCGCGCTCGTCACACTCTTTACAATCATTCTCGGCGGTTTCATCTTCTTGCTGATGCCGCGCTGGACGGGACCAAACTCATCACCGGTCCCGGGTGCCCCCCGCCATCTCACCGGCTTCACCGATCAGGTCAAACTCGGGCAAATGGGCGAAATCCTGGAAAGTGACAACCTCGTCTTCTCAGTCGAGTTGACCACCGCCAACGGGAAGGTCCACGAGCCGGAGGAACAGTCGTCACTCTTCGGCGGCGTCACTCTCGTCTCCTATCAAAAAGGACGATGGACCCGTGAGAGTGGGTCGAGCATGCTCCAGCCGGCCGTCGGTGCGTTCGACGATCGCTCACTCTCCGTCCTGCGCCAGAAGATCCGGCTCGAGTCCACAAACAATGAGGTTCTCTTCGCCCTGCGGCCGATCGCCTGGGCGACTGGCCCGCGTGCCGTTGACGTCGAACTGAATCAGTTCGATGGCACACTGGTACGCCGAGTGGAGCCGACCTTCAGCATTCTCGACGACAGCCCCAAACGCCGCACGGGCGGACCCTTCGATTACGAGGTCAGCTCCATTGACGGCGAGGATGGACGCGTCGCCCTGTTCGAAACGGCTCCCAACCCCAGGCGGCGCCGCGAACTTCTCGAAATGCCCGAACCCGTCCGCCAGGCGATCCTCGCGTACAACCGGCCCGTGCTCGAGGCGATTCCCGAACGCACCCCCCTTCGCGTCGCCAGAACCCTCGAATCCCACCTCCGCGACTCCGGGCTTTTCATCTACTCGCTGAAACAAAAGCGCGGCGACCCCCAGCTCGACCCCGTCGTCGATTTCCTCGTCAACCGCAAGCAGGGCCACTGCGAATACTACGCCAGTGCCTTGGCCTTGATGCTCAGGGCCGAGGGAATCCCCACTCGAGTGGTGAATGGCTTCAAGGGCGGCGACTGGAACTCGATCGTCAACGTCCTGCTCGTCCGCGAAAAGCACGCGCATAGCTGGGTCGAGGCGCTCGTGGGCATCGACTCGCGCGAGATCAACGGCCGGAGACTCGTCCGTCCCGTCTGGCTCACCCTGGACCCCACGCCGGCCGGACAACGTGATGAAGTCGTCGCCAAGGTTTCCAACCCACCATTCCGGGCCTGGCTCGACGCTCTCAGGCATGTTTGGATGTTCAACATTATCGGCTTCGACAGCGACGCCCAGGAACGGCTCATCTACGCTCCCATCCGTTGGCTTTGGAACGAATGCCGACGTGGATTCGGCGTCCTCCGCCACGTCATCACCTTGCTCCTGATCCAGTTCTTCTTGTTCCGAAATCCAGGCGAGCTTTTCAGTGTTCGCGGCTTCTTCGCGTCCGTCACCATGATGTTGCTCCTGGTCGGACTCGCCTTTCTGATCCGCACATTCGTGGGCCGCCTTCTCCGCCGTTGGCGTGGCGAAGCTTACGGCATCGCGGGCAACCAGCCCGAGGTCGCGTTCTTCCTGCGACTGGTGCGTATGCTGTCGCGCACCGGCCTGGAACGCGCGCCCGCCGAAACGCAACGGGAATTCGCACGCCGGGCATCCACGTTCCTCACCCAGCGACCGACCAATCGCGACGGCCTCGCCACCGTGCCCGAGCAGGTGGTTGATGCCTATTATCGTGTCCGCTTCGGCCAGCGACCCTTGCCACCGGAAACCGTCTCCTGGCTCGATCAACGCCTCGACGACCTCGAACGCGATCTCCAGCTAACCGGCTGAGGATGTGGTCCGTTCGCGCGAGGGCAGGGGAGGCAAACCGTCTTCGGGGCGTTCAATTGCCGATAGGCAACCGCTTCCTGTATCGTAATGCTCCCGGGCGATTCTGCCCGGACAGTGGCGGGACGCGTTCATGAGAGCCGGGCTAGTTGGTTTCGTCGGTACAGGCAAGAGCACCCTCTTCGAGCTGCTCACAGGCGTTGCCCCCGATCCGGGCAAGGTGCATACCGGGCAGGTCGGCATCGCGATGGTCCGCGATCCTCGCCTCGACTATCTGGCGAATCTGCACAAACCCAAAAAAATAACGCCCGCGACGGTTGAGCTACTCGACACGCCCGGCCTCATGCCCGGCTCACATGGCGACAATCCCCAGCGACTCGGCCTGATCCGTCAGGCAGACGCCCTGCTCGTCGTCATCGGCGGCTTCTCGGGTGAAGACGCCGCTGCTCAGCTTCGCGCCTTCCGCGAGGAAGCCCTCTTCGCCGACCTCGGCGTCGTCGCCAATCGAGTCCAACGACTCGAAGCCGATGTCAAAAAGCCCCGGCCCGATCGCGATGCGATGGTCAAGGAGCTGGAAATTCTGAGCCGCGTGCAGGACGTCATCGAAAACGGTCGACCGGTCGCCTCGCTCGAGTTGACCGAAGATCAACTCAAACCGATGCGCTCGTTCGGCCTCATCACCCAGAAACCGAGCGTCGTCATCCTCAACGCCACCCAGGGCACACCCGTTCCCGACTCGCTCCGCGAACTGGCCCCCGAAGCCCTGGCGATCGACGCTAAGCTCGAACTCGAACTGGCCCAGATGGCCGGCGAAGATCGTCAGGCCTTCATGTCCGAACTGGGTCTTGCCGAGTTGAGCCGTGACGGCATCATTCGAGCAGCCTACGACGCCGTAGGTATCCTCACCTTCTTCACGGCAGGCGAGCCGGAAGTGCGAGGCTGGAACCTGGAACGCGGCGGAAGCGCCGTCGAGGCCGCCGGAAAGATCCATACCGATCTGGCCCGCGGATTCATCCGGGCCGAGGTCACCGCCTTCGACGACATGCAACGAGCCGGCACAATCCGCGAGGTCAAAGCCCAGAACCTCCAACGGCTCGAAGGCAAGGACTACGTCGTCAAGGACGGCGATATCATGTACTTCCGCAGCAGCGTCTGATACGCATCCCCAGTTAACGATCGCGGCTTGATCGCAGGCTGCCCCCCCCCCAACGAGTCATCCCCGCGCAGGCGGGGATCCAGGACGCACAGCCTCGCTCCTCGCTTCACCTCGCGAACAAATCCTGTGTGCCATTTCACAACGAAAAAGAGAACGGGCAAGGCTGAAATGCCTCGCCCGTTCTCTTTCTGGATCAATCCCAAGCCAACAAACAATCAGGGAACCTGAGCCGGCAGATCCTCGCCCGCGTTGTTCACGCGTGTGGGTGCGGCCAGCAAAACCTGGCGACCAAGCGCCACGTAATCAGCCACGATCTTGCCGATTTCCGTGTTGTAGTGATCGCTTTCGTCCCACGCGTCAACCGTCTTATTCCGCTTGCGGCCCTTGGCCTTCGCGCTCTTCGCTTCATCGTCCAGTTCGTCGCTGCGGGACTCAGCACGGAACTTCTCTTCATTCAAAGAGATCTCGTGCCGCTTCTTCCGCTCGATGAGCTTGGTGATGTAATTCGCGTCGTCCTGGAATTTGGAATCCGCCTTGCGGCGTGCTTCCGATCTCTCGGTCAACTGCGAGATCAGCGGAGCGGGAACGCGATTGTACATATCATGCGCCAGAGCGGCCACCTTGTCATAGCCGAGAGCCGTGTCATTCCGGCCCTCGCCCAGGTCGGCAAAATCGCGCCCCGAGGGAATGTGGATGTCCGAAGGCACGCCCTCAATCTGAGTGCTCTCACCATTAGGACGATAGAACTGCTGAACCGTGAGCTTCAAGGCCCCCAGGTTAGGCAGGCGATTGCCCCGCGAAATCTGCTCGTTCAGCGGCAGAATCTGCTGAACCGTCCCCTTGCCATAGGTGCTGGAGTCGCCCACGATCAATCCACGGCCGTAGTCTTTCACCACACCAGCCAGAATCTCCGCGGCACTGGCGCTACCTTTGTCGATGGCGACCACGAGCGGGCCGTCCCATTCGGTGCCTTCCTCGTCGTCATCGAGATGGCGGCGATTATTGGCCTCGCGAACCTGAACGACCGGACCTTCATCAATGAACAGGCCGGAAAGCGTCTGAGCTTCAAGCAGCAGGCCGCCCGGGTTGCCACGGACGTCAAGCAGCACTGCCTCGACACCTTGCTCCTTGAACTCGCGAAGCATCTTGCGGCAATCCTTGGTCAGGCTCACCGCGTTGGGATCGCCTTTATCGACAGCCAGCATATCGCCGTAAAAGCCCGGAATCTGGATCACACCAACCTTGATCGGCGTGTCTCGCAAATCCGTCTTCACCTCGATCACCTTGGAATGCGCGTGATCGTCTTGAAGCTCGATCTTCTCCCGAGTCAGCTCGTAAATCTTCTCCTCGGGAGAGTCGGCCGGGCGAACGATGATCTTGACCTTCGTTCCCTTGGGACCGCGAATCTTGCGGACGACGTCGTTCAGCTTCTTTTCAACAAAGTCCTCGCGTCCGCCGTCCTCGGTCATGATCCCGACGATCCGATCCTCCTCCGTCAACCGACCGTCCTTGTCCGCCGCGCCGCCGGGCACGACTTCCTTGACGACAGGATAACCATCCTCCGTCATCAGCGACGCCCCGATCCCCTCCAGCGACAACTGAATGCCCAGGCCCATCAGATCCTCATGCGTCTTCGGACCCCAGTATGCCGAGTGCGGATCGACGGCCGTCGTCATCGCCGAAAGGTAAACCTCCAGCAGATCGGTCATGTCGAACTGATGATAGTAGCGGTTGCGATCCTTGTAGCGAATCCGCAACTGACTCATCGACTTGTCCATGTCGTCGCCCAGAATCTTCTTCTGAAGCAGCTCGAGCTTGATCAGCTTTCGGAGACGATCCTTGGCCTCGGCCCGGTCGGCTGCCCAATCCAGCCGCTTGGGGTCGTCGACGATGGTTTCGTCAATCGTGAAGTCCGGCTTCGCTTCGAGAATCGAAAGGGCATCCTGATAACGCTCGTCCGCACGCTCGATCAGCCGGGTGAAAACCTTCCGGCTGAAGTCCAGATCACCCTTCTGAATGGCGTCGTCGAGGCTCGTTTCCTCGGTCATGAACTCGTCGATGTCAGCCTTCAGGAAGTAATACTTGAGCGGGTCGAGCATCTCGAAGTAATTGCGAATCCACCGCTTCGAGACCTCGTCGTTCAGTTCCGGCTTCGCCAGATGCACTCGCTCAAGCAAAGCCGCAACGATCTGCGAGGTCGCCTGGTCGATCGGGGTTTCCTTCAATACAGGTGCTTGCGCACCCACAAGAAAGCCCGATAATCCCAGCACTCCCGCGAGTGCCAGCAATCCTGTAAATCGACGGAACACGATTCGCGGCATGGCTTTGGTCTTCCGTGTCGAAGATTGGACGAGAGGGCCTGCCCACCTCGCCCGAGTCAGAGTAATGATAGTCCGGGTACCCACTTCGGGCAAGGCGAGCCGGCGCGTCTCCCAAATTGCCCTGGATTCGGCCACCTCGGGTCCTGGGCACGAACTCACACCGGCGGGTGCCGCGCTTCGATCGGGAAAGCCTCAAGAGCAGGCCCTCAAGCGGTCGAAAACAGAGGGTGAGACATCAGGAGCGGACCCCTCGAGTTAAGACACCCGGAGCGACTCCCCGATGATCCGTCGCCCGACTCTCACGTTCGTGCTCAGCTACTTCTTCGTCGCAACCGCCGCTTTGGTTCTGAAAGTCCCTGCGCATTCCCAGAACCCCGGCCCGGCCGGATCGGCCCCGATCGGCTCGCAACCCGGGTCGTCGTCCACTCGTCAGCAGGCCCTGTCCCCTACAGCTTCGGCCCCCTGGTCCGGCGGCGACGATCCCTTCGCTCACCTTGCAAGCACCACCGCCGCATCCCGAGTAGACCGCTCACAGACCGGCACGCCAAGCACCTCGACGATCCCCAAGGATCGCTCACCACGGCAACCCTCGTCACCTTTCGCACGCGGACAGGCCGGCGAAACCGTGGCCCAGGCCGCCACTCGTATCTACGGCGACCCCCGCTTCGCCGAGGAACTCTGGCTCGCCAACCGCGACAGCCTGCCCAGCCAAACCGCCACCCTCGACGCCCCAGTCCTGCTCCGCACTCCGCCCATCACAACGCGAAGGGCGAAGTGAATCACCACCTCACTCGGCTCTCTGTCCGTGAATCGTCAACTTGCGAAACTGCGCCGTATCGTCGAATGAGCCAAGTCCAACACGCCCAGGCGTCACGAACGTCCGATCCTTGGCCGTCATGATCGGCGTCTTCATGTCGTCGAAGAAAACCTCGATCGTCCCATCCTGAACCCGACGAATAACGCGGACGTGATGCCACGCGTCGTCCCACGGCGTGCCGTCCGTGCGTGTCACGGCAATCGTCCGGCGCGGCTCTCCATCCACCAGAAAAATGCTATTCGCATGTTCGTCGGCCGCTTTCGCCATGTGAACATAGTAGAAGTGCGACGGATCTTGATGGCCCAGAAAGAGGCAGACGTCGCGATGTCCGTAGTCGCGCCCGGTTGAGCGCAACTCGACATCCATCACCATGTCGCCCTCGATCCGAACCGGTGCCAGTGCCATGTTCAAGGGCGACCGCACCTTCGGCTCATACTTGCTGGCGGCGTGCTGTTCGAGAACCGTCTGCCCCTCGACATCCGTAAACCGCCACGCATCCGGATCAGTGAAGGTCCAGCCTTCGGTCGACTTTTGCGAAAAGTCCGACTCATAGGCGACCGGAAGCTCCTGACCCCAGCCCCGGCCGACCAACATCACCACAAACAAACAGCCAAGCGCCAAAATCGCTCGCATGATCGAAATCTCCAGTTCGAGATCTGGTTCAGCGCCGCCTGAGGTAGGCGATCACATCGGCCATCGCTTGCGGGTCGAGTTCTTTTTCCAGGCCCTCGGGCATCAGGGAAAGGCCCGTCGAGCGGATCGCCTCGATCTCGGTTCGCGGCACCTCGTCAACGGCACCCTCAGCGCGGCGAAGCACGACCACGGAATCCGTTTCCCGCACCAACACCCCCGTAAACGAACGGCCGTCCATAGTCGCGACCGAGTAAACCGCCAGCCCGGGTGCCACCTCACGGTTCGGGTCGAGAATGTGCATGAGCAAATCGTCGGCCGAGCGGCCGGCGACGCTTCGAAGATCAGGCGCAAGCGCCGGCTGTCCGCCCCTCGCTTCGTGGCAGGTGGCGCAATGCTGCGTGGCGAGTGTCTTGCCCCGCTCCTCCGAGGCCGCCCCGGGCATCGCGGCACGATAACGGGCCACCACCTCCGACCGATCCGCCTCACGTCCCAGCACACCCTTCGCCCGCTCTCGAATCACGGAATCCGTCGAGGCCAGCAATTGGGCGCGTCGGATCCGGTCGAGATCGCCGGCACCGACCCGACCCCCGTCAATCGCGTCGAGCAGCCGCAATATCGCCTCCGGCCGACGCATCATCAACTCCACTGCCTCGCGACGTGCAGCCAGACTCAGCCCATCCCAGTGCTCGAGCAATCGATCGCCGATCGCCGAATCGTCCAGTCGCGTTAGCGCACGTACAGCTGCGAGCTGCACCGCCGGCGGTTCCTGAGGGCGAAGGCACGTCGTCAGCACATCCAGCGAATCCACCGACGACTTCAATGCCAGGAATTGCACCGCGGAAACCCGCTGATCGCTCGGCTGGCCCGAATCGGCCGCCACCGCGGCGGCCTGCGCCAGCATC
>JBGSYY010000214.1:0-11687 GCA_041750675.1 Isosphaeraceae bacterium | reverse complement strand
AGCGCGAGCACGGCGGCGGCGGCGAGGGGCAGCGCGGCGTCGGCGAGTAGCGGGAAGGTGGTGGAGGCGGGCGTCGGTGTCATGTGATGGTTGAGGTGTCGTGGCAATCGAGGTTGAGGTGGAATCCGCGTTGCTAGGGGGGGCGTTCGGCTGCGGGCCTGAGGGCGGGCGATTGCTGGACTGGGATTCGTCGCGAGCTTTGCATTCTATTGTGAGGAAACTCGCGGTGTTGCCAAGGAGGGTGCATTGAGGACGGTACTGGCGAAGACGGAGGGAGCCAGTTTGCTGATTTGCGCGGGGTAGTGAACGCGAAGAGGACTGGCACTACCCACGATGGGCGGAGCCAGTCCCTTTTTTCGCTGATTTGCGATGGTTTTCGCAGGAGGCGTTAGTTGCCGATCTGGCGAGCGATTCGGCTGACGGTAGGACCGACTCGGGATTCGTCGAGTGCGGCTTCGTCGTAGATGTATTCCATGACGTAGGCGTCTTCGTTGGTGTCGGCGTAGTGTTCGCGAAGCACCTCGGTGGCGCGGAAGCCCTGGATACGGAAGAAAAGCTGGGCGTTGAGGTTGGTTTCGCGGACGGCGAGCAGGATTCTGGTGCGACGGTGGCTGGAGAGCTTGCCGACGAGCTTGGCGATCATCTGCTGACCGACGGAGGAACGGCGAAGCTCGGGAGCGACGGCGAAGCTGAGGAGCTGGAGCCGTGATTTGTGAAGCTCGTAGATCATGAAGCCGACGACGCGCTCGCCGTGCTCGGCGACCATGCCGATGCAGTTGCGCTGGCGGAGGACACGGAGGAACTCTTCCTCGCACCAGGGGAACTCGAAGCTGGCGTGCTCGATGGCGAGGACTTCGGGCATGTCGCGTCGGATCATCCAACGGATATGGACCCGGACCTGAGCGTTGGTAGTCGGTGCCGTGCTCATCGAGCCTCCTTATCCATCCTTGGGAGATCGGGGCGACACCGCGAGCCGCCGGAGGCGGGGGTGTCGCACGATCTGTGGGAGAGCGTCTCGCGAGGAACATCCCGCCGGGCCGAGCCGGAGATGCGAGAGGGCCGACGGACGCGCGAGAGCCAGAGAGGCCCGATTCCATGGGCATTGGCTCTAGGCAAGCGGGCCGGATTCTAGCGGAGGGTGTGGCCTCTGCCAAGTCCGATCGAAACCGCCAGACGCGTGGTCGGGACACACATCAGTATCGGAAAAAACGGGTGGGGACGTTGAGGAATGTATGGGTCGGAAGGAAGGATGCGTCGCGATGGGGTACGTCGATCGGGGTTTCGGGGTTGGGCGGTGGTGATTGGCGAGAGGTCGGGGTGGTTAGGAATCGCGGTGCAGGGGGTGGTGCTCATCGCGGGACTTGGGAGATGTCCCATGCTCGGATGAGTCGCTCCCGTTGAAGGTGGGGAGCGGTGATTGTGATGTGTTCCGATTTTGTGGGGTACGGCTCGTTGGGGAGTCCTGAGGTTCAGAATCGGCCGAAGGTGTAGGCGGGGTTGGCGGGGTCGAAGTCGAGCGGTTGGAGGCCGACGTTGAGCTGGAGCTGGCTGTAGGTGTAATCCTCGATCAGCTCGGAGACGCCGTCGCGGGGCCAGTCGAAGGCTTCGAAGCGGATGGGGAGGGCCAGTTCCTGGTCGAAGGTGACGCGGACTCGGTGATAGAGGACGTCGGGATCGACGGCGGGGTGGATACATTCGATGACGAGGCAGGTTCGGCCTTCGACTTCGAGGTCGCGTTCGATGGCGACCTGGGAACATTCGGGGGTAAACTCATTGGGCCAGTGGGCGGCGAGCTCCGCGACGAGGTAGCCGATTCCGGCCTCGGTGATGGGGTGACGATTCTCGTTGAGCGCGGCTCGCGAGCGGGTATCGACCTTCATGGTGCCGGCGAGCATGCGAGCGAGTCCGCCTTCGTGGACGAGCAGTTTGTTATCGTTTTGGCCGTCGACCCAGATGGCCTCGCGACCATCGCTGGGTTGGCGGAAGCGGAAATAGACTGAGGCTGGGTGGGTGTTGACCTTCATTTCCATGATCTGTGTGATCATGTTTCGGCCGGGGGCGAGGCGTTCGCGCTTGGTGAAGATGCAGGTGTAGTCGTCGACCGTGGCGAAGCGTTCCTGGGCACGCTCGACCCAGTTGAGGGCCTCGTGCATGAGGGCGGATTGCTCGTTGTTGTGATTGGGGGTTTCGGCAGCGGAGCCGGCGGGTGCGGCGACGAGAGCCGTGACCGACGCGGCGAAGGCGGCCTGGCCGGTTGCTCGCGCGGAGAGGGGAGTGGTTGCGGAGGGTTCCACCCGTTCGAACTGATCCCAGACGATCCATCGTCCAGCGCCGAGGAGGAAGATTGGGACGACCACGCCACAGGCGGTTGTGAGGCGGCGTCGCGAGAGGCTGGCGAGTAACGATCGTCCGGTGGGCATAGGCCGAACCTTCCATCTCTAACGCCGATGGCAGCGATTGTGTGAAGAGAACGGGGAGAGTGGGGGATGCGGTTGGAGGTTGGATGGGGCGCGTGTTGGGGTGAAGCGGAACGCGCGGGATCGAGTGATGAGGATGGTTGGATGAGTTGCGCCGCGCGGGGCTGAGGCTAGGCGCGGGCGATGATCGACAACCACACTAAGTTCATCAGGAATCGGCGGCGACTTCTTCAAGGAAACAGGCATGACCGACCAGGCACCACGCATCGAATCGATCGTCTCGGCACCGTTTGACCAGGTTGCCTATGTGGCCTGGCGTGGGGGGAGCGACGAGGCGTTGGTGGTGGACCCGGGTTTCGATACGGCGACGATCGAAAGTTTGCTGAAGGCGCAGGGATTACGGCTGGCGGCAATTTTGAACACGCATGGTCATGTCGATCACATTGCGGGGAATGCACGGATGAAGGCGCTTTTTCCTGATGCGCCGTTGATTATTGGGAGCGGCGAGGCGCACATGTTGACGGACCCGCAGGCGAATTTGAGCGCGGCACTGGGGATGGCGGTGGTGAGTCCGGCGGCGGATCGCGTGGTGACGGATGGTGAGGAGCTTGAGGTGGCGGGGCTTCGGCTGAAGGTGGCGGAGATTCCGGGACATAGCCCGGGATCGGTGGTTTATATTGCGACGGAGTTTGATCCGTTGGTGGTGTTTGGCGGCGATGTGTTGTTCGCGGGATCGGTGGGTCGCGCGGATTTTCCGGGTGGGGATTCGGGACGGCTGATTGCGGGGATTCGTGCGAAATTGTTTGCGTTGCCGGGGGCGACGATTGTGCTGCCGGGACATGGACCAACGACAACGGTGGGACAGGAGATGCGGACGAATCCGTTTGTGGGGGTGAGGGCGTGAGGTTACGCGAGAGGTGGTGCGGTTGCGCGCGTTGGGTTGCGGTGAGGGAATGTGCGAGAGCGATTTGTGGGATTTGCGATGGTGCGTTGCGCCCGAGGACGGGCTGACGCACCCTACTTCGACTTTGGCTACGGGTTGAGGGCTTCGAGTTCGGTGCGTTTGCGCTCGGCGACGAAGGCGCGGCATTCGCGGGCGGCGAGGAGGATCAGGATTGTAGCGGCGAAGCAGGCGGCGGCGCGTGAGGCGGAGAAGAGGAGCCACTGGAGCAGGAAGAAAGCGAACATGCGACGAGGCACCATAACGCCGCCACCGAAGGCGAGTTGAAAATTGGTGAGCAAGAGCAGGCCCCAGGCGACAATGCCGAGGCTGATGAGGGTGCGGACGATCTGGTGGAGTTTGAGTGTGTCGTCGCGTCCGAGGTGTTCGGCGACGCGTCGGGAGAGGTCGGCGAGGGTCCAGATCCAGACCCAACGGAAGCCGAGCGCGGCGTGCATACGGAGCCAGGGCCAGGGCGCTTCCTCGGCGAAGAGGCCGAAGCGGTCGCCGTGACGGATGAGCCAGAGGACCAGGCCGATGAGTGCGAAGAGGACGAGGATGCCGGTCCTGGATCGCCAGTAGGGGGTGTCGAAGCGTGCGACCAGGATCACGGAGCCGAGGAAGGCGGTCCAGGCGACGCAGGTGCTGGCCCAAAGGAGCCAGTCGCGGGATTCGAAGACCCGGCGGAGGCCGCCCTCGGGGTCGAACATGAGGAGGGTGTGTCCGGCGGCGTCGAAGGCCATGAGGCCGCAGGCCAAGGCGCAGAGGAGAAGGCCGAGTCGCGTGAGGCCGTATCGAGATTGAACGGGTGTGGGGTCGAGGTCCATCGTCGATTGAACATTTCCGAAGCGTAAGGAAGAGCGGAAGGCGGCGCGAGCGGTTTACGATGATACTCGACGAAGGTCAAAACTGGCGACCAGAGAGGTTCGCGAGGTGGGGGAGGGACGGGGCGTGAGAATCTTCGGGATCTCCGATTTGCATCTGGGCGGGGCGGAGGTGGAAGAGCGGGGGAAATTTGGGAAGGGGTGGGGGGATCATCGCGCGACGATTGAGGAGAACTGGCGGAGGGTGGTGGGTGCGGACGATCTGGTGTTGATGCCTGGGGATCTTTCGTCGGCGCGGACGCATCGGGAGGTGCAAGCTGACCTGGCGTGGCTGGAGCGGCTGCCGGGTTGCAAGGTCTTTTCGGCGGGGAACCATGATCGGTGGTTCAACCGTGTCGAGGCGATTCGGCCGCTTTTGCGGCGGAGCCAGCGTGCGGTGGGGGGGGATGCGATTGGGTGCAAGGGGGTGGTGGTGTGCGGGACGCGCGGGGCGGAGTTGGATGCCGGGGTTGGCGAGCGGGATAAGGAGTTGGCGGCGCTGGATCGAGCGCTGGAACTGGCGGTGGGATTGCGGGCGGGGGACATGCCTTTGTATGTGCTGTGGCATTATCCGCCGTTTGACGCGCATGGTGAGGCGGGGCCGGTGGTGGGGCGGCTTGAGGCGGCGGGGGTGACGGGTTGTGTGTATGGGCATGTGCATCGCCTTGGGGATTGGTCGGCGATGGCGCAGGGGGTGATCCGGGGGGTGCGTTATGCGTGTGTGGCGGCGGATGCGGTGGGATTTTGTCCGATCCGGGTGGGGTAGGTGCGATTTATCGTGAATCTGCGTTGGGGGGGGGTGGTGCGGCCCAATCTCCGGCCCCTCCCACGAGGGGGAGGGAGTTCGGAGGGTGACGGATCGCAACCCAGGGCCTATTTTTTGGGGCGAGCGCCGCGGAGCCAGGCTTCGATGGTGGGATAAATCTGGGCCTGGGAGTTGAGGCCGACGAGTGCGTCGTTGTGGCCGGATTCGGCGGTGAAGCCCATGGCACGGCCGAAGACGATAAGGGTTTTGTCGGTTGAACCGATGTTATCATAAAGATATTGTTGAACCTGAGGCGGGGCGAACTGGTCGTCTGCGCCGCAGGTGATGAGGGCGGGGACGGTGATGTTGGCGAGGGAGCGGGCGTAGTTGAATTGCTTGCCGGCGTCGAGCAGCTCGCCTCCCATTCCCAGGGTCATGTATTGCTGCATGACACCCATTGAGGGGATATCGGTGGCCCAGGTGCCGAGGGCTTCGTAGACCTGGGGCAGGACGTTTCGTTGGTTGAAGAACATGTTGTGGACGCTGGTGCGGGTTTCGGCGGCGAGCTGGTCGGGGTCGAGCCGGCCGGTGAGTAGTTGGGTTCGCGTTTCGATCATTTCACGGAGGAACTGGATGGCGAGCTGTCCGTTGGGCATGGTGACCTGGCTACCGATCGTGACGAGTCGGCCGATGCCGGGATTGCCGTGGCGAGCGAGGTGGCCGAGGGCAACGATGCCGCCCATGGAGTGGCCGATCCAGGTGACCTCGGCTGCGCCTGTTTGGCGTTTGACGAGTCGGACGAAGGCGGGGACGTCGTAGGCGATGTGGTGGTCGAGGGTCCAGTTGCTGAATTTGGGGTCGATGGTGGCGTAGCCGGTGGGAGTGAGCTTGTTGTTGGAGAGGCGGCGGACGGCGTCGCCGATCATCATTTCGGGGGCTTCGTTGAGCTTGGCGACCCACTTGGTGCTTTCGCCGGAACCGCGGAGGTCGACGACCCAGACGTCGTAGCCGGCGCGGGTGAGGTAGTCGACGAGGCTGCAACTGGGGTCGAGGTTCCAGAAGGCGGCGTTGTAGCTGAGGCCGTGGCAGAGGATGACGGGGAGAGCGCCGGGTCTGGGTTGTCCTGTGGGGCGGAATCGGTGGGCGACGAGAACCCAGCCGTCCTGAGTCTTGACGGTGACTTCCTCGCCGCGTGGAGCAGCGAGGTCGGGGAGGGTCGGCGCGGGTGGTGTGCCTGGGCGTGCGGTGGCAGTGGGTGGACGCAGGGCGCGGCCGGCGACCTCGTCGAGGGTGCCGGAGGCGACTTTACGTGCGGCGTCTTCGAACATGCGGCCGAAGTCGGCACGCTGGGCGAAGGCGGTTGGGGAGAAGCACAGGGTGAGGAAGGCCAGAGAGAGCTGGAATGGCCGGGATCGGCGCATCATGGTGCGGGACTCCGGTTGGAGCGTTGAGAGGACTGGGGAAACCAAGATCGGAGATACACGAAATCGGGGAAATGGGACAGGCGGAGTGGGGGGTGTTTCGGTTGGCCGGTGAGGCTTTCAGCTGGCCTGGATGGGCCATGCCGGATGGGCTGGCGATTTTGTGGGGGGGCGTGTGGATAGAGGGCTTCAGGGCCATACGGATTGGAGTGAGGCGCGGACTTGTCGGGCTTTTTCGAGGGGGCTGAGGCCGAGGAGTTCGCGGCAGGGTGGGAGAGGTTCGGGGGTGATCGGGCCGGTGTAGCCGGCTTTTTCGAGGCGGGCGAGGTTGGTGGTGTTGGGGATCTGACCGTTGGGGCGAGGGAGGGCGCGGTCGTTGTCGTCGATGGCGTTGCGAAGGCCGTGGAAGTCGATGGGGAGGTCGGCGAGGTGGACCCAGGCGATGGCGTCGGGGCCATGGCGGAGGGCGTCTTCGATGGTTTCGTCGGAGGCGTGGAGGTGGAAGGTGTCGCAGAGCAGGCCAACGGCGGCGAAGTATTTCGCGTCGACGGATTCGTTGAGGGCGTTGAGGAGCCAGTCGAGGCGGGGGTCGTTGAGGCGGTGAATGAAAGGGGAGCCGAGGGGTGCGCGGAAGGTGTGGACGCCGATGGCCTCGATGGCGAGGCGGAGGCCGTACGAGTGAAGGACCTTGACGATCGGCGCGAGCGAATGGAAGTGGAGGGAGAGGATTCGGTCGGGATCGAGATGGCGGGGAGGAGTGTGGGAGGAGGCTGGATTGTGAGCGGCGAGTTCGCGTGTTGTGGGACTGTAGGCGGGGAGGACCCAGGTGCTGGCGGCGGAAAGGCCGAGGGTGCGGGCGGCGTCGGCCATTTGGGGGAGGGCGTGAAGGTCGGCCTGGAGGCGAGTGGGGTTGAAACTGCGCCAGTCGACGGGAAGTGGGAAGGCACCGCCTTTGAGGCCGAGGTCGTCGAGTTGTCGGCGGAGGATCTTGGGGGAATGGCCGGCATCGAGGAGGTCGCGGACGGCAAGGTCGATGGAGGAGAAGCCGGCGTGGGCGGCCAGGTTGATCTGCTCTGGTGCGGGGATATTGATGCCGAGTGAGCGGGGATAGAGGCTGGGTCGCATGTGTGTGGAGGGCCTGGAAGTGAAAGGTGGGAGGGCAGGGATGGCTGGGGCCTTGTCAGTGGATGGTTGTCTGGCTGAAAATAATAAACTCCGCGCGGCTGCGGGGACAAAACGAGCATGAGCGTGGTGAAGGTGACGTTGGAGCGAGAGGCGGTCGAAACGCGATGCAATCCACCTGGATCGAGGCGGCGGCGAGGGGTCGTCACGGTGGGGTGGTGCGTGCCGGGATGTGGTCGACGGTGGTGATCGGTACGCATCCGATCGAGGCGGATCAGGAGGTATGGCTGGAGTTGTCGGTCGAGGATCAGTCGCTGGGTTGGCTGCCGGCGTATTGGTTGGAGAACAAGGGGGTCAACAGTTTCTGGCATGTACCGATTCCGCCGCAGGATGTGGAGCGACGGATGCGGTTTCGGGCGGTGGCGCGGCGTGGCGTGGAAGGGCCGGTATTCAGTCCGCATCAGGAGGTGGTGGTACGGCCGAATTTGCCGGAGGTGAAGGAGTCGTCGCGGCAGGTGGACGGTTGGTCGGAGGGGTTGGTGGGGAATCGGCGGATGACGGCGCGGGTGGATTCGCGGGGCGGTACGTTTGACGTATTTTTTCCGACGGTGGGGATGCACCGAGAAGTGCGTCCGGCGGAAGGGGATCGGCCGTTGTCGCGAAGTCATTTTCGCGCGTTGGCAGGCGGGTTGGGGGTGGAAGGTCGGCTGGACTGGTTTGAGGAGCGGTTGTCGTGGGAGGCGCGGCAGGCGTATGAGGCGGGGTCGAATTTACTGAGGACGGAGCTGTCCTGGCGACATGGGCCGGTGACGGTGCAGGTACTGGATTTCATGGCGACGGGTCCGAACTTGCCCAAGACGGATGGGGGGACGATTTCGCCAGGGCAGTATTTCAAGCGATTTCGGATTACGAACCGGGGGGATGCGGGTCGTCGGGCGTTGTTCGGGTTTCACGTTCACGCGGAGGTGAACGGAGGAATCGGCGATCCTGGATTGAGCTGGGACGATGACGGGCGGGTGTTGCTGGCGATCAACCGGGGTCACGGGCATGTGAACCGCAAGCTGGCGCGGGATGCCACGATTGAGTTTGGAATTGCTTTTGACGAGCAGGGAGAGGTTCGGTGCGAGGTGGTGGGGCCGAAGGAGGCGGTGCTCTATCGTTGGTTGGAACTGCCGGCGGGTGAGACGGTGGCGCTCGATATTTTGATCAGTGGCGGGTATACGGGATGGCGCGGCGACCGAGGGACGTATGGGCACTGGCTGAAGCCAGCGATGGCCTGGTTTCGGGGGAGCACGGTTGATGAATTGGAGGCTGAGGCTCGAGCGACCTGGAAGGGATTTCTGGAGCCGGTGCCGCGAGTTCATGAGCAACGGCCGGCTTATGGGGATCGACTTACGAGATCGGTGCTGGCGGCGGGGCTGCATGTGGATTCGCACTGGGGGGCGGTGGCTGGGGGCTATGATCGGGGGATCAACGCGTATTGCTGGCCGCGGAACGCGATGCTGACGGCCGAGGCGATGGGTCGTGCTGGGCATCCGGAGATTGGTCGGCGGTTGTTTGAGTGGCTGGGTGAAGTTCGGCGGCATAATCGGGCGTTCAAGTTTTTATTTCAGAAATACACGATTGACGGTTATCCGGAGTGGGAAACGCCGGCGGTGGATCAGACGGCGATGTTGCCATGGGCGCTGGAGCGGCATTTGCGGCGAACCGGTGATTTGGGGCTGGTTGAGGCGATGTGGCCGACGGTGGAGACGGCGGCGGAGGTTTGCGGGGGGGTCGTGGGGCATCCGGGGTTGCGCTGGCTGGAGGATTTGTCGCTGGTCAGTTCGGCGGGGATCTGGAACAACCGGTTTGGCGCGTTTTTGTATTCGAACGCGGCAGTGGTGGCGGGTTTGCGATCGGCGGTGAGGCTGGCGGAGCGGTTAGGCAAGGGGGAGCGTGTGGAGGCGTGGAATCGGCTGGCGGAGCGGGTTTGGAGTCAGGGGATACTGAGGGAGACCCGTGCGAACCGGAAGAGCAGTGGAATGTTCGACGGGGATCGGGGGGTGTTTCTTGAAGGGCGACGAGTGAGCAAGCTGCGGGCGATGTGGAGCGAGCGGCCGGAAGACCTTGTGGAACGCTCGATGTCGCTAGATATGAGCATGCTTGGACTGGTTACGCCTTTTGGATTACTGGGTGCGGGCGATGATCGGATACGTCGCACGGCGGAGGAATTGATCGCCCGGAATACGCTGGGGGATGATCCGAACGCGTACTCGATGTGGCGGCCTGGCGCGCGGACTTCGAACGGGGAGGTTTCGCCGGGTGAATCGCATCAGCATGATGCCTCGAGCCTGGCGACGCTGTGGATGGCGCGATATTTGATTGAGCTATCGCGGGAAACGGGGGAGACTGCGCCTCTGGCCCGGTCAGTGGCGTTGCTCGAAGATTCGATCGCGCGACTCGGCTCGCTTGGGCTTTCGCTGAACCCGGGACGACTGAGCTGTGGTCGTTCCGAGGGAGTTTTTCCGACGGCTGGAGTTTGGGAGCTTCACGCCATGCTGATCGAGACGATTCTCGATCTTCATGGAATGGAGTACGACGCCTCGGAGGGGCGATTGAAGCTCTCGCCGATGCTGCCGGCGAATCAGGAACGCATGGGGATGGAGCAACGACTGCCTTGCGGCACGGTGAGATATTCGTTGCAGCGAGGACAGCGGGGTGGGGTGAATTCGCTGACGATTCGGACGGGACTGCGTGGTCCGGTGCGTTTGGAGGTCGAGCTAGGGTGTTGCGAGCTCACGGAAGTGGACGCGATGGAGTGGCCGAGGGAGAGTCCGAGACCGTCGTTCGACCCGGTGATTGGCCGATTGAGCTGGCAGATGGCGCTGCCGATGGGGGAGTTTTCGGGGGCATGGGCCTGGCGCTGATCCGGCGGCGGTGGTGTCGTGTGCTCAGGTCTGTTCAGGTGGTCAGGTGAAGTGGGCGGTCGAGGAATTCGCGCCAGAGGGTGTCGATACGGGAGTGGGCTTCTTCCTTGCGGAGCCAATGGCCGCGCATGCGGGCGCGGAGGACGACGCCTTTTTCGAGGTCGTGACCGAGGAGGGCGTGGCGGGCGGCGCGGAATGGGAGTGTGCCTTCGAGGATTTGCCGGCTGAGGTCGTCGGGGTGGACCATTTCGAGATAGGTCCAGCCTTCGCGGCCGGCGCGTGGGGCGAGCCAGGGTGCGGCAGTTTCGCCGGGGGGGCCGGTGACAAGACCGGCGAGGTTGGTTTCGCGGCCGTCGTAAGTGAATCCGGCGGAGCGAGTGTCGCGCGGGGTTACGGAGCGGTGCATGCCGGGATTGAGTGGGCCGGCGAGCTGGGAGAGGACAATCAATTCGAGGCCGTGGAGGCGATCGACGGAGCGGGCCTGGAGTTCGAGATCGAGGTCGATCGTAGCGCCTTCGCCGGGGGTCCACGCGGCGTTGACCTGGAGCGCATGCCAGCCCAGGGGCATGTAGACGGCCTCGATGCGGGGGCCACGCAATTCGGAGTGGACGAGAGTGGCGTGCGAGAAAGCGGGCGCAGTGCGGCGGCCTTTGGCCATGAGGGCTTCAAGCCCGAGGAGCGGTCCCTGTCCCGAGGCTGGACCGCCGCTTAGGCAATACAGGCCGGGAATTTCGGCATCGAGGCGTAGTTCCCAGATTGCGCCGCCCCATTCGAGAGGCGAGTCGATGGGGCTGCGAAGATCGCGGGAGTCGGTCATGGAGTCGGAGATCCTGGTCGTTTGACGAGGGCCGCGTCGGAACGGAAGGCGGGGGCGGCGGAAGATCTTTCCATGCTGACGAGTTTGGGCTGGGAACGCCAAGGGGTGGCCGCTCAGGGCGTGGGGGTTGGGGGGAAGGAGCGGCGGGTGAGCATGGCGACGCGGAAGGCGTGGGGGCCGGGGTGGTCGGACTGGGGGAAGGAGTGATAAGTGGCGACGGAGGCGGAGGGGTCGAGGACGAATCCGGGGGCTTCGCGGACCCAATATCGCGCCCAGCGGTTGCCCAGGATGTCGACGCGGTTGATTGTCCAGCCCCGGCTGACGCCGTCGCCATGCTGGATGATGAGGGTGCGACCGATGAGGTCATCGGCGGTGCCGACTTCGCCGCGGACTTCGAAGGATCCGAGCGCACCATCGAGGAGCATGGGGCGCGCCCCGCGGACGACGCCGCGG
>JBGSYY010000213.1:0-5883 GCA_041750675.1 Isosphaeraceae bacterium | reverse complement strand
GGCGATGGTGCGGAGCGCGCTGATTTTGACGGACTCGGGGGGGATTCAGGAGGAAGCGCCGAGCCTGGGGGTGCCGGTGTTGGTGTTGCGTGAGGCGACGGAGCGTCCGGAGGGGGTGGCGGGGGGAATGGCGCGGGTGGTGGGGGTGGATCGAGGGCGGATTGTGGAGGGGGCGAGTGAGGTTCTGGAGGGGACGTGGGAGCGGGGCGAGGCTGGGAATCCCTATGGGGATGGTCGGGCGGCGGGGCGGATTGTGAGCGCCTGCATGGATGCGGAAGTGGGATTGACGTAACGTGTTATGCTTTGGTGGTTTGGAAAATGCAAGCGGAAAGTTTGGAAATGGGGCTTGGCCGGGGTATGGGGATTGCGTTAAGATGACTCGGTGCTGCATTGGACGGCTGGACAGCCAGGGGCCCCCCATACCGTGCTGTTGATGCGCCTCGAGGCCGCGCCTGGGAAGACTAGGGCGTGGTGTTCGTTCGTTCCCGGTACCGGATCCACCGGGAGTGTTGTGTTGCGCTCATGGGACGCGGAGAGAGAGAGAATTCGGCGGTGGTTCGCCGTGAGTCGGCGGCTGGCCTGGGTGCCGGCAAGCCGAACTCGGAGCGAGAAGGTCAGGATTTGGTCATCAATGGCCGCATGGAGCGGCGTGGCGGGCGGGAGCGGCTCCCAACTTGCCGTTTGAGTGATCGATCTCGAGAGAAACACCAATCGAGAAATTGACAGGTCCCCCCCATTGAATGAACGCCTTGAGACGCGCGGCTCGTCTGCGTCGGCTCGTGGTCCATGGTCTGTCCGCCGGACGTTTGGTATCGAGCGTTCCGGCAGTGCTTTATCCGCCTTACATCAAAAGTCCTGCTACTTGAGGAGACCGACTCGTGAGCATGGGTGAATCGGCTTACGATCGTATTAACGATTATGGTGCGGTGAAGATGGGTCTGGCCTCGCCGTACGACATTCGGAGCTGGTCGTTCGGGGAGGTGAAGAAGCCCGAGACGATCAACTACCGGACGTATCGTCCGGAGAAGGACGGTTTGTTTTGCGAGCGGATTTTCGGTCCTGAGAAGGATTGGGAATGCGCGTGCGGCAAGTATCGAGGCATGAAGTACAAGGGGATGATTTGCGACCGGTGCGGTGTGAAGGTGACGCATAGTCGAGTGCGTCGCAAGCGGATGGGGCACATCGAGCTGGCGGCTCCGGTGGTTCACATCTGGTTTTTCAAGGCGATGCCGAGCCGGCTGGGCACCTTGCTCGAGATGAAGACGACGAGCATGGAGCGGATCATTTACTTCCAAGATTACGTGGTGGTCGACGCGGGTGACACGCCGTTGCGTGAGCAGCAGCTTTTGACCGAGGACGAATATCGCAAGGCGCGGGAGACGTATGGCGAGGGGAGCTTCCAGGCCGACATGGGTGCGGAGGCGGTGCGCAAGCTGCTGATGCGTCTGGACCTGGTGACGCTTTCGAAGCAACTGCGGGAGGAGCTTCAGACGACGTCGAGCAGGCAGCGTGTGAAGGACATCACGAAGCGGCTGAAGGTGGTTGAGGCGTTGCGTGACAGCGACAACCGCTCGGAGTGGATGGTGTTGGAGTGCGTTCCGGTGATTCCGCCGGATTTGCGGCCGTTGGTGTTGCTGGACAGCGGCAACTTCGCGACCAGCGACCTGAATGATCTGTATCGGCGGATCATCAACCGGAACAACCGGTTGAAGAAGCTGGTGGATTTGAATGCGCCCGAGGTGATCATCCGCAACGAGAAGCGGATGCTGCAGCAGGCGGTGGACGCGTTGTTTGACAACAACCGGTGCAAGCGGCCGGTGCTGGGTAGTTCCAATCGTCCGCTGAAGTCGCTGACGGACATGATCAAGGGCAAGCAGGGGCGATTCCGCGAGAACTTGCTGGGCAAGCGCGTGGATTACTCGGCGCGGTCGGTGATCGTGGTGGGTCCGGAGCTGAAGCTGCACCAGTGCGGGTTGCCGAAGAAGATCGCGCTGGAGTTGTTTCAGCCGTTCATCATTCGACGGCTCAAGGACCTGGGCTATGCGGACACGATCAAGAGCGCGAAGAAGATGCTGGAGCGGCGGAGCGAGGAGGTTTGGGACATTCTTGAGGAGGTGATCACGAATCACCCGGTGATGCTCAATCGTGCTCCGACGTTGCACCGGATGGGAATTCAGGCGTTTGAGCCGGTGCTGGTGGAAGGCAATGCGATCAAGATTCACCCGCTGGTGTGCCGTGGGTTCAATGCGGACTTTGACGGCGACCAGATGGCGGTGCATTTGCCGCTCTCGATCGAGGCGCAGGTTGAGGCGTCGGTGTTGATGATGTCGACGAACAACATCTTCAGCCCGGCCAACGGCAGTCCGATCATCAGCCCGACGCAGGATATCGTCATGGGTTGCTACTACCTGACGACGGTGCGTCCGATGGTGGAGGCGGGGGTGGGCGAGGGTTTGACGTTCGCCAGTCCGAACGAGGTTTTCCTGGCGTTGTCGCAGGGCAAGATCAAGACGCATTCGGCGATCAAGCTGCGGCTGCCGGACAAGAAGCGGCTGAGGGGCGACGGCGAGAAGGAATACTTGCCGGGGATGGTGATCAAGACGACGGGGGGCCGCGTGGTGTTTAACGACATCCTGCACGAGCGGATGCCGTTTTACAACATGACGCTGGGCCAGAAGCAATTGCAGATGATCATCGCCGACTGCTACCAGATTAGCGGTCGACGGCAGACGATCAAGCTGCTGGACGACATGAAGGACCTTGGGTTTCGGGAGTCGACGCGGTCGGGGCTGTCGTTTGCGACGGACGATCTGAAGACGCCTTCGACCAAGGACGCGATTCTGGCGGATGCCGAGCGTGAAGTTCTCAAGGCGATGAAGAACTATCATCGCGGTGTGATCACTGAGATGGAGCGATATAACAAGGTTCTGGACGCGTGGACGCATGCTCGCGAGCGGATCACCAATGAGATGATGGAAGAGTTGCGGAGCGACATTCGCGACGGCGGCGCGTATTTGAATCCGATTTTCCTGATGGCCGAGAGCGGTGCCCGTGGCGGTGTCGAGCAGATTCGCCAGTTGGCGGGTATGCGAGGTTTGATGGCGAAGCCGTCGGGCAAGATCATCGAAACGCCGATCAAGGCGAATTTTCGCGAGGGCCTGAGCGTGCTGGAGTATTTCAGCTCGACGCATGGTGCGCGGAAGGGGTTGGCCGACACGGCGTTGAAGACGGCCGACTCGGGTTATTTGACGCGTAAGCTGGCGGACGTGGCGCAGAACGTCGTGATCACGATGCCGGACTGTGGGACATCGCAGGGGATCACGAAGGGAGTCGTGTACCGCGGAGAGAAGGTCGAGATCAGCCTGAGCCAGTCGATCCGCGGGCGAGTCAGCCGGGTCAACATCATGAACCCGGTTTCGGACGAGATGATCGTGCGTGAGAACTCGATGATCACGCTGGAGGAGGCCCGCAAGCTGGAGGAGATGCAGATCGAGAAGATCCAGGTGCGAAGTCCGATGACTTGCGACGCCGCGCTGGGGATCTGCCAGAACTGTTACGGGATGGACCTCTCGACGGGACAACTGGTCGAGCAGGGAATGGCGGTGGGGATCATCGCGGCGCAGTCGATTGGCGAGCCGGGCACGCAGCTCACGATGCGGACGTTCCACATCGGCGGGATCGCGGTGCGGGGCATGGAAGACAAGGATGTGAGGACGAAGAAGGAGGGGATCGTCAAGCTGATTGGAATCAATCTGGTGACGACGGAGGACGGGGAGCGCATCGCCCTGTCGCGATCGGGCGAGGTGCATATTCTGGATGCGAAGGGACGTGAACTTGAGAAGTACGACGTTCCGAATGGTTCCGCGATGAAGGTCGAGGACGGGCAGCAGGTGGCGCAGGGGACGGTGCTCTGCGAGTGGGACCCGCACAACACGCCGATCTTGACCGAGGTGCGAGGAAAGGTCCGGTTTGAGGACATCGTCGAGGGAGAGACGATGAAGGTCGAGACCGACGCCGCGGGCCACAAGCGGCGGACGATCATCGAGCACAAGGGCGACCTGCACCCGCAGATCATCATCGAGGACGCCGAGGGCAAGATTCTCGACTTCTATTACATCCCGGAGCGGGCGTCGATCGAGGTGAATGAGGACCAGGTGATCTCGGCCGGCGGGCTGCTGGCCAAGACGCCGCGCGAGGTGGGCGGCACGCAGGACATCACCGGCGGTTTGCCGCGGGTGACGGAGCTGTTCGAGGCGCGTCGGCCCAAGGAGCCGGCGGTCATCGCCGAGATCGACGGACGTGTCGAGCTGAAGGAGGAGAAGCGGCGTGGGCGGCGGACGATCATCGTGCGGAACGAGAACGGGATCGAGCGCGAGCATCTGGTTCCGCACGGCCGTTACCTTCGGGTGCATGGCGGCGACCGGGTGAAGGCGGGTGACCCGCTGATCGAGGGGCCGATGGTGCCGCACGACATCTTGCGGATCTCGGGCGAGGAGGCGGTACAGCGTTACCTGCTTCGCGAGGTTCAGAATGTGTACCGCAGCCAGCGCGTCGAGATCGACGACAAGCACCTGGAGATCATCGTGGCGCAGATGTTGCGCAAGGTGAAGGTGGAAAGCGTCGGCGACACGGGGCTGCTACCTGGTTCGGTCATCGACAAGTTCGAGTTCCGCCGGGTGAACCAGGAATTGATGACCTGCGTGAAGGTGAAGGACCCGGGCCAGACCGACCTGACGCAGGGTGAGATTGTGCAGAAGGATCACTTCGAGGCGGAGAACCACCGCGTCGAGGAGGCTGGCACGAAGAAAGCCGAGTGGACGCGGCCCAAGCCGGCGGCGGCCAGCACGCAGCTTCTGGGGATCACGAAGGCGGCGGTGCAGTCGGATAGCTTCATCTCGGCGGCAAGCTTCCAGGAGACGACGAAGGTACTGACCGAAGCCGCGCTGGCGAGCAAGGTCGATTACCTGGTCGGCCTCAAGGAGAACGTGATTCTGGGCCACCTGGTGCCGGCGGGTACGGGGTTCAAGAACCATCAGGAGGCCGAGGTGCGGATCAATCAGGCGGCGCTGGCCGCGATGGCCGGGAAGGGGCCGGGGTATGCCCGGTATCCGGACCAGGTGGCGGAGACGAAGTGATCTGTATTTGATCACTCATTAGTTTTTGATGTGATTCATGAGGCCCGCGAGCTTTCCTGAGATGGGGGAGTTCGCGGGCTAATTGCCTTCTTGGTCAGGAAGGCGAGCGGCCGGTGTGGGCCTGCTGTGTGGCATCGGGCTGGCGTTCGATCTCAAGGCGATCTTCCGCGCGCAGTCTGACTGGTCCCAGGATTTGTTCGCGGAATGTGGTGAGGCGAGAAGCCGTGGGCCCTGGATCCCCGCCTGCGCGGGGATGACTCGTTTGGGGGGGCACCATGCGATCGGCCCGCGATCGTTACCGGGGATGCGTATCAGAGGTCTTCGCGGAGGGGTTGGCCGGATTCGTAGAGGGCGAGGCGGGTGCGGTATTTGTCGAGGTCGACGGGGAAGGGGAGTTGTTTGAAGCGGGCGATGGCGCGGCGCTGGGTTTCGGCGGCTTCGCCGAACTGGCCGTCCTCGGCGAGGGCGGCGGCGAGGGTGTCGAGGATGTTGGGATCGAGGCTTTCGGTGAGGGTGTCGGCCTTGCGAGCGAGGTCGACGGCGCGGGGGCCGTCGCGGAGGGAGTTGTCGGGGGAGATGGCGAGAATCCAGGCGAGGCTGTTCAAAAGGCGGGGGTTTGCGGGGTCGCGTTCGAGGGCAAGCTCGAGGTCGGTGCGTTGTTCGGCGAGGAGGCCGAGGTGACGCCAGCAGAGGGCGCGGAGGAGGTAGCCGCGGGAATCGTCGGGGCGGGCGGCGATCAGGATTTCGA
>JBGSYY010000212.1:0-2003 GCA_041750675.1 Isosphaeraceae bacterium | reverse complement strand
GAAACAGCGACCCGTCGCCAAACAGATCCAGATCATCGGCATAAAGATGATCCGCAACCCGGAAACGCTCCCCGGTCTCTCCCAGACCCATCCAGCGATCCTCGACCCGAGCCAGCCCTCGCTCATAAAACGCCGCCAGCCGCTCCGCCTGAATCCGTTGCTTCTCCGTCCGGTCGAATAGCTGTACCAGCACCCCGAACAGCGCCGCCGGCAACACCAATCCCCACGCGGGATACGGCGCGCCCGCCAGACTCCAAATCCCCAACCCCACCAGCAGCACAAACCCCAGCAACCGCGCATTCGCTAGCCGTCGCTCACGCCGCTCCAGCGCCGTCCGTTCCGCACTCGCCCGCTCCCGTCTCAACACATACTCAGCCCGCGGATCTGCCCTTTCCCCGGTCGTCGCACCCATCACTCTCGCGTTCCTTTCCCGATCCGTTCAACCCCCGCGTCCGCCCCACTCACTGGCAAACGCCTCTTCCCAACGATTCAATGTGACACTTCGACCCGCCCCAATCAGAATCTCACAATAACCCAACATGAGCGATAATCGCCCCGACCGCCACCGCACTCACCCAACGCGAGTCGTCCTCGCCTGGTCCGTCCACCTTTATACGGCGTTGGGCCTCGTCTGCGCCGCCGCGATGGCCGCGTCGATCCTCAAGTACACTCCCGAAGGCCGACGCGAGGCATACGCCTGGATGCTCCTGGCAACGCTCATCGACGCCACCGACGGATGGCTCGCCCGACGCGCCCAGGTCCGCCTCGTGCTTCCCCAGTTCGACGGCCGACGCCTCGATGACATCACCGATTTCCTCACCTACACCGTCCTCCCCCTGTTCCTGATCTGGCAAGCGCGCATCGTGGCGCCCCACCTCGCCCACTGGCTGCTCCTTCCGCTCCTCGCCAGCGCCTATGGCTTCGCCCAGACCGATATCAAGACCAACGACGGCAGCTTTCTCGGTTTCCCCTCGCTCTGGAACGTGGTCGCCCTTTACCTCGACCTGCTCCGCCCCCCCACGCCCGTCGTCATCCTGATTCTCGTCGTCTTGAGCGTTCTCACCTTCGTCCCCTTGCACTATCCCTACCCCTCCCAGCCCGGCCGCCTCAACCGCATCGCCCGCCTCATCAGCATTCCCTGGGCCGCGCTGCTCGCCTGGATCATCTGGACCCTCCCGGAACCCCCCGCACCATACCACTCCGCGCTCCTCTTCATCTCCGTCCTCCCGTCACTCGCCTACCTGGCCGTGCCGTGGATCACCCTGTTCCGATCTCATGCACATACTCCCGGATAAACCCGCCCTTGTCTGCTCCTTCCTCCCCGCTTCGTTGGCGGAGGGCAGGGTCGGGGATCGAGTGCCTTCAAGCGTCCCGCGACTTCACTCCCGCACCGCCGCCCGCCCCGCCTCCACATCCACCCTCGACAACAACCATCCCCCGATCACAAAGAACGGAATCAACGTCAAGATCGCCAGCCGTGTCGACCCCAGCGCCGTCATGCTCAGCGCAAAAACCAGCGGCCCAAACAACCCCGCAAACTTCTCAAACACCGCGAAAAACCCAAAAAACTCTCCCGACCGCTCCTTCGGTATCAGCGACGCGAACAACGAACGGCTCAACGCCTGGCTCCCTCCCTGAACCGTCGCCACCAGCACCGCCAGCAGCAAGAAGTCCCGACCCGATCGCATCCGATACCCCAGCACGCAGATCGCCGCATAAACCACCAGCGCGATCAAAATCAACCGCCGCGCCGGCACCTTTCGCGCCAGCCACCCGAACAAAAACGCAAACGGTATCCCCACAAACTGCGTCAGCACCAGCGCCGCGATCATCGTCCCCGTCGAGATACCCAGCTCCTCGCCGTACTTCGTCGCCATCCGGATGATCGTGCCGATCCCGTCGTTGTAGATCAAAAACGCCACGAGCATCAACCCCGCCTGGGGATACCGTCGCAGCTGTCCCAACGCCCCACGCAGCCGCGCCCACGTCGCCCGGATCGGCCG
>JBGSYY010000211.1:0-5706 GCA_041750675.1 Isosphaeraceae bacterium | reverse complement strand
TTGTAGAAGTACCAGTCGCTGGCCCAGCCGCCGTAGAGGCCGTCGGTGGTCCAGTCGTCCTTGATGGTTTGTATGTTCAACTTCTTACCCGTCACGGCGGGGTCGCCGAGGCGGTCCCACTCCTCGAGCAGCGAGACCAGGGCGGCGTCCCGGACGTTCCAGGGGACCACCTCGGTCTTGTCCCACTTGGTCTCGCCGCCCACGAGGAGGTCCGATCCCTCCTCGCCGTAAAGGTTATCGCGGCCGCGGCCACCGATGAGCAGGTCGGCGCCGCCACGACCGTAGAGGATGTCGTCGCCGGCCTCTCCGAGCAGCACGTCGCGTCCGCTGCCGCCGACCAGCTTGTCGTTGCCCGCGCCGCCGCTCATGAAGCTGGGGAGGGTGATGTTGGGCTCGATCTTGGCGTAGTCGTCACCGTCGCCGAGCAGGACGAGGATTTGATCGAAGGGCTGAGTGACGAACTGGCTCTTGGCGAAATTGGTCGAGACGACGTAGCGGCCGGCGGTGTCGCGGGCGATCGAGACCTGGTCGGCCGCCGCGCTGCCGATCACGGTAAGGACGCCGCCCTGGACCCGGACGCCGGTGACGTAGATCTCGGTTGCCAAGGTGTTCGAGACCGCGCCCTGGGGGTCGGTGATCGTGACCTTGGCCAGGTAGACGCCGCCGGAGGCATAGGCGTGAGCGGCGCTAAAGTCGCCCGCGCCGGCGGGTGTCGTGGTGATATTGCCGTCGCCCCAGGCAACGGTGACGAGGTGACCGGCGAGCGGTTCGGTGTCGGTGAACAGGCCGGTGATGGTGGTCGGAGTGCCGGGGGCGGCGAAGCCGACGGACTCAGCGATTGTTAATATGTCGACCAGAACCGGCGGACCGTTGGGGAGGACGTCAAGCTCGAAAGCGCCGATGTCGTAGGCGCGGCCCTGGGGCCGGGCGACGCCGCGCTGGTCGGTGGTTATACCGGGCAGGGTCGCCCCGGCATCGATGGCGGGGCTACCGGGGAGCAGGGCCATGGTATAGGTCGGGCCGCCGTTGTCCTGGAGCGGGCCGAGCATGGGGTCGATGGGCGCGGCGGCGGTGCCGATGAGGTTGCCGTTCACGCCATTCGTGATGCCGGTGAGGCCGGTGGCGATGCCGATCAGGTTGTGGCCGCTTAGGGTGTCGACCGTGCCCTCAATGTCGTGCGACACGCCGGAGGCGAGGTTCCCGGCCAGAATTGAATTGTTAAGGGCCACTCCTGCGTAGTTGAGGAGTGCTCCGCCCGTAGCGGTTCCCGGATTGCCAATATTCCCATTAGCATCCCCGCCGCGACCTCCGGCTCCGCCGAGACCTCCAGAGACCTCGTTGCCGACGAACGTGCTGCTCGCGATGACGACGTGCTCCCCGGCAAAGAATGCACCTCCCGATCCTGCCCCTCCTAAGCCGCCGTTGCCTCCGTAACCGTGAACTGTCCAGTCGTACGGATAATCCTCCTCTTCAAACCAGATCAACACCCACTCCCCGGGCCCCCCGGCTCCTCCGGAAGACCGATTGCCGACGAAAGTGGTATTGACGATGGTGACGAGGGAGGCCGCGTCTGCGTGGACACCGCCGCCGAGCCCGACACCGCCGTCGCCCCCGCTACCTCCGTATGCTTCTCCAAAGTAAGAAGCCGTATCACTCGGATACCCTCCTCCTCCTCCTCCGCCCCCGGAAGCCCGATTGCCGGTGAACGTAACGCTGCTCATGGTGACAAGGGAGGCACCGACGGTCTCGATAGCTCCGCCGCAGCCAGCACCACCGATGCCCCCTTCGAGACCAACATACAAAGTGCCGCCGTTACCGCCCGAGCCTCCTAGGGCGCTGTTTTCATCGAAGGCAGTGGAGGTGATGGTTAAGGCGGAACCATCAACGAAGATAGCACCACCCGCGGCCTCGCCACCCTGACCGCCGGGGAAAGGCTCCACCCACGGCGCTTGGTCGTACCCCGACATATCCGTTCCAGCGCCGCCCGTCGCTGAGTTGCCAGCGAAGTTGCTCGCGCGAATGTCGAGGATTCCGCCCGCCGCGTATACGGCTCCGCCGAGACCAGAGCCACCAACGAGCGTCGGTTCCCAAGCCCAACGGTCCGGTGCGCCGTTGGCTGAGTTGCCGGCGAAGGTGCTGGCGTTGATGTTGAGGATTCCGCCCGCTGCATAGACGGCGCCGCCCAGTCCGGGGGAACCTGCTTCGCCGACGCCTTCCGCCCGGTTTCCTGTGAAGATCACGCTGTGCAACGTCACGGTACCGGCGGTGTTGAGGCCGCCTCCGGCCGAGGCCCTACCTCTGGTGATGGTCAGTCCGCTGATGGTCGTGACCGACCCCGCCTTGACCTCGAAGACCCGGGTCCGATCCATGCCGCTGATCGTGAGCAGCGCGGCGCCCGGGCCGTCGATTGTCACTCCGCCGGCATCGTTGATTGTGATCTGGCCGAGGGCCGCGTCGAGGGCAATTGTGCTCACCGCCCCGTCGAAGACCATCGGGTCGAATCTGACCGTATCCGCACCGGGGAGCGCCGCCGCGTAGGCCAGGGCCTCGCGCAGGCTGGTCTGGTAGTCTCTGGCATCACCGAGGTCAATGGTCGTTGTCACCATGAGGCTGCCGGGTTCGTCCGCCTCAAGCTCGAAAGCGCCGATGTCGTAGGCTCGGCCCTGGGGTCGCGCGACGCCGCGCTGGTCGGTGGTGATGCCGGGGAGGGTAACGCCGGCGTCGATGGCGGGGCTGCCGGGGAGCAGGGCCATGGTGTAGGTCGGGCCGCCGTTGTCCTGGAGCGGGCCGAGCATCGGATCGATGGGCGCGGCGGCGGTGCCGATGAGGTTGCCGTTCAGGCCGTTGGTGATGCCGCTCATGCCGGTGGCGACGCCGATCAGGTTGGAAGTGCTGAGCGCGTCGACCGGTCCCTTGATGTCTTGTGGCAAACCGGACGCGAGGTTGCCGGCGGCGATCGTGTTGGTCAGGGTCGCCGCGGCGACAGAGATTAGTCCGCCGCCCACGCTCGATCCCGACAGACCGTTCGCACCGGAGTGATCGGAGCCGTAGCCGCCGTATCCACCTATGCCGCCGATCACCTCGTTGCCTACCAACGTCGAATTGTGGATGGTGAGGTCACCCGCCGCCCATAAGGCACCACCCCCACTGGAACCGCCGTCTCCGCCTTCCCCGCCCGAGTGGTATTCCCAATCGTCATCATAGTAGTCACCTCCGCCAGAGCCTCCGCCACCGCCTGTCCCCCCGACTGTTTGATTGCCTGCGAGAGTGACATTGGCGATCGTGACACTCGTGCTTTCCGCAGCGTAGATCGCGCCGCCGAAAGCTGGACCGCCAGCGCCGCCGGTTAAGCCAGAAAAGACTTCTCCCAGGACGCTACCTGAACCGCCCTCACCTCCTCCGCCACCACGCGCCTGATTGGCGGTGAAGGTGCTGGACATCAGGCTGACGGTGCCGCCGGCTGCGTAGATTGCCCCGCCGGCACCCAGGCCTCCACCAGTTGCATCGTCATCCCAATCGTCGTCTCCGTATCTCGGATCATCGTGGTCTCTCCCCTGCGCTCCAAAGCCGCCAGAGGCCGAATTGTTTGTAAACGCGCTCTTGTTGATGTTGAGGGTCCCTCCCACAGAATAGACCGCTCCACCTCTGGCCGGTCCGCCAGGGTCGAAATAGATCGAATCGTAGCCCTTGGCCACGTTGCCTGAGAAGTTGACATCCGACAGCGTCGTCATGCCGGCACTGTAGAGCCCGCCACCTTCATAAGCTCTGCCGCCGGTGACGGTCAGACCGCGGATTGTGGCGACTGTCCCGGTCGTCACCTCGAAAACCCGGGTGCGGTTCATGCCGCTGATCGCCAGGAGCGAAGCCCCCGGGCCTTCGATCGTCACTCCATCGGCATCGTTGATCTGGAGCGTTGAACCGAGTTCTATCGTTTGGGGGGCTCCGCGGAAGACGGTGCTCTCGAATGCGATGATATCCGCACCTGAGAGGTTGGCTGCGAGTGTAATGGCTTCGCGGAGGCTAGTTTTGCCGTTGTTGAGAATCTCGTCGTCTATCGTGTCGACCAGGATCGTCGAGAGTAACGTGCGGTCCTCGAGTTGGTCGAAGGCGGAGAGCGGGTTGCGGTGTTTGCGGTGTGCGGGGGCGTCCTTGCTTGTGAAGCGATGTCTGTCCCGGCGGGTCCGTGTGGGGCTGAGGGATGTTGCGATACTCATGGCTGTCGTCTCCCCTCGCGCGGGGCGCGGCCGAGAGGGGTGGGAGGGCGGCCGTCTCTGGGAGGAGGGAGGTCGGTCCCATCAACGATCTCGGGATGGGTAGCCCCGCGCTGCTTCCTGTGGTTCGGATGTCACCAGCGATGCAAGGCGTGGCGAAGGTCCGAAGGGATTCCGGCGAACGCGCTGTTGTCGGCGAATCCAACGCGGCCGCCATGACCGCAGTGGGGAGATCTCGGTTCCTTGCGATCGCCCTGGCCCGTTCCGGTAGGCCCACTGGATAAACACATCCAGAAGTCGAGAGATATGGACTCTCTATTTGGAATGGTACTTGTTGGGGCCTGGGGTGACAAGGTGGTGGTGGAGAAATTCGGAAGGGGTCGTATGGTGCGCGTGTGTGGGCGCGGCGAACGTTGGCGGGGATCCAGAGTGAGTGCTGCTTTCCCAATGAATCTCCCTCTTTCCGGGGATGACAGCCGTGGAGCTTCACGGTCTGAAGCTCGATAGGGATGATTGGCTAGCCGCTTGATGCGGGTTGGCCGTATTGTGGGGCGATCGGATTTCGTATGCGAGAGACGCCAGGATCGCCAGGCCATGCGTGTGTTGATCGCGCCGGATAAGTTTCGGGGGAGTTTATCGGCCGGGGATGCGGCGGAGGCGATGGCGCTTGGGGTGCGGCGGGCGGGCGGCGAGGGTGTGTCGATCGCACTGCGGCCGATGGCCGATGGGGGTGAGGGGACGCTTGATGCGCTGTGTGGGACGGGCGGGCGGCTGGTGGAGGTGGAGGTTGCCGGGCCGCTGGGGGAGCCGGTGCGGTCAACGTTCGGTTTGATGAGGGGAGACGGGGGGCAGACAGGGGTGATTGAGATGGCGCTGGCGTCGGGGCTGGCGTTAATTGGCGATTCGTCGCGGCGCGATCCGTTTACCACAACGACTCGGGGGACGGGCGAACTGGTGCGGGCGGCGCTGGGCGCGGGTGTGGAGTCGATCGTGATTGGCATTGGCGGCAGTGCGACGAATGATGGGGGGACCGGGCTGGCGCGGGCTTTGGGGTATCGGTTTCTCGACGCGGAAGGGGATGAGCTGCCCGAGGGGGGGGGAGCGCTGGAGCGATTGGACCGGATCGATGCGAGCGGACGTGATGGGCGGCTGGATTCGGTGCGAGTGGAGGTGGCGTGCGATGTGGACAATCCGTTGACGGGTTCGCGTGGGGCGGCAGCGGTGTTTGGGCCGCAGAAGTTCGCGCCTGAACGGCCGGCGACGGCGGAGGATATTGGACGATTGGATGCGGGGCTAGCGCGGCTGGCGGAGGTGATAGCGCGCGATCTTGGGGTGAACGTGGCGGAGTTGCCGGGCGCGGGGGCGGCGGGGGGATTGGGGGCGGGTCTGGTGGCGTTCGCGGGGGGTCGATTGCGGCCTGGGTTCGCGATTGTGGCGGATGCGGTGGGCCTGGACGACTTGTTGACGGATGTGGATTTGTGCCTGACGGGCGAGG
>JBGSYY010000210.1:0-11005 GCA_041750675.1 Isosphaeraceae bacterium | reverse complement strand
GTCGGCTTGCCACGGGAGGCTCGCATCGCGCTGTAGCTCAGCGGAGACGACGAGTTCCGCGGCGCGGGTTTCGGCGATGAGGCGGCGGGCTTCGGCCTCGGGGTCGAAGCGTTCCCGCGGTTCGTGAGGGCCGCGATCGAGGAGAGGTTTGAGGAAGCGTGCGGTGTGGCTGTTGGGTATCTCGGCGATTTGCTCGGGAGTGCCCTGAGCGACGAGGTAGCCGCCGTTGAGGCCGGCTTCGGGGCCGAGGTCGATGATCCAGTCGGCGGATTTGATGACGTCGAGGTTGTGTTCGACGATGACGACGGTGTTGCCGAGATCGGCGAGGCGGTGGAGGACGGTGAGGAGTTTGCGGATGTCGTCGACGTGCAGGCCGGTGGTTGGTTCGTCGAGGAGGTAGAGGGTGTTGCCGGTGTCGGGGCGAGCGAGTTCGGCGGCGAGCTTGACGCGCTGGGCTTCGCCGCCGGAGAGGGTGGGAGCGGCCTGGCCGAGGGGGACGTAGCCGAGACCGACGTCGTGTAGCGTCTGCAAGATGCGGCGGATTTTGGGGACGCCGGTGAAGAGCTTGAGGGCGTTGTCGATGGTCATTGCGAGGATGTCGGCGATGGAGTGGCCGCGGAACTGGACGGCGAGGACATCGTCGGAGTAGCGCTTACCGTTGCAGGCGTCGCAGGTGACCCAGACATCAGGAAGGAAGTGCATTTCGATGCGTTTTTGGCCGTTGCCTTCGCAGGCTTCGCAGCGTCCTCCGGGGATGTTGAAGGAGAAGCGGCCGGCGGTGAAGCCGCGGCGTCGGGCTTCGGGGAGCTTGACGAAGAGGTCGCGGACGAGGTCGAAGAGGCCGGTGTAGGTGGCGGGGTTGGAGGCGGGTGTGGAGCCGATGGGGCTTTGATCGACGGTGATGACTTTGTTGATGTGATTGAGGCCGTCGATGGAGTCGTGAGCGCCGGGGGAGGGGCCTGTGCGGTGGATTCGCTTGTGAGCGGCGCGGGCGAGGATGTCTTCGACGAGGGAGCTTTTGCCGGAGCCGGAGACGCCGGTGACGACGGTCAGAGCGGCGAGCGGGATGGTGGCGTTGATGTTTTTGAGGTTGTGGTGGCGTGCGCCTTGAATTTCGAGAGCGCGAAGAGCGGTGGATGTGGGGAGTTTCGGAGTCTCTGCGACTGAGTTGCTGGGGGATTTGGATTTTCGCCCCCCCCCTCTGGCCCTCCCCACGAGGGGGGGGGAGTTCGGAGGTAGGCCCTCTCCCGGGGTGGGAGGGGAGAGGGCGGTGCGGCGGTTGGTGGGGACGGGGATGGCGGCTTTGTGGGCGAGGTAGCGGCCGGTGAGGGAGGATTGGGAGGAGCGGACTTTTTTGGGGGTTCCGTGAGCGGTGATCTCGCCGCCGAAGGCTCCGGAGCCGGGGCCGAAGTCGACGAGGTGGTCGGCGGCTTCGATGACGTCGCGGTCGTGCTCGACGACGACGAGGGTATTGCCGAGGTCGCGGAGGCGTTTGAGGGCGTCGAGCAGGCGGTTGTTGTCGCGGGGGTGGAGGCCGATGGTCGGTTCGTCGAGGACATAGAGGACGCCGGTGAGGCCGCTGCCGAGCTGGCTGGCGAGGCGGATGCGCTGGGCTTCGCCGCCGGAGAGGGTGGGGGTTGGGCGGGCGAGGGAGAGGTAATCGAGGCCGACGTCGACGAGGAAAGTGAGGCGTTCGGTGAGCTCGCGGAGGACATCGCCGGCGATGTGTTTCTGGTCGGTGGAGAGGTTGAGGTTGAGGAAGAAGTCGAGAGTGCGTTGCAGGGGCCAGCGGGCGATCTGGTCGAGGGTGAAGTCCTGGAATCGGACGGCGGCGGCATCGTCGCGGAGGCGTGCGCCCATGCAGGTGACGCACTCGATCTCGCCGACCATGCCCTGGAGTCGGACGCGATGGGGAAAGGAGACGCGGCCAGCTTCCTCGATGGCGGGGAAGAGACCCTTGTACTGAAAGGAGAAGGCGGGCTGGGCGGCGGCGGCGGGGACGGAGAACCAGAGGTCGCCGGTGCCGTGGAGAATCTGGCGGCGGTGTCGGGCGTCGAGGTCGTCGACGGGGGAGTCGAGAGAGAAGTTGAGGGTATGGGCCATCGCCTCGATCATGCGGGCGAAGAAGGGATTGTCGTCGCAGCGTGGCCAAACGTCGATCGCGCCCTGGCGGAGGGATTTACGGCCGTCGGGGATGAGGATGGCGGGATCGGCACCGGGCTGGACGCCGAGGCCCTCGCAGACGGGGCACCAGCCGAGGGGGCTGTTGAAGGAGAAATTCTGGGGGGCAAGTTCTTCGAAGGAGCGGCCGCAGCGATCGCAGGCCCGGTGCTGTGAGTAGATGTGGAGGATCCACTGGGGTTCGGGGCGTTCGTCGTCGACCTTGGCGACGTGGATGACGCCGCGGCCGAGGTCGAGGGCGGCCTCGACGGAGTCGGCGAGTCGGGAGCGTGTGTTGCGACGGATGACGGCGCGATCGACGACGACTTCGATGGAGTGCTTGCGGCGGTGAGAAAGCTTGGGGGGATCGTCGAGCGAGTGAGTGGTGCCGTCAACGCGAACGCGGGCGAAGCCGGAGGCGCGGAGTTCATCCCAGAGTGCGGGGTAGTCGTCGCCGTCGGCTTTCTGGACGGGGGCCATGATGAGGACGCGAGTGGTGTCGGGCCAGTGGAGGATTTTCTCGATGATCTCGTCGGCCGACTGGGTGCCGATGGGTAGGGCGCAAGCGGGGCAGTAGGGCTGGCCGAGGCGTGCGAAGAGGATGCGGAGGTAGTCGTGGATCTCGGTGACGGTGCCGACGGTGGATCGTGGGCTTTTGCTGGTGGTTTTTTGCTCGATGCAGATGGCGGGGGCGAGGCCGGAGATGTGCTCGACCTTAGGTTTTTGGAGTGGAGCAAGGAACTGGCGGGCGTAGGAGGAGAGGCTTTCGACGTAGCGGCGCTGGCCTTCGGCGTAGAGGGTGTCGATGGCGAGGGAGCTTTTGCCGGAGCCGGAGGGGCCGCTGAAGACGGAGAGTTTGTGGCGGGGAAGATCGACGTCGACGGATTTGAGGTTGTGTTGGGTGGCGCCACGGATGGAGATGACATGATTGGTGGCGGCGGGGGTGGGCTTAGGAATGCGTCGGGGGGTGGAGAGTTGACGGGATTTTGTGGTCCGTTCGAGGAGGCGGGCGAGGGCGCGGCCGGTGTGGCTTTCGACATTCGCAGCGATTTGTTCGGGTGTGCCCTGGGCGAGGATGTAGCCGCCGGCGTCGCCGCCTTCGGGGCCGAGGTCAATGATCCAGTCGGCGGTTTTGAGGACGTCGAGGTTGTGTTCGATGACGACGACGGTGTTGCCTTGTTTGACGAAGCCGTGGAGGACGTCGAGGAGACGGTTGACGTCGTCGAAGTGGAGGCCGGTGGTGGGTTCGTCGAGGACGTAGAGGGTGCGGCCGGTGGATTTGCGGACGAGCTCCTTGGCGAGCTTGATGCGCTGGGCTTCGCCGCCGGAGAGGGTGGGCGAGGGCTGGCCGAGCTTCATGTAGTCGAGGCCGACATCATGAAGGGTCTGGAGCATGGTGTGGATTTTGGGGATGTTGGCGAAGTGGTCGAGGGCGTCCTGGACGTCCATTTCGAGGACGTCGGCGATGGACTTGCCCTTGAATCGGACGTGGAGGGTTTCGCGATTGAAGCGTTTGCCGAGGCAGACGGGGCAGGTGATCCAGACGTCGGCGAGGAAGTCCATTTCGAGTTTATTGGAGCCGTTGCCCTCGCAGGCTTCGCAGCGTCCGCCGGGGACGTTGAAGGAGAAGCGGCCGGGTTTGTAGCCCCGAGCCTTGGAGTCGGGCAGCTTGGTATAGAGATCGCGGATGAGGTCGAAGAGTTTGATGTAGGTAGAGGGATTGGAGCGTGGGGTGCGGCCGATGGGGGTCTGGTCGATGTCGATGATCTTGTCGAGATGCTGGATTCCGTCGATGCGATCGTGGTCGCCTGGCTCGGTAGTGGCACCGTTGAGGTCGCGGGTGAGGGATTCGCGGAGGATGTCGGAGACAAGGGAGCTTTTGCCAGAGCCGGAGACGCCGGTGACGCCAATGAAGAGGCCGAGGGGGAATTCGACGTCGATGTTTTTGAGGTTGTGATGACGGGCGCCGCGGACGGTGAGTGTGCGGGTGGGGTCGGGAACGCGGCGCTGGGCGGGGACGGGGATGGATTTGTGGCCGGCGAGGTACTGGCCGGTGAGGCTTTGTTGGGAGCGGGAGACGGTGTCGAGGGAGCCGACGGCGACGACGTTGCCGCCCTTGACGCCGGGGCCTGGGCCGAAATCGACGAGGTGGTCGGAGGCGCGCATGGTGTCTTCGTCGTGCTCGACGACGATGACGGTGTTGCCTTGATCGCGAAGGCGCTGAAGGGTGGCGATGAGGCGGTCGTTATCGCGCGGGTGGAGGCCGATCGACGGCTCATCCAAGATATAAAGCACCCCGACAAGGCCCGCGCCGACCTGGCTGGCGAGGCGGATGCGCTGGGCTTCACCGCCGGAAAGTGTGGGGGCGCCGCGGTCGAGGGAGAGGTAGTGGAGGCCGACGTCGACGAGGAAGGAGAGGCGGGCGCGGATTTCCTTGAGAAGTTCCGCGGCGATGGTTTGGGAGAGGGGGTCGAGGGGGGTGGGGGGAGGTGTGAGTGCGGTATGCGGAGTGTGGAGTGGTTCGGGGATGGCGGGCTGGGCGGTTATGACTTTTTGGTCGCGGGGGTTGATGAATTTGCGTCCCCGCCCCCTGGCCTCCTTCACGAGGGGGGGGGAGTTGGCTTGGGAGGTGTCGCTTGAAGGCTGGGCGAGGGCTTCGAACCAGGCGGCGAGTTGGTCGATGGGCCAGGAGCCGAGGGTGGAGAGGGACTGGCCGCCGACGCGCATGGCTCGGGCGCGCGGGTTGAGGCGGGAGCCGGCGCATTCGGAGCAGGTGCGGGAGCGGATGTAGGGTTCGAGCTGGGTGCGCCACATCCAGCCGCCGTCGCGGTATTTTTCGAGAAGTTCTGTGGCGACACCCCTCCAGGGTTCGGCGTGGGACATGGCGCGGCCGCGCGATTTCCAGCGGGCGATGATAGGGCGAGCGCCGGTGCCGTGGAGGATGGCGTGGCGTGCAGTGGGGTTGAGGTCGGCCCAGGGGCCTTTGAGGAGGGTGTTGCGGGGTGGGCCGTCGGGGTCGGATTCGAGGGTTCGGGCGAGTCCTTCGAAGAGGTGGCGGCGCCAGCGGCCCATTTCCTTGACTGCGCCGAGGGGAGCGATGGCACCATCCCAGAGTGAGAGGGTGGGGTCGGTGACGAGCAATTCGGGATCGAACTCGTGGCGGATGCCGAGACCGTCGCAGGCCTTGCACATGCCCTGAGGGCTGTTGAAGGAGAAAAGTTGGGGGGCGGGGGCGTCGAAGCCGATGCCGCAGGCGGCGCAGGCGTAGCGTGAGGAGAGGAGGAGGTCGGGAGCGGCTTCCGTGGCGACGATGAGGGAGCCGTCGCCTCGTTTGAGGGCGGCCTCCACGGCTTCGGAGAGTCGGCCGCGGGCGGTGGGATCGGGGGTAATTCGGTCGATGACCAGTTCGATGTCGTGCTTGATCTGGCGGTCGAGGTCGGGTGGTTCGGAAAGCGAGATGATCTGGCCGTCGACGCGGGCTCGGACATAGCCGGCGCGGCTCAGTTCGGCGAAGAGGTCGCGGTATTCGCCTTTTTGGCCACGAATGATGGGGGCGAGGATAACGAGCGGGGCACCCGCAGGAAACTGGAGGATGCGTGCGGTGATCTGGTCGCGGGTTTGGGCGGCGACGGGGGTGTTGCAGGAGGGGCAGTGCTGGACGCCGACGCGGGCGAAGAGGACGCGGAGGTAGTCGCTGATTTCGGTGATGGTGCCGACGGTGGAACGGGGATTGCGACCGGCGGTCTTTTGCTGGATGGCGATCGACGGGGAGAGGCCGTCGATGCGGTCGACCTGGGGCTTGGGGAGCTGGCCCAAGAATTGGCGGGCGTAGGAGGAGAGGCTTTCGACGTAGCGGCGCTGGCCTTCGGCATAGAGGGTGTCGAAGGCGAGGGAGCTTTTGCCGGAGCCGGAGACGCCGGTGAAGCAGATGAGCTGTCCGCGAGGGAGGTCGAGGGCAACGTCGCGAAGGTTGTGTTCGCGTGCGCCTCGGATCACGATGTTGTTGGTGCGAGCCATCCGTGGGTGTCTGGGCTGTGGGGTCGGGGGGCGGGGGTCGGGAAAGGCGATCCGCAAATTTTGGAGATGGACGCGATGGAACTCAAAAAGATATGGGAAAGGCCGGCCTGAGTCCAAGGCTCGACGGGAAGCGAGGGGCGCAGGGCAAGAGCGGGCCGGGAATCAACCTGGCAAAGAATACGATACACTTGTTCGCTTGTGGGTGTCCATGAGAGGGGAGGATCTGTTGCGCTGGCCGGTTTGGATGGACGGGGTGAGGCACTGGTGGCCCTGGATTGTGACGGTGATCGATGTGGCGATCAGCGTGGTTGCGTCGGCGCATGTCGTTTTGAGCAAGCGGCCGACGCGGTCGGCAATCGGCTGGGTGGGGCTGATCTGGGTGTCGCCTTTCATCGGGACATTGCTGTACGTGATGTTTGGAATCAACCGGATTCAGCGGAAGGCGCAGTCGTTGCGGCGGGAGCGGGGTCGGGTGCGTTGGTTGTCGCGGGCTGTGGAAGCGGAGGAGACGTGGGAGCTAGGAGAACGACTGGGAGAGGGTGCGGAGCATCTGGCGCCCCTGGCGAGGTTGGGGACGGTCATTGGAACGCATCCGCTGTGGACGGGGAACCGGGTGGAGCCGCTGGTGGATGGGGACGCGGCGTATCCGGCGATGGTGGAAGCGATTGAGAGGGCGGAGCGGTCGGTGGCGATGGGGACGTATCTGTTTTATCCCGACGCGGTGGGGAGGCGGTTTAACGAGGCGTTGGCGGGTGCGGTGGGGCGAGGCGTCCTGGTGAGGGTTCTGATCGATGATCTGGGGTCGCGGTACGGGTGGCGTTCGAACGTGAGGCGGCTGAAGCGGTTGGGAGTTCCTGTCGCGACGTTCTTGCCGACGTTTTTGCCCTGGTTTTCACGCTACGTGAATCTGCGAAATCACCGGAAGATTCTGGTGGCGGACGGGCAGATGGCGTTTACGGGGGGAATGAATCTGAATGAGGCGTTTGTGCATGGGGAGGGTTGGATTGAGCGGAAGAAGGGTGGCCGTCGGCGCAGCAATCACGATCTGCACTTTCGGGTAGAGGGGCCGGTGGTGGGGGATTTGATGCGGGTGTTCGCGGAGGACTGGGCGTTCACGACGGGGGAGCGGCTGGAAGGAGAGGACTGGTTTCCGGGGTTGGATGGGGTGGGATTGACGTTGGCGCGGTGTGTGGAGGATGGGCCGGACAACGATATGGATCGGCTACAACTGACGGTTGAGGGCGCTGCGAGCCAGGCGCGGCGGTCGATCGTGATCGTGACGCCGTATTTCTTGCCGGATGACTCGTTATTGTCGGCCCTGGAAGTCGCGGCGTTGCGAGGGGTGCGGGTGGAGGTGATTGTGCCTCGGTGGAGCAATCTGCGATTTGTGGAATGGGCGATGCCGCCGTTTTTCGAGCGGGTGATTGAGGGGGGGTGTCGGGTGCTGCTGACGCCGCCGCCGTTTGATCATTCGAAACTGATCGTGGTGGATGAGGCGTGGGTGTTTCTGGGGTCGGCGAACCTGGATGCGCGGAGTTTGCGGTTGAATTTTGAGGTGAACGTGGAGTGTTATGGTGGAGAAGTGGTAGAGGCGGTGCGGCGGTTTTTGGAGGTGAGGCGGGCAGTGGCGGTCGAACTGACGCTGAAGGATTTGCGTGAGCGGCCGATGGCGGTTCGATTGCGGAGTGGGGTCATGCGGCTGATGTCGCCGTATCTTTGATGGCGAGGGATTTTGAAGGGGATCAGAACGATGAGCGCGACCGAGTCGCCGGTGCATATCCGGGCTTTGCAAGCGGAGCAGGTCTTGGAGCTGGGTTGGGAGGAAGCGGTGGTCGAGCGGTTGCCTTACAAGCACTTACGGGCGAACTGCCCGTGCGCGAGCTGTCGGGATGAATGGACGGGGGAGCGGATTCTGGACCCGGCGACGATTCGCGCGGATCTGAAGCTGGAGGAGATGGAGGCGGTGGGAAATTACGCTGTGCGTCTTGTTTGGAATGATGGACATGGATCGGGGTTGTTCACATGGGAGAATTTGAAAGGGTTGGCGGGAACGGTTGGAGCGGAGCCGCCGCAAGTGAAGAAATGGACGGGGATTGATCCGCCCCAAGCCTGATTTGAGGGCTGGGGGCGGCAAGTTGCGCTGGACTTTGGAGAGAGCGCGGCGGATACGGCCGTGACACGGTGAGTGGTCACGGTGGTCAGTGAGCGTTAACGGAAGCCGCCCTGGGTGGGTGAGGTTGCCGAGAATCCGGTGCCGCCGCTGGCTGTCGGGGTCGTGGGAGTCGCCGGGGATGACAATGTGGCGCGGAGGTTGCCGATCTCCTGGCGGAGTGCGGCGACTTCCTGGCGGAGGTTGTGAAGCTCGCGAGCGATGGCGTCGTTGCGTTCGGCGTCGGGGTCGACGAGGTTGCCGTTGTAGCCGATCTGGATGAAGCCCTCGGATCTGACTTCGTAATAGAGATCGAGCTGATCGAGAAGGAGCTTGAGACTGACGGAGACGGGGATGCCTTCAAGGTTGAGGCTGACGGGCGATTGCAGGGTCTTTTCCGCTTCCTGCAAAGCCTTGGGATCGACGTAGAATTGGAGTGCCCCGGCCTGATCGGGGTTCTGCGTCGCACTTTGGATGTACTTGAGGACATCTTCGAGCGGGGTTTCGGCGTGGAAGGGCATCGACAGGGGCTGAGCGAGGGCCGTCCAGATCCTGGCGCCGGCGGGTGTGATGGGGGTGTCGGCGGGATTGGCGACGGTTGATGGGGGGATGTAGCCGTCGCCGACAAAGCCCTGAGCGGGCGTGGGTGCCGGAATTCCCAAGGCGAGCAGGAGTCCGAGAAGCAATGGGGCGGCTGGCTTCATGTCGAGCATCCTCTCTCAAGCGTGATGGTGAGGTTAGGATGCGCGGCAGGAATTTTTCGCGCAATCCGGGTGCTTGGACCGATCGAAGGGATCAGGGGTTCCCGAAATCGGTGAGTTGCGGGGTATTTGACGGGTGTTGAACGGACGCGGGAGCGTCGTGGGGGAATCGGTTGATGGTGGATCGGCGGGCTTTGTTCACGGTGGCGGTGCCGACATTCAACGGGGCGCGACACCTCAGCGAGGCGTTGCGGGGCGTACTGACGCAGGAGGGGGTGGAGTGGGATTTGCTGGTCGTGGATGACCGGTCGGAGGATGGAACGCTGGACGTGGTGCGTGAGATGGCGGGTGACCGGGCGCGGGTGGTCGTGAACTCGGAGCGGTTGGGATTGGGGGGGAACTGGAACCGTTGTGTGGCCTTGAGCGAGACGGAGTGGGTGTCGGTGTTTCATCAGGATGACGTGATGTTGGCCGGGCATTTGGCGGAGCAGGCACGGGTGATCGCGATGAGGCCGGATCTGGGGATGGTTTGCAGCGGCGGCGCGGTGATCGACGAGAACGGGGCGGCGGTGGTGGAATCAGTGGTGGAGTGGCCGGTGGTGTCTGGGGGCGACCGGGTTTTCGAGGTGGGCGAATTTGTACGAGAGCTGGCTGTGGGGAATCCGGTGCGCTGTTCGGCCGTGAGCTTGAGTCGCGCGGCGCACGAGGTGTTGGGTGGGTTCGACGCGGCGTGGAAGTATGCGATTGACTGGGAGTTTTGGGCACGGATGGCGCGGCGGTATCCGGTGGGGTGGCGGAGCCGTAGGACAATCGCGGTGCGCTGGCATGGAGCGAGCGAGACGCATCGGTTCGCGACGGGGACGCTTGATCTGGACGAGCAGGCGCGGTTGATCGCGGAGATACTTGGATCGTCGGGTTGGCTGGATGCGTCGTCGTTGTGTCAGGAGGCGGAGCGGCGGCTGGCGCGGGGGTATGTGAGGCGGGCGTATCAGGCGGCGAGGGCCGGGGATGGGGATTTGTGTCGGCGCGCGATGGGGGAGGCGTGGGGGAGGTCGCCGGGGGTGGTGGGACGATTCTTGATGACAGATGTGCGTGGGGCGGGGCGGGTTCTGGGAGGGTTGGTGAGCCGATGATGATGTGGGGGTGGTGGGGCGAAGAAGACCCAGGACACAACACGTACACGTCACGATCTATTCACCGCATTGTGAATAGACCAATCGCCACACTTTTCGCTTGAATCGGGGGGACTTATTCGAAGAAGTCGGCGACGGGGCAGGGGAACCCGGGAAGGGAGGGGTCGCCGTCGAGGGTGTCGGAGGCAGAGCGGAGGAGCGTGCTGCCGTCGGATCGCATGACGTGGACTTCACGCTGGGCGACATGGACGATCCCGATGAGGGGGACGCCGACTTCGCGGAAGTCCTTGAGGTGTGCATTCACCTTCTCGATGCGATCCCGTGGTGAGATGACCTCGACGGCGAGGTCGGGGACGGTCTGTGAGAATTCTTTGGCGGGCTTGCCGCCGGGGACGCGCTCGAGGCGAGTGAAGGAGACGACCGAGAAGCGGATGCGTTCGGAGTTGGGAAAGATCTGATAGCCGCATCCAGGTCCGTTGACGAGGCCGAGGAGGCTCGATTTGGCGAAGGCGCGGAGGATTGCATGGATCGTACCGATGACGTAATCGGCTTCCTGACCCATGGGATTCCTTTCGATCAATCTGCCCTCAACGAGATCGGGCTTGGGTCGGTTGGAGATGGCGAGGACGTCGTCGCGGGTGTAATGCTTGCGGCTGGCGGTGGCCATAAGGTTAGATCTCCCCTTGTCCCAGGGCGTAGACTACTCGGATAATACTTGATTCGCGGAAGTTTGTGCCAAATTGCAAACCAGAGACAGGGATCAGGCGGCCCGAAATGATTGAACGGATCGAAGGCGTCGGCCCGCCACCCTGTTCCACGAAGGGTGGGGCGGGGCCGAACGAGGC
>JBGSYY010000209.1:0-4214 GCA_041750675.1 Isosphaeraceae bacterium | reverse complement strand
CTCGGGTTGCAGATTGTCACCGAGTTTCGTCAGATACTCGCGGAGCGTGTGCGTGAAGGCGTCTTTGTAGCTCGTCTCGGGGTATTTTTCCAGCAGTTCGACCAGCGTCATGACATTCACCTCGCGACCCATGGGAGTCGTTCCATACTGGAGGAGCGCCAGGAAGTCATCGCTTTGAATGTTGTGCCATATGTGGATGTCCTCACGCTGTTCCGGTCGAGCCACTTCGATCATGATCTCGTTCGAGACACAGTCGATACAAATCGCCTCGCCCGGTGGGAAGTATGGGTAAATGACTTTCACGACGTACACGCCCGCTCCGGGGAACGCCATCCGCCCTAGACCCCGTCGGGTGCGCCCTCGCGCACTGTAGAGGACGCGGACGCGATGTACCTTCTCTTCACCTGGCGCGAATTTTTCCCGCGAACGCTCGATATCGAGAGTACCCATCGCGACCTTGAAATCCTCGAAGGGTTGGCCCGCTTTCGAGATGAGGACGCGGATGTCCGGGGTCACCGTGATGTCGTCGATGACGCCCAAAGCCGTGATCTCCGCGTTCGTAACATTCTTCACGGTGAGATCAAGGACGGCTGGCTCGCCGAGAAGAATCCATGGCTTTGGCGTATCCAGCGTCACCTGGACGGGAGGCTTGTCGAAGGGTTTCGGCCCCGAGGCGACGATGAACGAAATAATCGCGAGCGACCACATATTCTCGCACTCCTCGCTCTCTATGGATTAGAAGCATCGGCTCGGGGTTTATCAATGCTTCTGATTTTATCAAGGTATTGGGATGTGTATTGAAATTTAATGGGAACACCCATCTGAGCCACGTCGCTCACCGTGACAGGATGTTCCTCTGAGCCGGTCAACGCATGGCCCACCTCATGAATCACGACGTTTTGTTCTCTTTCTGCTGGTTTTTCATTGAAGTCCAACGCCCTGTCCCTGGATGCTTCAATAAAGATTAGGCTCCCGCCCATTTCGTAGGTCCACCCCCGCTCCGCCATCTCCGACTCGGGATCGTTGTCGGCGTCGGACTTCCCTTGGAAAGCTCCGAGGATGTAAGCCACCCAAAAATCTTGATTGTTCAGTGTGTGCGACTGCCAGTAGGTTTCAAGTGAAGCAAAGACCGGGTCGACCCCGAGTTGCCGTTCAACATTGAGCACGAATGGAAAATTTCCCTCCGGCGTCCCCACACCCGGCGCATCCACGATCGGCTTGATATACGCCTCGCCGAGCGCCACGGGCGGCTGGCCCTGTCCGAGTAAGCCGGGAAGGCGGCTCACGTCCGGCCGGGGCACCTCCTGGCCGTTCGTCAGGAAGTCGTCTTCTGGATTGTTGTTGCCCGCGACCGGGGCCATGTCGTCGACCTCGACCCACAGGCGTCGCCAGACGGTCAGGAGCGGGGTTGCGAGCATTCGCAGGTTCGACGCCTGGCGGGTCGGCACGCGGTTGTTCTGGGCGTCCTTCAATCCGGCGTCCACGCCGTCGTTCTGGATCGCCTTCACGCCGTTGAGCGGAGCTTGATCGAGTGACGCGACGACCCGGAAGTTGTTTCCGGGTTGCATGGTCACGCGGAACGAGGCAACGGCGACCCCGTTGGCGTCCGTCGTGACGGTTTGGGTGGCCGCCAAAGTGGTGTGAGCTGGCCCCCGGTTGTCGGTCAACTTTGCTTCATCATCCACCGGCACCTGGTTCGAGGAGGGATCGTCGACGTCGAACGCCTTGAGGTAAACCGTCGTCCCGGCCTGCGCGGGTGCGACGACCACGCGGACCCGGACCTCCTTGCGGTTGAGGCCGTCGGTCGGGCTTGTCTTGTCGGGGAAGATCCGCAGGCCGCCGCCCAGGTGCGGGTTCTGGTCGAGCGGGCTATTCACCACGACCCACTCGACCGAGCCGATACCGCTGAACATTGGGGAGGAATTGGACATTGACGATTCCAGCGCCGCGCTCACATCGTTCTCCGGCTCCACGTCCAAGCCTTTCTCAACCAAGCTCAGCGATCTGGAGGAAGGGCCAGGATCGGCACTCTGAGGCGCAAGGGCCAACGCCTGGATGACGGCCCCGCCGCTCACGGCCGACAGGACGGGCTTGTCAATGATCCTGACGATGCCTCCTGTTGTCACGTTCGGCCTCGCGGCGGCCGGGCCGAACATCGACGAGGGCGAACTGAACCATAACGGCAGCGGCCGTGAGGAACGGCCGATTTCGGCCGGCCAGAACGCTTGATGAGTGGTTTGTGCCCTGTCCGATGATCCAAGCGAACGCTCGAAAAGGTCCGCAGTCAATGTTCGAATCGGCCCGACGTTGCCCGGCTCAAAGACATCGACACACGTTGAGGGCGAGGGAGGACTGTTTCGCTCCGTTGGGGCGTCAGGTCGAACCGCGTGACCTGGGAGCGAGAGAGCCATCGGTGGTGGCGAGATATAGAAGGGTATCAGCAATAGCGAGGAGACCGGCCCCCGGGCCTCGCACGCTTCCGCAATCCATATCCGCTTTCGATGGCGAGGTGGGTTGTTTCGCATAACGTCGAATTTTTCGTCGGTCCAGAATATTGAGGTATGTACGGGCCGCGAACTTGAATCCGGCCGGACGGCGAGCGACCGCCGAAGTCGTTCACGCTAAATGCGGCGAATGTCCCTGTCATGTGCGATCCGTGAAGTTTGGCGGAAGTTGGGTGCGGCGACTAGTGGCCCGGGAAGAGTGAGTCATCGAACGGTGCCCGGGTCGGGGGCCATGCGATGACGTGGCTCCGCTAGACGCGAAGACCATGGCACGAAGACTTTGCCCTGGCCACCCGCCCCGTCAACCCGTTGCTGACGCTTCCGGCTCGTATCGAGGAGAGAGAGATTCCCTGGGAACTTCCTCATGGCACGCCGGCGGGTTGGGCTTCGGTGGGGGCGCTTTCGGGGTCGGGGGCGAAGCCTCGGCGCATGGTGTTTTCGGTGATGGTGCGGGGGAGAAGGAATTCGCGTAGGTAGTCGGGGCCGCCGGCCTTGGTGCCGGTGCCGGAGAGTTTGAAGCCGCCGAAGGGCTGGCGGTTGACGAGCGCGCCGGTGATGGTGCGGTTGATGTAGAGATTGCCGGCGAGCAGGCGGCGGCGGGCGTGGTCGATATGCTCGGGGCTTCGGCTGTAGATGCCAGCGGTGAGGGCGTATTTGGTGCCGTTGGCGATCTGGATGGCATGGTCGAGGTCGCGGGCGCGGAGGACGGCGAGGACGGGGCCGAAGATTTCTTCCTGAGCGATCGGGGCCGCAGGATCGACCTCGGCGACGATCAAAGGGGGGACGTAACAGCCACGGGCGGGGTCGTGGCCGCGAAGGTCGCCGCGGAAGAGGATGCGGCCCTGGGTTTCGGCGGCTTTCTGGATTTCGAGGATGCGGCGCTGGGCGTCGGCGTCGATGACGGGGGGGATGAAGGTGTCGGGGTCGTCGGCGGGTCCGACGGGAAGGGAGTGGGCAGCCTCGGCGAGGCGGAGGAGGAAGGTGTCGTAAACATCGTCGAGGACAATGACGCGGGAGCAGGCGGAGCATTTCTGGCCTGAGTAGCCGAAGGCGCTGTGGAGGACGCCCAAAGTGGCCTCGTCGAGGTCGGCGTCGTCGTCGACGATGATGGCGTTTTTGCCGCCCATCTCGGCGATGACGCGTTTGACGTGGTCCTGGCCGGGGGGAGTTTCGGCGGCCTGGCGGTTGATGAGCAGGCCGACGTCGCGTGAGCCGGTGAAGGCGAGAAGCGCGACGCGGGGATCGTTGACGAGGACGGGGCCGATTTCCTCGCCGACTCCGGGCAGGAAGGTGAGGGCGTTGGTGGGTAGCCCGGCCTCGTAGAGGATCTGGGCGAGATGCCAGCCCATCGCGGGGGATTGCTCGGCGGGCTTGAGGATGACGGTGTTGCCGGCGACGAGGGCGGCGACGGTCATGCCGCAGGGGATAGCCAGCGGGAAGTTCCAGGGCGGGATGACGACGGCGACACCGCGTGGGATGTAGTCGACGGCGTTGGATTCGCCGGGGACATCGAGGTGGCGGGGTTCGGCCAGGTGGATCATCTGGCGTGCGTAGTATTCGCAGAAGTCGATGGCTTCGGCGACGTCGGCATCGGCCTCGCGCCAGGGCTTGGCGCATTCGTAGACTTCCCAGGCGGCCAACTCGTGCTTGCGGCGGCGCATGAGGGCGGCGGCGCGGATGAGGACGGCGGCACGATCGACGGGAGGCGTG
>JBGSYY010000208.1:0-2602 GCA_041750675.1 Isosphaeraceae bacterium | reverse complement strand
CGGCCTCATCCGCCCCGCCCATATCGGCCGGGATGATCTGCTGCATCGTCGGAATCTGGGTGACCACATTCTCGAACCGCGCGAAAAAGAGCTTCGCCACATCGAACTCGTCCGCATCAAAGCGGTTCAGAACATTCAGGTCGATCGCCAGCGCCTCGTGCTCGGTTCGGATATCGATATTGAAACGCGAGCGCACCATGTCGGCGCTGGCGACGACCAGTTTCTTCTCGTCGCGGATCACGTCGCCGACGAAATAGGGCAGGCCGCAATTGGCGAATGAGACGAACGGACCGCGTTCCAGCAGGATGATCTCGGCCGACTCGGAAAGCCGCCGCGCGCGTGCGGCGCACGACGCCCCACCCGCGACACCGCCGATGATGACCAGGCGTTTCGGTTCGTTGCTGTTCATGGATCTCCACGGCCGATCGAGTCGGCACGTCCTTTGATCAAGCCAAGAGAATGTTCGCAAATGTGGCGAGTGCGGCGGCCTTAACGGCTGTGCTGCTTGATGAAGGCGAGGCCGTCGCGGCAGAGGGTCGTCGGGTCGTCGAACAGATCGCGCCAGACGCGAGTGGCGGCGGCAAGCGCCGGTAGAGCACGGCCGAAGGCTTCGATGGTGAGAAAGCCGTCGTAATGGCTTTCATTGACGCCGGACCAGAACGAACCCCAGTTCACTCCGCCCGTACCGGGCACACCTCGGTCATTTTCGGACACATGCACATGAATGACATGCTTGGCGCACGAGGCAAAGGCGCGGGCCTGGTCTTTTTCCTCGATATTGGCATGAAAGCTGTCGTACATCATCTTGACGTGGGGATGGTTGACAGCCTCGATGAAGCGGACCGTTTGCGCGGCGGTGGTCAGGAAATAGATTTCGAAGCGGTTGAGATATTCGGTGGCGATCTTGAGGCCGCGCGACTGGGCGTTCTCACCGGCTCGCTGCAGAGTTTCGACGCCGGCCTTGAATTCGTCCTGTGTGGGGCCATTGCCCGAAAAGACACCGATGGTCGAGTGGGTGGGACCGCAGAGGATCTCGCAACCGAATGCCTGGCCGCACTCCATGACACGGTCGAGATGGGCGACGGCGGCATCGCGGATCGCCTTATCGGGCGAGATCGGGTTCGTCTCCGGCCCCATGACGGTCACGCCCGTGGCGCGCAGGCCAAGGGACTTGAGCCGACCGCCGAGCCGTTCGTACGGGGCGAGGCTTGAGGTGTCGAAGATTGGGATCTCGACCGCGTCGAATCCGAGACCTTTGATCTGTTCGAGCAGGCCGTCGTGGGCCTCGGTGACGTGGTCGGTCCAGAGCAGGAGATTCATTCCGGTTTTCATGGGCGGGGGCTTTCTCGAGGGAGAGAGAGTATGTCGTTGGGTACGCAACGCGACGACTCGCGAACGGACCATCGCCGGAGCGTCTCGCATTTCCTGTCAGGATACGCTGAGCGAAGGACGTGGGAAACGGGGCGGCGGCGGTCGCTCTCAGCGGCGGAAGAACTCCTGGCGATAGATCAGAGCGAGCATGTAGAGGCCGGTGCAAGCCCAAATCAGGCCGAGGATCAGGCCGAATCGCTCACGCCAGGAGCGGGCTGCCTGGCGTCGTCGCCGTGCGCGGCGGAGCCGCCCGCCAGCCCATAAGGCCCAGACCATATAAAGGGCCATGAGCGGCGTGCCGTAGAGGAAGCAAAGCTCCGAAACGCCTTCGCCGATACGGTTGCCGCCCGTGCCGCGGCGAGCAATGACGGGCGGCCAGAGTAGCCAGGCCGAGAGGCCGGTGGCGAACCAAAGTGTTTTGCCCTCTCCCCAGGCGGGCCGTGGATCTCGGCCAAAGCGCTCGATCAGGAGCATCGGTACGCCCATGAACGACAGCCCGCCAAGCAACACGACCAGGCTGAAATACACGACAGTATCGATCATGCCCAGAAACGGAGGCGACTCACCGCCCGGGCGGTCGAACAACTCACGCAGCGGTTGGTTGAATAGCCCCAAGGCCACGGCCACCCCGGCGACGAGGGCCATGCCCTCGACGAGGTGGAAGCGCCGGCCCGATCGCTCCGCTGTGGGTGGGCTCATCGAATCTCCATCTCTCCGATCAGGCGTGGACAGTTTCCCACTTGTGCGCCTCGGCCGAGTCGAGCACGGCGTCACACACGGCCTGGGTTTCCAGGGCTTCGCGGAAGGTGGGCGAGGTGGGCGTGCCCGTGGCGAGATTGGTCAGGAAATCGGCAACCTGATGGATAAATGTGTGTTCATAGCCAATCTGGAGTCCGGGAACCCACCAGTGGCTCATGTACGGCTGATCGCCGTCGGTAACGTGGACCGAGCGCCAACCGCGGACGATGCCGTCGTCGCTGTAATCGAAATACTGAAGGCGGTGGAGGTCGTGGAGATCCCAGCGGATCGAGGCTTTCTCGCCGTTAATTTCGAGGGTGTACAAAGCCTTGTGGCCGCGTGCATAGCGTGTCGATTCGAACAGGCCGAGCGAGCCGTTCTGGAATCGGCAAAGGAAGGCGCAGGCGTCGTCGATGCCGACCGGCTCGACCTTGCCGGTGAGGTTGTGCTTGCGCTCCTTGACGAAGGTTTCGGTCATGGCGCAAACGGTGTC
>JBGSYY010000207.1:0-2239 GCA_041750675.1 Isosphaeraceae bacterium | reverse complement strand
GTTGAGGTCGCCGGCGCCCAGGCCGTGGGCAAAGACCTGGGTGCCGGGTGCGCCGTTCGCCTCGCTGATCGGGTGAACGGTCCAGGGCTTCGTGGGGTCGTCGCCGGGGGTAAACCAGGCCAACTGGCCGGATTCGGGCGTGCCGGCGGGCTGCCAGCCCATGATGAGCACGCGGCGGCCGTCGCCGAAGAGGTCGGTATACAGGGGGGTTTCGTTGCAGGCGGAGGGGGCGATTTCGTGGCGGGGCCAGTGGCCCTCGGCCCCCTTCGGATTCTCGTACCAGGCGGCGGGCTTGCCGGGGAAGCCGATGACGATCTGGTCGGGCCAGCCGTCGTGGTTGATGTCGTCGGCCCAGGCGAGCATGCACTCGGAGTAGGAGCGGAGGCCGTCGCCGTAGTCGCCGGGGGTGCGGATGTCGTGCTTGGTCCAGGCGGGGGCCTCGTACCAGGAGTCGCCGATCATGAGGTCGAGCCGGCCGTCGCGGTTGACGTCGGCGGTGGCGATGCCTTCGGAGCGGAACTTGCCCTCGATGGTGGTCTTCTTCCAGGCGATGTCGCCGGGGGCGGACATCAAGGTGAGAGTGATCGTGGTTATCAAAATGTTCATGGAAGCATGTCCTCTGAAGAGGTCCGCCGGGACGGCCCTGATGAGAGCGGGGCCGATGACCTTCGAGGATACCCGGGCGGCGGGGGGATGCCAGAGGGGGGCGCTCGCCCTGGGATCGAATCCTTATGGCTCACGCATCAATGCGTCGAGCCGGTTGACGGGCAGGAACAGCCGATACGGATGGCCGGGAAGCGGCTCGAAATCGAAGCGCTGATAAAACATGAGGGCCGCATCATCGACGCAATCCAGGATGACGGCGACGAAGGCGAACGTCTGGCCGGCTTCATGACAATCGCGCAAGGCCCGCGCCAGCAGCCGCGTGCCCAGGCCCTGCTTCTGACGGTCGAAGGAGACGCCGAGCCAGGTCAGCACGGCGACAGGCAGGGCGCGGCGGGGCAGGCGTCGGGCAAGCTCGTGCGGCAGGTCGCCGAAATCGACCTGACCGGTGGCCAGCGTGAAGTAACCGGCGATGGTCGACGTGTCGTCGAGCAGAGCGCGGGTCATTGAAAGCCGCTTCTCCTGATGCTGGAGGGCCTTGGTCGCGAGCCAGTCGTCGACCTGGGCCTGACCGGACCGGAATTTCCGTCGCGGGTGGGCGCGCGTGAGCAGTTCGAGACGGAAGCCGTCCGGGAAGCGAATGTCGCCCGCGCTCACGCCTGGCCCCGCATGATCTTGCCCAGCCGGCGCTGGGCGGGCGTCAACTTCGCTGCCGGCGCGGCCAGGGCGTTCCAGAAGGCGATCTGCTCGTCGGGTGTCAGGGCGATCGTTGCCTCGCCGGCCGCCTCGACCTCGCGCCGGGCCTGGGTGATGGTGACCGTGCGAACATAGTCGCTGATGCTGATGTTGCGGAGAGCGGCGGCGCGGGCAAGGTAGGTCTTGCTCTGCTCGTCGAGCCGGACCATGAGCGGACTGGCGGCCGCATCACCCTCGCGCTTTCCAGGAGTTGGGATCGGAACGGGTTTGGGAACGCGCGATGACGCCATGACGCGATGCCTCCTTCTGGGATGACTGTATAGCGGAACGTAATACAAATCAAGGCGGCTCAACCAAGCCTTGCCGATTGCCGCTGTATACGGCGGTTACTGGCTTTCAGGTTGTTCTGCTTCTCTCGGCCTTGCCACAAGTCATCCCCGCGCAGGCGGGGATCCAGCGAGAGAGCGGTGAACACACTGGATCCCCGCCTGCGCGGGGATGACATGATGCGGCGAAAACTCTGGATCCCCGCCTGCGCGGGGAGGGCACGATCGGAACTCATCTGGCAGAAGCTCAATAGCGGGTTGGGGCAGCTCTGGAGCTGCCGATTGTGCGCGCGAACGTTGGGTTGTGGCGATTGGGAAGGCCGCGCGGTTGTTGCCATTCGGGTTGTTCTGCTTCTCTCGGCGTTGCCACAATTCATCCCCGCGCAGGCGGGGATCCAGCGAGAGAGCGGCGAAAACTCTGGATCCCCGCCTGCGCGGGGATGACATCTTCGAAGGGCTCACAGGATTCGACGAGCCGAGGATCGATCCGCGCCTCGGGAGGCACGCAGCGGAAGATTGTGCGCGCGAACGTTGGGTTGTGCGGGTCATGGAGAGTTTGGCGATTCGGGTTTTGGGTCGGCGGGTTGGGCTGGGGGCTTGTCTTTATCCTCTGA
>JBGSYY010000206.1:0-3624 GCA_041750675.1 Isosphaeraceae bacterium | reverse complement strand
CGCCGACAACGCCCGCCGCCGCTCGGCCGGCAAGGCCGTTAACGCCTGCTGAAGATAGCCGGACGCGTTTCGCGGTCCTTCCGACATCAACGCCAGCTTCACCAGAAGCTCGAGCGCCCCCACGTGTTTCGGGTTTCGCGCGATCACTCCACGCAAAATTTCCTTGGCCGGATCGATCTCATTGCGCCGCGCCAGCACATATGCTTTGCGAATCCCCAACCAGGGATTGTTGGGGTGGCTGCGCAGACCCTCGTCGAGAACCTTGAGAGCGGCGTCCGGCTGGCCGTTTTCGGTCATCCGTGCGGCGCGTTCGGCGATCGCTTCGACCTTCTGGCAGCACCACTTGTATTTCTCACCGCTACCACAGGGGCAATCGGCATAGGGATCGAAGGCGGACATGTTCAGGGGCCTCGTCGAGCGGCCGAATTGCATAGGTAAACCGTCTGTTCTTCTCAACCGAATTAACAAGCCTAGCAGAGCAACCGCGGCGCGCCTACCGGATCGGAATCACACGCGCACTCCCCAACGGGCACCTGATCCACGAGCCTCGCGACCGTGTAGAGTGATCAACTCGGTTTTACGGCGCGTTGTTGTTAGAGCCAGCCTTCTCCAAAGGTCCGCGATGGATCAGTCGACCGCCCCGCCTCAACAGCCGGCACCGACCCCATCCGCCGCTGCTGGCTGGCTGCTCGGACCGCTCATTGTGGGGATGGTCCTTTCGCCGCTGCTCCTGGGCGTCTGGCGTCCGGTCGGAGGCGACCCCGATCGACTCTTCCGCCCTGTGAAGGCTGAGTTGGCCCAATCTTTGCGCATCGGCGAGCTTCCCTTCTGGTCCGACCGCCTCGGTCTCGGCTTCCCGCTCCTGGCCGAGAGCCACGCCGCCGCACTCTACCCACCCAATTGGCTGCTTTATCGCCTTCTTGATGTCGACCGGGCCTACGATCTCGCCATGTGGGCCCACCACGTCGCGCTGGCGTCGGCCGTCGCCCTTTATGCGCGTGGTTTGGGGATCACCCCCCAGGGCGCGGCCTTATCGGCCGTCGCGGTCGCGCTGAGCGGCTTTCTCAGCATCCATGCCAGTCACGAATGGGCCTATCACGCCCTGCTCTACGCCGTGCTCGTGCTCCTCGCCGCCGATCGGTACGCGACCACCGGCCGTCTGGCCTGGTTTGCCGCGCTCGTTCTGGCAAGCGGCATGGGCTGGACCGTCGGCCATTTCCAGATGCAAGCCTGGGGGCTTGTGGTCGCCGCAATCGCCACCCTGGGCCGCCTGATGACCTTGCCGGGGCGTCTGGCCTGGCTTCGCGGCCTGCTCATGCTCATTGCGATCGGATGGGGTGCCGCAGTCGCGTCGGCCCAGCTTGCCCCGTCGTGGGAACTGGCCCGCTGGACCGGCTCCGAAGGGCGTGACCGCCTCTTTTACTCCTATCCGCCTGCCCATGCCGCCGAACTGGCATGGCCCACCCTCTTTCGGTCCATCGACCCCGAAAACCGCTACTGGTTCACCGAGCAGACGACCGGCTACGAATCCTGCCTCTTCGTCGGCATTCCGGCGTTGATGCTGGCGATTCTGGGAGCGCTCGACTTGCGGCGGCCTCTCCGACCCTGGCTCGTTCTGACAGCCGCGACCTTCGCGATGGCCACAATGCCCCGCTGGTGGCCCACCGTCTACCAGGCGTTCACCGCCATCCCGTTTCTGGGGCTTTTTCGTTGCCCCGCGCGCTGGACGGCCTTCTCCTCGCTCGGCCTCGCGCTTCTCGGCGGTGCGGGCTTCGATCGAGCGATCGGTCCCCAAAAATTCAAGATCGGTCTCGGACTGACTGCGCTATTCGCACTTGGAACCCTGGCTCTGGGCGTCTACTGGCGAATGACGCAGACGCCCGCCCTGCCATCCCGGCTTGTCATCGATCTTGCACCGAGCGCCCTGGTCTGGCTCACATCTCTGTCGCTCATCATCGCCTGGAGACGCCGTCGACTTTCCGCCTGCGTCCTGCTTGCGTTGGCGGCGGTGGAACTCGGCGTCTATTACTATCGTTCGACAACCGTCTGGGGCCGCGATGTCAACGTGCCGATCGCCAGTCCTCTGTTCGTTCGATTGGCTCAGGAACCGGACGTCGCCCTCGTAGCCGGCCCGATCGACGATCTTCCCCTTCGCGCCGGGATCGCGACGGCCGAGCCTTATGTCGGATTCACCCTCGACCCGGTCAACGCGACACTCCGCCTGATTGGTTCCGACCCCCGTGCCCTCGCCGATCCCAACGCCCGCCGCTGGCTCGACCGTATCGGCGTCTCCCACGCGATCGTCGAAGCCGGCAACGTCGAGCCTCGGATCGGCACGCTGATTTACGATGGACCCGACCCCGCCCTCGATGACCTCGCTCGCTCGCCCAGACCGGGCAAACGCTGGCGGCTTTATCGGCGGGACGACGCGAGAAGTGGTCCTCGCCTGGCGACCCGAGTCCGGCTCGCCGCTGACGACCGTTCCGCCCGCGATGCCCTCTTTCGCGCGCCGATGCCCGACCAGGAAACGGTCGTCGCCCCCCAGGCAAACCTCACGCTCTCAGCACCCCTGGCGACATCGGCCCGCTTGCTGGAACACACCGCCAAGAGTGGCCGCGTCGAACACAACGGCCCTTGCCTCGTCGTTCTCGATCGTATCCACTATCCCGGCTGGAGTTACCGGCTCAACAGCGAGACCGCCGACCGACCAACCGTGTCTGTCGAAGGCGGCCGTCAGGCGCTCTGGATCGACGACAAGGGTGAGACCCGTTACCACCTCCGCTACGAACCAACCGCCTGGCCCTGGGCCGCGCCCCTGAGCGTCACGACTTCCTTGTCAGCACTGATCTTGTTGATTGCTGATGTGATCATACGCCGATTACTCATGCGTCGTCGAGACTCGGAGCTGGCTCGCTTACAGTCGTGATTCGCACATGCGGGGCAGAGCCGGAAATCGCCCTCGCCTCCTCCGCGTCCGAAGTTGTCTGCTTCCGCCACGGCAGTTCGGCGGCAGTCAAAAACAGCAAATAACTGGCACACATCAACTCGCCGAACACCGGTATGTTCACCGTCAGCACGATCCCGGCGTGCAGCAGCAATCCCCCCAGAATCACCCACGGCCGCGTTACGCGAAACCAGATCAGCAGCGGCAACGCCAGTTCCAGAACGATCGTGCCGTAGGTCAACAGATTGATTAGCTCCGGCTGACCCAGCAAGCCGAGCGTCCAGCGCCTCAGTTCTCGATTGCTCAGAACGTCGTGCAGCGCGACCCCGCTTTGCCAGGTCGCGCCCCCCGCCTTGGCCAGGGCCGTCACGACATAAACGATCACAAGCTGCACCTGCATCATCCGCTGCGCCCAGGGCACAATCAGCGGATCGGCCTCCGGTCTGCCGGGGCACGCCCGCCGTCGCGTCGCGTCCAGCGAAAGGGTCGCCCCCGACGGACTGAGCATGAGCCAGAACGCCATGATCTGAACCAGCGTATCCGCGCCGCTGATCGTCAAGATGTTGCGGTGATGAATCGACAGCAGGCCGAGATAGAGCGCCGCCGTCGCGATCCTCGTCCGCCAGCCGACGAACACCGCCACCGCCGCGACGGCCGTCGCCGCCATCACCGCGTGGATC
>JBGSYY010000205.1:0-3612 GCA_041750675.1 Isosphaeraceae bacterium | reverse complement strand
AGCCGGAGGACGCCCGATGAGCGACCACGTACTGCCCGCCGGAGGCCAGCCGGCCTCGATACCTAGCCCAGCGCCCGCCCCACCCAGGCGTCCCGCGCCGCTCAATTACCTCAACGCCAACTACTCGGTCCGCTCCTGGTTGTTCACGGTCGACCACAAACGGATCGGCCTGCTCTACCTGATGGGTGTCACTTTCTTCTTCCTGGTTGGGGGCGTCGCGGCGACGGTCCTGCGCATGGAGTTGATGACACCAGGCGGCGACGTCCTGCACTCGCCCGACGCATACAACCGCCTGTTCACCATGCACGGCGTCATCATGATCTTCTTCTACCTCGTGCCCGCCATCCCCGGCGTGCTCGGGAACTTCCTCATTCCGATGATGATCGGAGCGCGTGACCTGGCATTCCCCAAGCTCAATCTCTTGAGCTGGTATATTTATATGATTGGTGGCGTGGCCGCGCTTGTGCTGCTGATCTTCGGCGGTATCGATACCGGATGGACCTTTTACGCCCCGTTCAGCACCACGTTTTCGAACACGATGGTTTTACCCGCCGGGATCGCCGTCTTCATCACCGGCTTTGCCTCGATCCTGACCGGGCTGAACTTCATCGTCACGACCCACACCATGCGTGCCCCTGGCATGACCTGGGGTCGCCTCCCCTTGTTCGTCTGGGCACACTATGCCACCAGTCTGATCATGGTCCTGGGCACTCCGGTGCTGGCGATCGCCGTGCTCCTGATCGGACTCGAACGCCTGTTCGGCATCGGCATCTTTGACCCCGCCCTGGGTGGCGATCCGATCCTGTTCCAGCACCTGTTTTGGTTCTACAGCCATCCTGCCGTTTACATCATGCTCCTGCCCGGCATGGCGGTCGTCAACGAGATCGTCCCCTGCTTTACCCGGCGGCCCATCTTCGGCTACCGCTTCATGGCAGGAGCCATGCTCGGTATCGCGGTGCTCGGCTTTTTGGTCTGGGGCCACCACATGTTCGTCTCGGGTCAGTCGATGTACGCCGGATTGATCTTCTCGTTCCTTTCGTTCTTCGTCGCCATCCCCTCGGGCATCAAGGTCTTCAACTGGTGCGCGACGATGTATAAAGGCTCGGTCCGATTCGAGACGCCCATGCTTTATGCGCTGGGCTTTATCGGCCTCTTCACCATCGGCGGCGTGACGGGTCTGATGCTGGCGTCTCTCGGCGTCGACGTCCACCTCCACGATACCTATTTTGTCGTCGCCCACTTCCACTACATCATGGTCGGCGGAACCATCATGGCCTACCTCGCCGGCATCCATTTCTGGTGGCCCAAAATCTCGGGACGCATGTACCCCGAGCTCTGGGGCAAGCTGGGAGCGCTGGTCATTTTCATCGGCTTCAACCTCACCTTCTTCCCGCAGTTTCTGCTCGGTTACCTGGGCATGCCCCGCCGCTACTACGAATACCCCGCCGAGTTCCAGGTCTTGAACGTGATGAGCACCGCCGGCGCGTCGATCCTCGCCGTCGGCTACATTATTCCCCTCGTCTACTTCATCAACTCGCTGCGGAAGCCGGCCGACGCCGGCCGCAATCCCTGGCGTGCGACCGGCCTGGAATGGACCACCATGTCGCCGCCTCCCACCGAAAATTTCGCCGTTCCCCCTGTCGTGACAACCCCGCCTTACGACTACAACCCGACCGAGGCGGAACAGCTCCCCTGGACCCCGTTCAAGCCCGAGCAGGAGCCTGTCCATGTCGGTTGAGTCGTCCACTCCCACCCTCACCCACGCAGGCGACCCGGGACACGCCGTCGGAACGATCGACGACCACGGTCACGGTCACGATGGGCACGGCCTTGTGGCTCACCACTTCGAGGATGCTCCCCAGCAACGCGAGGCGGCCCTTCTCGGCATGTGGACCTTCCTCGCCACCGAAGTTCTCTTCTTCGGCGGCCTGTTCACGGCCTACGTGGTGTATCGCTGGAAAGCCCCGGTGCAGGTCGGGCTGGCCAGCCACCACCTGAACGTGCTATTCGGCTGCGTAAACACCTGCGTTCTGCTTGTCTCCAGCTTCCTTGTGGCCCTTGCCGTCAGTGAAGCCCAGCGCGGCAATGCCCGCAAGGTCGTTCAGCTCCTCATCGGCACCATCGTCCTCGGCGTCCTCTTCCTCGGGATCAAGGGCGTCGAGTGGGTGATCGACTATCAAGAGGGTCTCGTCCCCTTCGCCGGCAACTGGGCCATTCCCGGCCACGATATCGAAAGCATGGAGAAGCTCGGCGTTGATTCCTCCCAGTTCTCGCTCTACAAGATTTTCTGGGTCCTCTACTTCTTCATGACCGGCCTGCACGGCGTCCACGTCATCGTGGGGCTGGGTATATTCGCCGTCGTCGCCGCGACGGTCTGGCGCAAACGCAACACCGGCGGCTTCGTCAACATGGTCGAGGTCACCGGCCTGTACTGGCACTTCGTCGATATCGTCTGGGTCTTTCTCTATCCGTTGCTCTACCTCATCGATCGCCACGGCATCGGCGGCGGTCACTAGGGTTTTCCCGCAAGTGGGGGCTGGCTCCGAGGCTTCGAGGCCCCTGCCAAACGTGCTTCAAGAGTTGACTCGTCACCGCCATTCCCACTCTGAGCGATCCCGCCCACTCACTCGGAAGCTTCTCTCATGTCAGCCGCACACGCCACACACGCCGACGACGAAGCACATGCCGCCCACGGCCCCCACATCATCCCCTTTCGAACCAATCTGGCCGTATTTGTCGCCTTGATGGTGCTTCTCTTCGTCACTGTAGCCGCCGCCTATTTGGATCTCGGCGCCTGGGGCCTGCCCGTGGCCATGACCATCGCCACCATCAAGGCCGCCCTCATCCTGCTCTACTTCATGCACATCCGGTACGCCAGCCGGCTTCAATGGATGTTCTCGACCGCGGCCCTGCTCTGGCTTGGCATCATGATCCTCATCATCATGAGTGATTACATCTCACGCGGCTGGCTCAACGTCGACGGCAAGTGACGCTCGCCCGTCTCGCTCGCCCTTGAATCACGACCTAGGGTAAAGATCGAGCCAGAGGTGCGGGGTGGCAACACCTCGTCGCCGATCATCCCTCATCGCCGCCTTCGAGCGTGTCCGCCGTGTCATACCGACGCTGCTCTCGTTCGTCCGGCCATGTTGCCCAAGGTCCGCCAATATGCCGTCACCCACCCAATCGCCCGGCGTCACTGACTCGCCCGACGCTTCTGTGCAACCGCCCTGGGCACCACCGTTCCAGCCTGGCGTCCTGATGAGGCTTCTCGATAGCCTGTTCGACGGCCTTTACCTCGTCGATCCCAGCCGCCGCATCGTCTACTGGAACAAGGCCGCCGAGCGGATCACCGGATTCGATGCCGCCGAAGTCTACGGTCAGTCTTGCGCGGGCCTCTCCAGCTTCAGGGCCGGTTCCGGAGAATCTGCCTGCGAATGCGGACGCGGCCGATCCTCCTGCCCGATCGCGCGCGCTCTCACCCTGGGTTGCACCGTCTCCGATCGCGTCCATCGCACCCACAAGGACGGCCGCCGGCTCGTCCTCGACGTCCAGGCGATGCCCATCCGCGACGACCGGGGCCACCTCGTCGGCGCTGTCGAGGTCTTCCGCGAC
>JBGSYY010000204.1:0-6872 GCA_041750675.1 Isosphaeraceae bacterium | reverse complement strand
GGACAGGTGGCTCTTTGACACGGAGCGGGTCTCCGTTGGATGCGCTCGGCCTAGACGTGGGCGTGGGATTCGACGGGTGGGCGGACATCGAGGTCGAGGCGGCGGATGGCGTGGTCGACGACCTGGAGGACGGTGAACTTGACGCCGGCAACGCGGAAGGTTGCGCCTTCGTCGGGGACGCGGCCGAGGGCATCGAGGGCGAGGCCGCCGACGGTGTGGTAATCGCCTTCACTGGGGACGGGCAGGTTGAGGCCGAGGCGTTCGTTGATTTCGTCGAGGGTGATGGCGGCATCGACTTCGTAGCGGCCGTCGTCGATCTGGCGGATGAATTCTTCGTCGGAGCTGATGGGGTCGTGTTCGTCGTGGATGGAACCGACGATTTCTTCGAGGAGGTCTTCGAGGGTGATGATGCCGGAGACTGCGCCGAACTCGTCGAGGACGACGGCGATCTGGACGCGGCGTTGGCGGAGTTCGTCGATCAGCTCGGAGGCGGACTTGGATTCGGGGACGAAGAGTGGGGGGCGTGCGAGTTTTCGGGGTGAGTTGCGAGCGGATTCGGACGGTTCGACGAGACTGGCGAGGAGGTCCTTGGCGTAAAGGATACCGATGATGTCGTCGCGGTTTTCGCCGTAGAGGGGGATGCGGCTGAGGCCGGAGGTGAGGAAGCCGCGAGCGGCCTCGGGGGCGGAGACCGAGGCGGGGAGCGCGATGACGTCGAGACGAGGGGTCATGATTTCGAGGACGGGTCGATCCTCGAGGGCGATGACGTGTTCGAGGCGTTGGCGAGTGGCGTCGGTGAGCTCGGCTTCGAGGCTGGATTCGTCTTCATCGGTGGCACGGGCGTGGATTTCGACCTCGACGCTGGCGGGGCGAGGACGAGGGGGGCGACCGTGTCGGCTGCGGTGAGCGATGGCGGCTTCGATGAGGCGGATCAGGGCAATGACGGGAACAAGCGGCCAGCGGAGGGCTTGGGTGAATGGCCAGGCAGCGTCGAGAACGGATTCGGCGTGGACACGACCGAGCATGCTGGCGGCGAGATGAGCGCAGGCCATGAAGGCGATGGCAATGGCGATGACGGGACCGTCGGGATGCGTGGGCGGGCTTTTGGCGACGTAGTAGACGAAGAGGGCGGCGAGGAGGAGGCCGCTGAGGACGGCGGCGATTTCGGCGGCTCGTTCGAGGCGTTCGTCACTGACATGGATCGCCTGAGCGCGGGCGGGGCGACCACGTCGGGCGGAGACTTCCTTGAGCCGGCTGAGGGAGTAAGCGCGAAGTGCCTGGCCGACCATGACTGCGGCGAGGTGGAGGACGAGTAGGACGAGAGCGGCGAGGAGGAGGAGAACGAGGGTTGGTCCGTTCATGGAGCGTCTCCCACGTCGGCGAGTCGGGCGAGCAGGGAGTCCTGGCGCTGGAACATTCGGCGGCGGTCGGACTCGTCGTGGTCGTCGTGGCCGCAGAGGTGGAGCAGGCCGTGGATGAGGTAGAGAGAAAGCTCGTGCGTGGGGTTGAGGCCGCGGGCGGCGGCTTCACGTGCGGCGGTTTCGGCGGAGATCAGGATTTCGCCGGAGAGTTCGGGATCATCGGGTTCGGAGAGTGGGAAGGTGATGACGTCGGTGGGTCCGTTGTGGTTGAGAAAGCGTTGGTTGAGGGGTTCGATGGCGGCGTCGTCGATGAGTGAGATGGAGAGCGAGGCGCGGGAGACGCCCTCGGCGAGGAGGACGGATCTGGCGAGGTCGCGGAGTCGTCCGGTATCGACGAGGATATGTGATTGGTAAGAGCTGAAATCAACGTGGATGGTCGACTCTGGGTGCGAGTGGTCGGGGCCGGGATTCATGGGAGGATGTGGCTCGACTGAGAGACCGAGATGGGGTGACTCAGGCGGTGCGTTGCTCCGGGTATTTGACGCGGCCGTGATAGATGCCGATGAGGGATTTGACGAGGCTGTCGCGAATCTCGGCGATTTCGCGGAGGGTGAGGCCGCACTCGTCGAACTGTCCATCTTCGAGGCGTTTGCGGAGGAGGTCGTTGATGAGGCCTTCGAGACGGGCGGAGGTCGGCTCGGAGAGGGTGCGGCTGGCGCTTTCGACGGCGTCGGCGAGCATGAGGATGCCGGCTTCCTTGCTTTGGGGCTTGGGGCCTGGGTAGCGGAAGGAGCTTTCGGGGAGGGCTGTGCCGTCTTCGTTGCGGCGGTTGGCCTCGCGATAGAAGTATTCGACGAGGGTGGTGCCGTGGTGCTGTTCGATGAGGTCGAGGATGGGCTTGGGGAGGTGGTGCTGGCGGCCGAGGTCGTAGCCGTCCTTGACGTGGCCGATGATGATGAGGGTGCTCATGGCGGGGTTGAGTCCGTCGTGCTTATTGCTGCCGCCGGCCTGGTTTTCGACGAAGTAGTGGGGCTTGAGCATTTTGCCGATGTCGTGGAAATAGGCCCCGATGCGGACGAGCAGGCCGTTGGCTCCGATGCGGTCGGCGGCGGCCTCGGCGATGGTGCCGACGGTGACGGAGTGGTTGTAGGTGCCGGGTGCGCGACGGACGAGTTCCTGGAGCAGCGGGTGGTTGATGTCGCCCAGTTCCAGCAGGCTGATTCCGGTGACGATGCCGAAGCCGCGTTCGATGAAAGGGAGGAGACCGCCGAGGAAGAAGCCGGCCATGAGTCCCCAGCCGGCGCGCCAGAGGCTGTCGGTGGCGACGAGTTCGATGGCGTTGCCCTGGAACAGTCCGGTGGCCCAGGTGAGCAGGAAATAACCGGCGGCGGCGCAGAGTCCGACGAGGATGGGCTTGGTGCGGGTGCGGACGGTACGGAGCGGGAGGACGGCGGCGGCGGTGCCGCCCATGAGGACGAGGAAATGGCTGAGGCCGGAGCCAAGGGCGACGCTGGTGAGCAAGGCCATGCCGAAGGTTGCCAGGAGAGCAAATTCGGGTGTGTAGGCGATGGCGAGGATCATGCCTGCGAGAGCGACGGGGATCAGCTCGGCGTCCCAAGGCTGGATCGCGAGGACCTGTGCGATGGCGAGGGTGATCATGACGAGGAGGAGCAAGACGAAGAGGCGTTTGGTTGAGTCGGCGAGGTCGGGGGCGGTGCGGGTTAGGGTGAAGCCGGCGATCACGAAAAGCGAGGCGACGAGGAGGAAGACGCCGAGGAGGCGACGCAGCCTGTCGGGGATGGAACGATGAGTGTTGGCGGCTTGGTGTTCGAGGCGGAGGACGGCGAGGTGGTCTTCGCTGATGCGCTCGTCCTGGTCGACGAGGACGTCGCCTTTCTCGTAGTCGCGGAAGGCCTCGGCGACGGAGTTGTAGGCGGTTTCGCGTTCGATCTTGGTCTGTTTTTCGTCGAATTTGAGGGTGGGTGTGCTGGCGAGTTTGTCGGCGACAAGGCCGAAAAGGGTTTTGCCGAGATCGGCTCCGGTGAAGGCGCGGATGAAACCCTGAGCGACGGCACCGTCGGGTTTTACCATGCGTTCGGGGAGGATGAGGTCGCGTTCGACGATGCGGGGCTGAGTGGAGCCGTGGTCGCGGACGCGGACGCGGGTGTGGTTTTGTTCGTCGCGTGTGAGGGTGTCGGGTCCGAGGACGCCGTTGATCGAGAGGGGGGCGAAGGCTTCGGCGATTTGGCGATGGAGGGCTTCGCGGCGTTCGGGGCTATCGGCGGCGTCGCGAATATCGAGGAAGGCCTTTTCATCGAGGGGCCAGTTGGCGAGCATCTTGGAATCGAGCTGGGCGAGTATACCGGCGCGGGCAACGGCGTCTACGAGATCGATGAGTTGCTGGGCAAGTTCGAGGATGGGCGCGGGTGCATTGTCGAGGATGGGAGTGACGGCCTCGGCCTTGGCACGTTTTTGGGCGTTGGTGGAGACGGGGTCGAAGCGGCGGAAGGAGTCGACGGCGGTGAGGATGGGGCGGCTGGGCCGCTGTCCGACGCGGTAGGTGAAGGGAGTCCCGAAACCGTGGACGAGTGCGGCGGTGAGGATCACGGCGGCAGCGACGAGGGAGAACCTGACCAGGCGGGAGCGGCGTTGCTCGTCGCGGACGCTGGGGTGTTCGACCGACTGGGCGGGCCGGAGTTGCGCCCGGGTGGGCTTAGACCGGCGTTTGCCGATACTCATGGAAAGCGATCTCGACAGGACATACGGTGGGTGGAGGAGGTTCCACTCGACCGTGAGGGGATGAGAGCCGGCGCGGGGCCGCCGCGCGACCGCGGCCAGCCCGAACGGGCGGAAGCTGCGGAGTAGCGCGTCATCCCGTGATCTCCACAGGTATTGGCGAAGGATGCGGGCCCGATTCGGTGGTCGGCGGTGGGTTGGTGGTGGCGGGAGTTTCGTCGGACTCGTAGGCGTTAACGATCGCCTGAACGAGGGGGTGCCGGACGATATCGGATTTTTCGAGAATCACAGTACCCACGCCGGGAACATCCTTGAGGCGCTCGACGGCGTCGGCCAGTCCGCTGGTGGTTCCAGGGGGCAGGTCGACCTGGGTCGTATCGCCGGTGACGACAATACGCGCATTTTGTCCCATGCGCGTCAAGAACATCTTCATTTGGGGGACGGTGGCGTTCTGGCCTTCGTCGAGGATGATGATGGCGTCGTTGAGAGTACGACCACGCATGTATGCAAGTGGTGCGATTTCGACGAGATCGTGCGCCATGTAACGACGTAACTGGTTGTAGTCCATCAGGTCGTGGAGCGCGTCGAGAAGCGGGCGGAGGTAGGGATTAATCTTGGCTTCGAGGTCGCCGGGGAGGAAACCGAGGCGTTCGCCGGCTTCGACGGCGGGGCGGACGAGGATAATTTTTTTGATAGCGCCGCGACGGAGCATGGAGACGGCGACAGCGACGGCGAGGTAGGTCTTGCCGGTACCGGCGGGACCGATGGCGAAAACCAACTCCTGTTCGCGGAGGGCGCGGAGGTAGCGGTTTTGGCCTTCGGTGCGGGGTCGTACCGTACGCCCGTTTTCGCGGATTTCGAGGGGGGACTCGGCGCTGGGAGGAGCGGAGGCGGCGCTGAGCAGGGAGGCGAGATCCTCGGGGGCGACGGAGCGCTGGCGACGGTAAATTCGGCGCATTTCCTCAAAGACGCGGCGTGCGCGAGCGACGTGTTCGGCTTCGCCCTCGACCCGGATTTCGCCACGACGAGCGACGACCTTGACGTGGAGCTGATCGCGAACCTGGCGGAGGAACTGATCTTTGGCACCGAAGACAGCCAATTCTTCGTCGGGGCTGTCGAGGGTGATTGTCCATTCCGGCATAGATGGCCCTTCACCGACCTGACTGAATCGCAAGCGCTAGCCCAGGGTGGGGCGGAACAGGAGGAGTGGCGAGCAGCTTGTGCAAGTAGAGAGATTATGAGCAAACGAGGGAACGTCCCGCAACGTGGGGTTGGGGAAGATCACGTCTGGCGAATGAGGAATCGTAGCGATCAGGGCCCGAAAAGCAACCAATAGCCGTAGGCGACGGGTCCTGCGAAGAGGAGGGAATCGACGACGTCGAGGATGCCGCCGAAGCCGGGGAGTGTGTCGGAGGCGTCTTTTTGTTGGCAGTCGCGTTTGATCATGGATTCCATGAGGTCGCCGAGCTGGGCGAATACGCCCACCAGGGTACCGAAGCCGATTGCTGCTGTGAGGCTGAGCGAGGGGTGGCCGAAACGGCGGGCGAGAGTCGCGACGGCGACGGAGGCAAGGATGGCAAAGAGCAGGCCGCCGAGGGCACCCTCGCGGGTTTTCTTGGGGCTAAGCCGGGGCCAGAGTTTGTGGCGGCCGGCGAGGCGGCCGAGGGTGTAGGCACCGACGTCGGCGCCTTTGGCGGTGGCGATGAGGAGGGCGAGGGGGACGATGCCGTGATAGGGGCCGTCGAGCCAGCGGAGCTGGATAATGAAACTTCCCAGGAGGCCGACATAGGCGATTGCCAGGATGGAGCCGGCGAGGGTGGACATGGTGCCGCCGGGGCGAGTGAATTGAACGCCCTGGATCAGGAATGCGACCATTACGACTCCGGTGAAGGCGAGCATGGGCCAGGCGAGGATGTGGAGTGGGGTGGCACGATCGAGTAGTTCGGAGCCGAGGCCGTCGGTGCGGAAACCATGAGCGAGCAGGTGTGGAGCGACGTTGGCGACGACGAGAGATAGCACCCCGCCGAGGACGATGCTGGGTGAGGGCTGGGCGCTGGTGCGCTGGAGGAGGCCGACGATTTCGCTGGCGGCGACGATATTGAGGGTCAGGACGGCGATGGTCCAAAGGGGAAACCAGGGCGCAAACCAAATTTCATCGACGATGAGTACGGCGAGGAAAATGAGGATGAGCGACGAGGCAGTCGCCAGGCGATGGGCGAGCATGAGGCCGATGGGTTCCAGGTAGGGGAGGACCGGGTTGGGTGAGGTGTGAGAGTGATCCCTTGTGGGAGTGTAACCCGTTTTTTCGTGGGAGGATTCGCAACAACAGGGTGGCGAGATTGAATTGATCGTGCGGATTGTGAACTTGTGCGTCAGCTTGAACTGTCAACGGGGTTTGGCGCTGGGGCGGGGAGATGAGTCACGCGTTGGGGAATGAAGAGGGAGAGTTTCAGAGGCCCAGGGGGGAAGGTTCGGGGAGTGCTCCGAAGCGGCGTTGGCGGTGGGCGTAGGAGAGGAGAGCGGCGTGGAGGTCGGGTGGGCGGAAGTCGGGCCAGAGGACGTCCGTGATCCAGATTTCGGCGTAGGAGATCTGCCAGAGGAGGAAGTTGCTGACGCGGAATTCCCCGGCGGTACGGATGAGGAGGTCGGGGTCGGGCATGCCGGCGGTTTCGAGGTAGGAGGCGAATCGATGTTCGTCGATGGCGTCGGGGTTGAGGTGGCCGGATCGGACGTCGCGGGCGAGTCGGCGGGCGGCCTCGGCGATCTCGGTGCGGC
>JBGSYY010000203.1:0-7175 GCA_041750675.1 Isosphaeraceae bacterium | reverse complement strand
ATCAAACTTTCCTCTCCCCTCGATTCCAGCCACTCCGCGATCGACTCCGCCGACCGCTCCGCCCCCAGCGCCTCCGCCAGTTCGAGCCGATCCTCCATCCCCAGCTCTCTCGCCGCGATCTCCGCCGTCTCCCGCGCACGGGCCAGGGGGCTGAAGACGATCCGTTCGACCTCAACATCCAGCGCCGCCAGCCCACGCGCCACCTCACGCGACCGCCGCCGCCCCTTCGGCGTCAATGGCCGATCCGCCTCCGCGACCCCTGGCGTCCCATGCGGAACCGCGATTCCATGCCGCAGCAAATACAAACGATTCATCCGCTCCCCCATTTCGAATGCGTTCCACCCAAAGGGGACTCGCTCCGTCCGTTTCCGGCGGAGCCGGTACCCATTCGGGATGACCGCTCCTACGTCGTAATCCCTCGCTTCCACCCCGCCGCTTCCTCACCATCCAACCGCAACGTCAGGCACTTCGCGCTCCCGCCCGACTTGATGAACTCCGTCAACGACAGCGGAAACGTCGCGAACCCCAGCGCTCGCAACGCCGAGTCCAGCTTCGGCGCGCCCCGGTTCAACACCACCGAACGCCCCACCACAACCGCGTTGCAACTGAACGACACCGCCTCCTCCGCCGAAACCTCAACCAGCCGTCGTATCTGCGACTTGATCACCGACCGCCCATACTCGTCGAACGCCCCGGGGTAGTAGATCGCCGCATCCTCGGCCACCGGACAAAAACAGGTGTCCAGATGATAAAACCGCGGATCAACCAGCTCCATCGCCAGCACGTGAATCCCCAGCCGATTCCCCAGCCACTGATGGCTCCGCGCGTCCGACCGAAACCGATACCCGGCAAACAACGTATCCCCGCAAAATAACGCGTCACCCGCCCCCTCGAAATAAAGCCCATCGGGCATCATTTCGACCAAGAATCCGGCCCCCCGAAACCAACCCGCGAACTTAGGCTCCTCACCCCGCCTCACCCCATGCCGAAACCGCGACAAAATCACCCGGTTTCGATAAACCAACCCCGCGTTCGCCGTGAAAACCAGATCCGGCAGCCCCGCCGCCGGCGTCACCAGCTCAATCCGCGCGCCCAGGCTCTCCAACGTCGCGCGCAACGCCTCCCACTGCCGACCCGCCTCCGCATGGTCCGCACCCTCCGTCAGCTTCATCCACGGGTTGATCTCATACTCAATCCCGTAATACTCCGGCGCACACATCAAAATCCGTGGAATCGCCGTCGGTTCCCTCATCGCGCCTTCCCCGTCGCGCCGCCGCCCTCGTCGCACAAATCCTCAGCCAGGCCCCGCAAAAACGGCTCCACGTCGGTCACAATCCCAATCGTCTGAAACGTCCCCCGGTCACTCAGCTTCGTCACCGTCGCCGGGTTGATGTCCACGCACACCAACCGCACCCACGCCGGCAACAAGTTCCCCGTCGCAATCGAATGCAGCGTCGTCGCGATACAAAGCGCGAATCCCACATCCCGTATCGCCTGCCGCATCGCCAGCTGCGCCTTCAGCACATCCGTGATCACCTCCGGCAGCGGTCCGTCGTCCCGGATCGACCCAGCCAGCACCACCTTCACATCATGACGAATGCACTCGTACATGATCCCTGAGCGCAACACGTTCTTATCGACGGCCTGCCGGATTCCCCCCAGCCGCCGGATCGTATTGATCGCTCGCAAATGATGCTCGTGACCATGCTCGATCGGCTCGCCACGCGTCATCGAAACGCCCAGACTCGTCCCATAAAGCGCCTGCTCGATGTCGTGCGTCGCCAGCGCATTCCCCGCGAACAGCACCTGGACCCATCCGTCCCGGATCAGCCGCGCCAGGTGTTCCGCCGACCCCGTATGCACAATCGCCGGCCCGCCCACCAGCAAGATCTTCTTCCCCGCCGCCCGCGTCTCTCGGATCGCGTCGGCCACCGCCGCCTGGCTCACCGCCTTCGGTTTTTCGCTCGATACGCTCGACCCCATGAACCCGAAGATCGACTCGCCCCTGGGACGCTCCGACGGCAGCACCCTCACCCCCGCGTGACCCACCACGATCGGCGTCCCGACCGCCACCTCCGTCATCGGCACGCACCGCGCCGTGCGCCGCGCCTCATCCACGGCGATCCCGCAATCCATCTCCTGATTCTCCACCGCCACCCAACGCCCGCCCAGCCGCACCTCCGTCCGCTCATTCGTCGTGCTGTAAAACCCATCCGGGAAACAGCCCGCGAGATCCGCGGCCACCAGCCGCACATCCTCCGACTGCACCGGAACCGCCCCATGCTGAAGCAGATCGCCGATGATTTCCTCGAGCCGCTCCGCCGTCTCCGCCCGCACCGCGATCACCGCATGGCTCGGGTCCACACGCCGCGTTCCAATCTCACAAAGCTTGATCTCAAACTGCCCGCCCATCTGCAACACGCGGTCCAGAATCTTCGGCAACAGCAGCGAGTCGATGATATGCCCCCGGACCTCGATCTCTTCCACCAGATCCGGCCCGGTCTCCCCGCGAAGCGGCTCATTCATGGCTGGGTATTCCTGATGCTGCATGAGTTTCGAGGTCGAGCGGCAGGGCAGGGGAACTCGTCATCCCCCCGCCTCCCGTCCGCTCCGCACCGTCTCATCCTCTCGCTCGCATTGTACGCCCAACCGTCCCGCGGTCTCACCCAACCCACTCAAGGCGCCGCGTTCACCACAGCCTGAAGCTCCACCGGCGGCTCACCTGGGAGATCCGTCGCGACCCTGAACGTCCGCCTTACGCTCCCCCGCGCCACCGTCTGATCCGCACGAAACGCAATCGTCAGCACATGCAACGCCTTCTTGCCGCCCTCGCCTCCCGTCACTTCAAACCCGTCGCCAACCCCCTCCACACCCGCGATCGCAAACGGCTCGCTCCCCCGTATCATCACCCGTCCCTGCACCCCGCCGCCAGCCGCCGCGCTCGATCGACCCAAAGCCAGCATCGCCGGCGCGGCCGATACCCTACCTTGCACCTCCATCGTCACCAGCACCGGCACCACCGGCGTCTCCGGGTCATTGGTGGCGATCCGAATCTCCTCCCGCAAGAGACCCGCCGGCGCGTCCGGCTTCACTTTCACCGTCAGCACATACCCCACACCCTGCGGCGTCCGATACGCCTCCTGCAATTTCGCGTCCACAAAGCCGCTCAACACCTTCGACGCCATCATCCGCTCAATCCGCCAGTTCGGCGCTCCATAACGATCGATCGCCAGCTTCAACTCCCCCCCCTGGCTTCGCGACACCACGCCAAAATCCAGCGACCCCGGATTCAGCACAATATCACTCAAAATGTTCGATCGCACCCCCAGCCTCGCCTCTCCCTGTCGTCCGCTCGCCGTCACCATCGTCACCGTCAGCGTCGTCGCCTTGTTCCCCACAAAATTCCGCGTATCCATCTGCGCCTCAACCACCGCCTGCTGACCCGGCGCAATCGGATCACCCAGCGCCCGACCCGTCGTGCATCCGCACGACGCCCGAACATCAAGGATCGTCACCGCTTCCGCCAGTCGGTTGGTCAATACGAAGTTGTGCCGGACCTTCGCACCCCTCGGCACCGCGCCGAAATCGTGCCCCTCCTCCACGAATAGCCCCTGCGCCCAGCGCTCAGCCCCCCGCGCGGGCACCGCCGCCACCGTCACGCAGAGTCCCCAAAGCACGATCCGCCACAACCTCGCGGCACTTCGTACGCGCATCCCGGCCTCCCAGCCCTCTCGCCATTCCGCTCCGCAGCGGCCCCACTTCAGCCGCGCATACCCATTCCCTTCAAATCCCTATCGACCACTCAAACAGCGAGCGCTGAGCCATCCCAAACGAACTCCCATACCCCGAAGCCCGACAATCCGAACATCTTCCCTGGATCGCCACGCTTTCCTGACGCGCAACCGCCCGTCTTCATCGTCGAAACGGCACACGTCCTCACGACCCCTTACGTCCTCGCCCCATCACCGGCGGAAGATATTGCGTCAGACCGCTCGACACCGGCGGCGCCTCGGGAATCGTGAACCGGCCAACCACCACCGTCACATTATCCCGACCCCCATTCTCCAACGCACGATCCACCAACGCCCGACACGCCGCCTCCGGCTCCGCGTTCTCGCTCAGGAGCCGCCCAATCACCTCGTCCTCAACCATATCGTTCAACCCATCCGTGCACCCCAGAACACAATCTCCGTCTTGAAGCTCAACTTCCAGGAAATCCACCGTCACGCTCAGCTCGTTCGCCCCCAGGACGTTGGTCAACACCCGCTTCGTCTTCTGCGCCAGTTCCGATCCCGGCTTCGCCATGTTGGCATCAATCAGCAGTTGCGCCATGGTGTGATCCTTCGTCAACGTCACCAACTGCCCGCCGCGAAGGAGATAAACTCGCGAGTCTCCCGCATGCATCACATACATCGTCTTGCCCATGGTGTAGATCAGCGACAGCGTCGTGCCCATGCCGCTCATCCGCGGGTTCTCCCGCGCCATCGCACGAATCACATGATGAATGATCCGGAAAAACGCCTCCGCCTTCTCCCGGAATTCCGCCGACACTTCCACATTGTTCTTCAACTGCTGTCGCGTCTCGCTCCCACCAAGCAGCCACGCCGTCTTGAGCGCCAGATAACTCGCCAGCTCCCCAAAGTCCCTCCCCCCCATCCCATCCACGACCACCACCGAGTACGCCAGATCATCCTCTTGCACCAACGATTCCAGCGGAACACTGCTCGCCAAAATCTCACGCTGACGCCGCCGTCGCACAACCAGGTGATTGTCCTCATTCTGTTCACGGACCTTCCCCGTGTCCGTCAGCGCCGCGAACTCCGCGCGAACCGCCACCCGCGGATGACGATCGAAATGACGCGCCACCAGTTGATCAAAGCTCAGATATTCGCCGGTTTCCGTCTCCGGACTCCCGGGCGCGGGGCTTTCTGCGGTACTCAAGACAGCCTCGTTTTGATGAGCCACAAAAGATCGCGGACCCCGGCCTTACCGGTTTCCTCATGCAGTCCAGAGTGAGAAACTCTCGTGCCGGATGCAACAGCCTTGCCTCCCGATGCTCAAGAATCGCCACCTTTCCCCAGGTCCCGACCCTCTCGGCCACCAAACCACCGCCTGTCAGCTTAAGCGTCGAACGCCTGCCGCTCTTTCCCATCATTGGTTGAAAAAAACGAACAGAACGGAACAGCACTGTCCCGGGGACCATACCTTCTCGCTATTCTTACGAAAACTGAGATTCGCGCTGAATGATAAAACCGCTGCCTCTCGACCTCCCGACCCTTCTCGGCTTCGGACCGATTCGATCTTCGTCCTCATCTCTCCGCTACGCCGGAAAACTCTTCCCAGAGTAATTTGATGTCAACCCTCTACCGAATCGCCGCACTCACCCTTCTGCTTGCTCAGGTCGGACTCACGCACGCCCGCGCCGACCGAATCTACTCCGTCACCGACCTCGGGTTCGGCGAGGGCGTCGCCCTCAACGACAACGGTTACGTCCTGCTCAACCAAAACGGCCAGGCCACCCTCTGGCGCGACGGCACCACCCAAACCCTCTTCCAGGGCACCGCCACCGGTCTCAACAACCTCGACGAGGTCACCGGCGAAAGCAACCTCAATCGCGCCATCCTCGTCCGTGGCGGCACCATTCGCGATCTCGGCCCCGGCTACGCCGCCGCCGTCAACGACCAAGGCGTCGTCCTGCTCGGAAATAACGGCGAATTCTCCTACTGGGAAGACGGCATCGAGACCTCCATCCCCGATCTCACCGGCACCTCGCCCTACGCCATGAACGACTCCGGCGCAATCGTCGGTGCCGACTCCGCCGCCAACGCCTTCTTCTACGACTCCAGCGGCATCAACATCCTCGGCTACGGCTACGCCGGCGATATCAATAACTCGGGCAATTATATCTATACCTTCATCGGCACCTTTGAAGATTCTATGTTCATCCGCATCGGTGCCGATGAGATCCCCCTCGGCTTGCTCTCCCCCGATCACACCAATGCCGACGCCTCCGGCCTCAACAGTTTCGATCAGGTCGTCGGTCGCTCGGGAAACCGCGGTTTCCTCTGGCAAAACAGCGTCATGCAGGACCTCAACGACCTCATCCTCCCCGAGTTCCAGTCCGACTGGACCATCTTCGCCGCCCGCGACATCAACGACCTCGGCGACATCCTCGCCTCCGCCATCGATACCCAGGGCCGAGTCCACACCGTCCTCCTCAGAGAACAGCTCACCCCAACAGTCGTCCCCGAACCGTCCAGCCTCGCCCTCGGCCTCATCGGCCTCGCGTGCGGCGGCTGGCTCTGGCGCCGTCGCGGCTCCACACCTGCCCAACTTCCTTGAACCCCGACGACTGGTTTCGCCACCGCCGACGAAACCAGTCCCCAGGCTGTGCGACGCACTAAACCTCATCCTGCTCCCGCAACCGCGCCAGCACGCCGAAATCCTCCAGCGTCGTCGTATCGCCCGTCGATTCTCGACCCGCCGCGATATCCCGCAACAACCGACGCATGATCTTCCCCGATCGCGTCTTCGGCAGCGACTCCGAAAACCGAATATCATCCGGCCGCGCCAGCGCTCCGATCTCCCTCGTCACATGCTCCCGCAACTCCTTGCGGAGAGCCTCCGTCGGCTCACGGTCTCCTTCCAACGTCACAAACGCCGAGATCGCCTGACCCTTCAAATCATCGGGCCGACCCACCACCGCGGCTTCCGCGACCGCCGCATGGCTCACCAGCGCCGACTCGATCTCCATCGTCGAAAGCCGGTGCCCCGACACATTCAACACGTCGTCCACCCGCCCCATGATCCAGTAATTCCCCTCCGCGTCCCGCCGCGCTCCATCCCCCGTGAAATAAACGCCCGGAACCTCGCTCCAATACTGCTCACGATATCGATCATCGTCGCCCCACAGCGTCCTCAGCATCGAAGGCCAGGGCTTCGTGATCACCAGAAACCCGCCGCTCCCCGCCGCCACAGGCTGCCCGTCCCGCGTCACGATCTCCGGCACGATCCCCGGCAGCGGTCGCGTCGCCGACCCCGGCACACACGGCGTCGCGCCCGGCAACGGGCTGATCATGATCGCACCCGTCTCCGTCTGCCACCACGTATCCACCACCGGGCAACGACCGCCACCAATCACCTTGTGATACCACACCCACGCCTCGGGATTGATC
>JBGSYY010000202.1:0-4110 GCA_041750675.1 Isosphaeraceae bacterium | reverse complement strand
GGGCGTCGACGGCCGCGCCGAGCCGCCAGGTGTGGCCGGCGGGGACGGTGAAGCGATAGAGGCGGACGTCGTGGGGGTCGGTCTGGAAATCGAGCTGGCCGGTCACGGCTTGCTCGGTGCCTGGTGTGAGCGTGCCGAGGTCGTGGGCGTCGTCGAGCGAAAGGCCGCGGGGCGTGACCTGGAAGGTGGAGAGCACGAGCGGCTGGCCCGGATTCTCGATCACGGAGCCGTCGATGCCCATGAGGAAGGACATTTCGGAGAGGACGAGGCGATAGGTTCCGGGCGTGGAGGGGAGGTCTGCGGGCAGGTTGGTTGTGAGCTGGACGCCGGAATCGTCGAGGGTGCCGTCGAGGATGAGGCCGGCGGCGTCGCTGGACCAGAGCAGGATGCCGTCGCCGTCGATGCGCTCGAGCCGGAGGTCGTTTTGAAAGACGGAGAAGGCGTCGACTGGTCGATCGAACTGAACGCGGAGCGTGGGCGGAAGCGTGGTCAGGACCGAGCCATCGGCAGGCTCGGTCGCGACGACGCCGAGAAAGGGCGAGTCGAGCAGATCGAGGCCGGCGACGTCGGCAGGCCCGGAGAGGGCCAGTCGCGGCTCAAGCAGCTCGAGGATTTGGAGGCGGTTGCGATTGCGGTGTCGGCGGTTCATCGGAGACTGCCTGTTCTCGACATTCGTTCGGGGCGGCCGACGTGGGTCGTGTTTCCCACGGTGGTCGGCGGTGTCGTCATTGGGCGTGCGGATCATGTCCTCGTAGGAAGCCTAGGTCCGCCGTGGGTCGGCGATGGGATTGGGCGAATTGATCGTGGAGCGGAATCAACGTGGAGGCTCATCGTGTTTGTTGGTCGTGCCGCGAGCCGGGCGAGAGGTTGAGTCGGGAGAGAATCCCGGCTCGAGACGTCGCCCGGCTCGTGTTGTTTCGTTTTGACCTGTAACGTGCCGTGAATCGGCCTAATTGCGGCCGAATCGAGCCATGAAGGCGTCGACGGCGGCGGGGGGCAGGCGGCGTTGCCGGTGGTTTCGCGCGTTCGAGCCCTGGCCGGGAAGTTCGGAGGCCGAGGGATCGGGGAGCAGGAGGAAGCCCTGGTGAGCGGGCGGGTTTGTGGTCAAGGTCATGGTTTGCGTTGGGCCGTGGTCGTGGCCGTGATCGCCGTCGATCGAGAGGATATCGCCGTGGCCGACGAGGTGGCCGATCACAAACTGCTCGACCTGAGTGGAGTCGCCACCCTTGCCCTTGTCTTTCTTGTCCTTTTGCTTGTCCTTGCCTTTACCCTTGTCGTTGTCCTTATCCTTGCCGCCGTTGCCGTGGTTATCGAGATTGGATGAGCCGCCGCTGCTTTCGCCTTCGGGGACGGTGGTGTCGGGCGGGTTGATCGGGTCGATGGGCTGGGTGCTGAAGTTGACGAGCAGGCCGTAAGAGCCTGATGAGGGTCCGCCGGTGGAGGTGATGGCGCGGATGTAGAAGCCGCTGCCGGGATTGACGCCGTTGATGGTGGCGGTGACGGTGCTGCCGTAGGGCGTGCCGGCGACGTCGACGAGGCCTTGAAGAGCGCTGGAATAGACCTGGAGGCGAGGGGCGAGGAGGCTGAGGTTGGTGGACTGCATGGAGACGGTCATCTGGGTCGAGGCACCGGCGGGGACGTTGACGTAGTACCAGTCCTGGTCGTTCGCGGCCCGGATGTTGAGCTCGCCCAGGCGGATTTGATTCTGGGCGTCTATTTGGGAGTTGAGGTTGGCTGCGCGGAGATAGGTGTTGTTGCCGAGTGGGCCTTCGAGAGCGTCGGCGGGGCGTGCGTCGTAGATGGATTGGATGCCGTTGACGTCGTCGGTTTTTAGAGACTGCTGGACGCCGTTGTAGACGTAGCTCATGACGCTGGAGGAGACGGTGGAATGGCCGAGGCCGATGGCGTGGCCGATTTCGTGGATTGCGACGGTGAGCACGTCGTAGTCGCTGTTGACGTTCCAGCTTGCGGAGGTGTTGAGCAGGATGTCGCCGGCGAGGGTTCCGCCGTTGAGGGCGGGAGGGAGGAAGGCCATTCCCAGGACGCCGGAGCCGAGATCGTAGCCAGCGATGCGGATATCGCCGAAGCGAGGGTCGTTTTGCTGGTTTCCGGAGTCGGAGAGCATGGTGCCGTCGTCGGTGACTTCGGAGAAGTTGAGATTGGCCGCCGACTGCCAAGCGGCGAAGGCTTTGCGGAACTGGTTGTGCCAGGAGCTGGTGCTGATGCCTTGCGCGGCCATCGCGGCGTTGAGGGTGCTGGGTGATCCGCCGACGTCGGTGCCGTCGGGTGCGAAGCTGAAGGTGATGCGCTCGGGGAAGACCCACTCGCCGCCATTGGGGGCGAAAAGGAGGAGGCGATCTTCGAGACCCTCGATCTGTGGGTGGGACCGGCGGCGGTTGGTGCCGCGTGATTTTTCTGGGCGATCCTCGCGATAGCCGAGCATGGGGAGTTTTCCTCCAGGAGGGTGAAGCGGGTGGGGTTGTCGCGGCCCAATCCAGGCACGCGGCGCGCGGCAGAATCCGCCCCGTCGTTGCTGGGATCGCGACGAAGCCGAGGAATCGGGCGGCGAGGCCCATTGTCGGCCGCGGCTAAGTTCCCACGTTTCGATGGGCGCGAAGCCGCCAACGCAGCATGCCGTGGGCCTGCCATTGCGAGATCGTTTGGGGTGTCCTGCCGACAGTGACCTAGGCCCGCGCGGCTCGGCTGTCAAATGACGTTGTTCGGAATTGTTTGGCCAAGTGTGAGTTTTGGCTTGGTGTGCATGGGCCGGAGTGAGGGGGCGGCAGTTGCGATCAACCCCCTGGAATCGGCGAATCGGCGTGTGCATCATGGAGCGACGGCCTGGACGCAAACCGAGGGCGGGTCCGCACCATGTCAGCTCAACCCGGCAACGTTCCCAGTGGGCGTTACACAATCGCGGCCGCCAGCAAGCTGACGGGTGTGAGCTGCCATGCGCTGAGGGCGTGGGAGCGCCGGTACGGGTTTCCAGTGCCGGGTCGCTCGCAGTCGGGACATCGTCGTTATGACTCGGAGCAGATTGAGCGCCTGCGGTTGGTGGTGAGTCAGATTCATAATGGTCGACCGGTGGGCGACGTGATGTCGAGCTTGCAGGCGACGCCGGAGGGACGGCCGGAGATGGTGGAGCCGCCTGGGCCGGACGCGCTACAGCCGCTGACCGAAGCACTGATGGCCGGGGATTTGAATGCGGCGGAGGCGGCGTATGAACGGGTGACGGCGGGGCTGAGCGCGGGTTCGCAGATTGGTCGGGTGATTGAGCCGTTGTTGATTGACGTGGGTGAGCGTTGGTTCCGGGGCGACTGCCAGATTTATCAGGAACGTGCGGTGAGTGGATTTCTGCGTCGCAAGCTGATGATTTTGCTCGATCAACTTCAGGTAGGGGAGGCGCAGGAGCGGGAGGTGGCGTTGATCGGTACGCCGCAGGGCGACCGCCACGAGGGGGGCGCGTTGATGCTGTCGGTATTGCTGGAAGCGGCGGGCTGGCGTGCGCTGCCGATGGGTACGGACCTGCCTACGGCTGAGTATCAGAAGGCGATTGATCTTTGGCGTCCGGCGGCGGTGTGTATTTCGTTTGTGATGTCGAGGAATGTGAAGCGACGTTTTGCCGAGCTTGGTGGACTGAGTGGAGCGCCCGTGTTTGTTGGGGGGCGAAGCCTGGTGAATTATCGAGGTCTGGCGAAGCGGTTTGGGCTGCAGCCGCTGGTGGGATCGGCGACGGAGGTGGTGCCGCGTTTGATCAAGGAAGCGCGGGAGTGGGCGAAGCAGAATGGGTCGTCGGGCGGGCAGTCGGGCGTGGTGGGCTGAGAGTTGGTCGCGGTGGTGAATTGGCGTGGTGAGGTTGGGGAAATAAAGCGAGCCGGCGGCCGCGCTCGGTGAGGAGTGCGGCCGCCGGCTCGTTCGGCGTGTCGTGGATCGCATGGCGAGAAGCCCGGCGATCCGCGACGTCGCCCGCTTTCGATTGATCAATACTGCGGGGTGCCCTTGACCGGGGCGATCGCGCTCTGAGGAGCGGCGATCGGCCCACCCTTGGCCGGAGCCTGAGCAGCCGGTAGGACCTTGGCCGGAGCGGCCGCCTGAGCAGCCGGGAGGACC
>JBGSYY010000201.1:0-8062 GCA_041750675.1 Isosphaeraceae bacterium | reverse complement strand
TGCCGGGTGCCGGCGGTGGGGCGGCGGTGGGCGCGGGACGGCCTGTGCAGGGTGGAGCGGCGGGTCGGTTACCTGGTGGAGCAAGTGGTGTTGGCGCGGGTGGACGGCCGGGAATGGCACTGGGCAATCGTCCGTCGCTTGACGGAAGCCGGACGGCGAATCGGCCGGTGTTCGCGAATCGGCCGGGTGCGGGCGGAGCGGATGGTCGGCCCGGCGTAGGTGTGGGCGGCGATCGGCCGGGTGCGGGTAATGGCGGTGGAAACGCAGGTCTGCCCAATCTCGGGGGTGGGGAACGTCCGGGAGTGGGCGGTGGTCGGCCGGGTGGCAATCCTGGGAATCGACCAGGTGGAGTTGACCGTCCCAACCTGGGTGGTGGGGAACGTCCGGGAGTGGGCGGTGGTCGGCCGGGTGGTAATCCTGGGAATCGACCAGGTGGAGTTGACCGTCCCAACCTGGGTGGTGGAGAACGTCCGGGTGTCGGGACAGGTCGGCCGGGTGGTGGTGATGGCCGTCCGGGTGTGGGTGATGGTATTGCAGGGCGACCCGGTGGTCAGCCGGGTGTCGGGGGGGGGGCGGGAAATGGCCGTCCGGGAGTCGGCGGTGGTCGGCCGGGTGCGGGTAATGGCGGTGGAGTGGGCGGCGTCGGTCGACCGGGCGGTGGACGTCCGGGTGATGGCGTCGGTCGTCCAGGTGGTGGTGGAATGGGCGGCGTCGGTCGTCCAGGTGGCGGAATGGGCAGTGGAGGTGGGAGCGGCTGGAATGGTGGCGGTGGTGGTGGTGGTGGGCGGCCTGGGCGTGGTGGGAGCGAGTGGGCTGGGCGACGGCCGGGTCAAGCGTATCATCGCGGATGGGTGAACGGTTATTGGAACGGCTTTCGTGATGGATCGTGGAGCAATGCAGGTTGGGGCGGTGGTGGCTGGAATAACTGGGGTTGGGGTGGTGGTTTTGGGCCGGCGTTTGGCTGGGGCCTGGGGTCCGGGCTGGGCTGGGGCCTGGGATCGGGGCTAATTGGCTGGAATAATTGGGGCTGGGGTGGCGGCTGGAACAGCTGGGGCTGGGGTGGTGGTTGGAACAGCTGGGGCTGGGGTGGCGGTTTTGGGCCGGGGTTTGGCTGGGGCCTGGGGTCCGGGCTGGGCTGGGGGGTGTCGAGCTGGTTGTTCGGATCTCCGATTTACAATTGGGGATATGCTAATTATGTCAATCCTTATGGGATGATGCTGGCGTCGCCGATGGTGATCACAGCACCATTGGGCATTGAGAACGTGGTTGGCGGCACGGTGGTTTACGACTACACGCAGCCGATCGACACCCAGACGCCGCCGGCCGCGCCCGACGCGGCGGATGCCGCCGTTGCCCTGTTTGATCAGGGGCGCGACGCGTTCAAGGCCGGCCAATATGACCAGGCATTAGCGCTCGCCGACCAGGCGCTGACTCAGCTTCCCAACGACGCGACGATCCATGAGTTCCGGGCGCTGACGTTGTTCGCACAAGGCAAGTATACCGAGGCAGCGGCGACGCTGTACGCGGTGTTGTCGGTTGGGCCGGGTTGGGACTGGCCGACATTGATTGGCTTGTATCCGAATGTGTCGGTCTACACGGCGCAGGTCCGCGAGTTGGAGGCGTATCGCGATCGGAACAAGAACGATCCCGCGCCGCACTTCGTGGCCGCGTATCACTATTTGACGCAGGGCCACAAGGACGCGGCGGCGAAAGAGCTGAAGGTGGTGACGCGGCTGGAACCGAAGGATTCGCTGTCGGCCGAATTGCTGCGGATGCTGCAAGGCGGGGAGGCGGCTCCGATCACCGTGGACGCCGCTCCGCCGGAGGCCAGAGATGCAGCCGCGAATGAGCCGGCCCTGGCCGCGCCCGCGGAAGAGGCTGAGGCGCTGAGGTTCCCCCTGGCGGGATCGGGTCGCTGGGTGGCGAAGCCCGATGAGCAGACGACGATCACACTGGAGATGAAGCCCGGTGACACGTTCGTCTGGACGGTCGCGCGGGGAGGGAACCCGGCGTCGACCATTGAAGGGGACGCGTCCGATGGTAAAGGCGTGTTGACGCTGACATCCAAGAAGAGCGGCGCTCTGGTGGGTCAGGTGCGCTGGACGGATGAAAGGGAGTTCACGTTCCGGTTGCTGGGTTCGCCCGAGGGTGACCCGGGGCTGACGTTCCAGCGTGAGATGTGAGGATTGAGGTCAACGGTCGGTGACGAGGAGAATATGATCCGCGGATGACGACGGATTCGGGCGACGAAGGTCCGTGGTCAGCTTGTGGGGAACTCCCTCTCCCGATTGAAGCAGCCCAGTCATACGTATCCCAGGTAACGGTCGCGGGGCGATCGCATGGTGCCCCCCGAACGAGTCATCCCCGCGCAGGCGGGGATCCAGAGCGTACGGGTTCGCGCCCCACCTCATGCCGCGAACAAATCCTGGGACCCGTATCATTGGGCAAGCTCCGACCCAGGAGCCGACCTCTTGTTGGCGGTCCTTGGCGGCGCTGCGTGGAATCGGTGTATTGGCTGATCCCGTGTGAGAGCACACCGTGACCCAGGGCGTGACATTCTGGACGAGAGGCGATGTCGGCCAGCCGTCAGGAGCCGGATTGAGCGAGCGTGGGCATCGGGGTGGGGACGACGGCGGCGGTCGGTTCGAGGGCTGCGCCGGGCGCGGGAAGCTGAATGATGGATTGGGCGGACTGACGGGAGGCGTAGGTGAGAGGCTCGGAGAGGAGGCCGAGGACGAGCGAGAGCGAGGCGCAGGCGCCGGTGGCGAGGATGGTGGGCCAGCCGGTGCGGGGTGTCAGGGTTTCCACGGGTTCGCGGAAGATCATGACGACGATGATGCGGAGGTAGTAGTAAGCGCCGATGGCGGCGTTGAGAACGCCGATGATCGTGAGGATGCGGAACAGAGTGGCGTCGTCGCCGCGTGCGGCTTCGAGGGCCGATTGGAAGAGGCGGAGCTTGCCCCAGAAGCCGAGCAGCGGGGGCACGCCGGCAAGGCTGAAGAGGCAGAGGATCAGTGCAAAAGCCGCCCAGGGGTGAGTGCGTCCGAGACCTGCGAGGTCTTCGATTTTTTCGACGGGTCGGCTTGGGGAGTCGAGGGCGATGAGAACGCCGAACGCGCCGAGGGTCATGAGGGCATAGGACCCGAGGTAAAACAGAATGGCGTCTGCGCCAAGGACGGATTCGAGGCCGCCGGGGCCGTTGCGGAAGGCGGCGGCGAGGCCGACCAGCAAATATCCGGCGTGGGCGATGGACGAATAGGCGAGGAGGCGTCTGAGATTGTCTTGAGCGAGGGCGACGGTGTTGCCCAGGGTCATGGTGACAACGGCGAGGACGGCGGTGAGCAGGACAGCCTTGTTGGAGACAAACGAGAGATTCGAGACCTCGGCGGCAACCGGCTCCCATGCGAAGACGGCGGCCAGGACGCGGAGCATGGCGATGAATCCAATCGCCTTGGGCAGCCAGGACAGCATGGCGGCGATCAACGAGGATGACCCCTGATAAACGTCGGGGGCATAGAAGTGGAATGGAACGGCGGCGACGCGGAAGGCGAGACCCGCCATGATGAAGACCAACGCGATGGTGGCGAAGGTGGGCTGGGGAAGCTGGAGCGCGGCGTTGTTCCAGTGGACGAGGTAGGCGAGGGCCTTCAGGTTGCTGATGCCGCCCAGGCCGTAGAGGTAAGCGAGGCCAAAGAGCAGGAACGCGGATGAGAAGAGGCTCAAGTAAAAATACTTGGTGACGGCTTCTTGAGTCGTGGTGGTTCGGCGGGGGAGGTAGAGGAGCAGGTAGGTGGGCATTGAGACGAGTTCCAGGCCGACGAACAGGAAGATGAGGTCGTTGGCGGAGACGACGCAAAGCGCTCCGGCGTGGATCAACAGGAGCGAGCCGAAGAATTCCGGGGCGCGGTGGTCGTCGACCTGGTTGTGCGCGAAGGCGACGAGGACCAGGCCGGCGAGCAAGAGTCCGAGTCGTGCGTAAGCGGAGAGGGCGTCGTTGGCGACGACGGCCGCGTACGGCTCGGGGGTGAGCTTGGGCAGGAGGCAGAGGACACCGATGGCAAGCAGCAGCGCGACTGCGGAGAGTGCGGCCCAGGTGCGGCGTGGCCAGCGCAGGAACGCTCCGCCGGTGATGATGGCCGACGCGGCGACGATGAGCAGGATCTCCGGTAGCAGGAACGTGAGGGTCTGCTTGGAGATGTCGAGGAAGGCGTCGGGGGTCATCGGCGGAAGTCCTGGGCGGGGGTCGTCGGGACGCGGACGGCGGTGAGGGCGGCGTCGGCGTCGATCGTTGGGGTTGATGGTTTGCTTGGATTGGCGTTGTCGGCGACCGCGGGGCCTAAGTCGGCGACCTGGAAGCCGGCGGCGATCTCACGGAGCGGGGGTCCGATGCGTTCAAAGATGGGGCGGGGATAAACGCCGATGGCGACGATGAGAACCATCAAGGGGGCCAGGCTGGCGATCTCGTGCCAGCCGAGGGGCCGCACCTTGTGGTGGTCGGCATGGTCGTGGTGATGAGCGTCGTGAGCGGCATGGTCGTGGCTGTCGCCATGGTCATGTCCGCCTGGCTCATGGACGGGGCCGAAGAGCACGCGGCGGAGCAGGAGCAGGAGATAATAGGCACCGAGGACCATGCCGATGCAGGCGATGACGGCGTAAAAGGGGTCGCGAGCGAACTGGGCGAGCAGGATGGGGAACTCGCCGACAAAGCCATTAAGTCCGGGCACGGCGGCGGAGCCGAGCGAGGCGAGGATCAGGAAGAAGGCAAGGAGCGGCAGACGTGCCCAGAGTCCGCCGAGTTGGCCCATCTCGCGTGTGTGGTAGCGTTCGTAAAGAACGCCGATGCAGGCGAACAGCGCGCCCGTGGTGAGGCCGTGGTTGATCATCTGGATCGTCGCGCCTTCGAGGCCCAGCTGCTTGAGCGTGAAAAGCCCAAGGGTGATGAATCCCATGTGGCTGACGGAGCTATAGGCGACGAGTCGCTTGACGTCGGTTTGAGCCAGGGCCGTCAGTGCTCCGTAGATGATGCCGATGACGGAGAGGGCGGCCAGCAGGGGCATGAAGTAGGCCGCACCGTGGGGGGTCATACCGAGGTTGAAGCGGAGGAAGCCGTAGCCGCCGACCTTGAGCAGGACGCCGGCCAGGAGGATGGAGCCGGCGGTGGGGGCCTCGACGTGGGCGAGCGGCAGCCAGGTGTGGAACGGGAAGAGGGGAACCTTGATGGCGAAGCCCGCGAACAGGAGCAGGAAGATCAGTGCCTGGGGGCTGGTCCAGGCGGTGGTGGCCTGCGCGGACCACTCGCTCCAGGGCAAGGCGCGGAGGCCGGCGGTTAGCTCGGGAATGGAGAAGGTGAGAATATGTTGCGCCGATTTCTGGTGATGGAGGATGACCAGGCTGATGACGCCGACGAGGGTGAGCAGGCTGCCGGCGAGCGTGTAGAGGAAAAAGGTGACGGAGGCGCGTCGGCGTTCAGGCCCGCCGTAAATACCGATGAGGAAGAAGAGCGGGATGAGCGTGAATTCAAAGAAGATGTAGAAAAGGATGGCGTCGAGCGAGGCGAACAGACCGAGCAGTCCGGTTTGCAGCAAGAGCATCAAGGCGTAGTGCATGGCGGGGCGATCGGTGATGGATTCCCAGGAGGCGAAGACGGAGGGAACCATCAAGAGCGAGGTGAGGGCGAAGAGAACCAGGCCGATGCCGTCGAGCCCGAGGGCGAAGCGGATGCCGGAGCCGGTACCGGTGTTGATCCAGCGCCAGCCGTATTCGGCGGTGGCTGGGTTGAGATCGGCGGCGGCGGGGTCGGTGGCGGCGGCGAACTGGGGGCCGCTTCGCGCGGGGTCGAAACCGAGGCAGAGGATGGTGGAGAGAATGAGGGTGCCGAGGACCGTCATGAGGGCGAGCTGGCGCGCGGTGCGCTGATCGAGGCCAGGGGCCGAGAACAGGACGATCGCGCCGAGCAGGGGAAGAAAGACGGTGATGACCAGCAGGGTCGACATGGAAAATCCTCTGCCATCGGCGAACGGGAGACGGTTGGGAAACGAGGCCGATGGGTGATGACGCGGTGCGTGCGAGTTAGGACGTTGGGAACGAGTTCGGCTCAGGTGAGGAGCAGGATGAAGAGCAGGACGGCGAGGCCCAGGGCCGATGCGCCGGCGTAAAACTGAACGAGGCCGTTTTGGAGCGGCCCGATCAAATCGCGGCCGACGAGGCGGGGAATCCAGGCGACGAGACGGACGAGGCCGTCGACGAGGTAGGTGTCGAGGAATTTGCAGATCGCGGCGAGGATGCGGGTCGGCTTGACGATGAGTGCGTTGTAGAACTCGTCGACCCAGAATTTGTGATACGAGGCGTTGTAGAGCGGACGGGCGGCCTTGGCCAGGCGAGCGGGCAGGTCGCTGGGTTGTGCATACATCATCCAGCTCAGGGCGAGGCCAAGGACGGCGACGGCGGTACCCAGGCCGATGGAGAGCCAATCGGGTCCATGAGCGTGGGACAGTGTTCCCAGACCGGCCCAGGTGGGAGTGCGTTCGAGGAGGTTCTCGAAGAGCTTGGTGGGTCCGAAGGCGATGCCAACGACGGCGGTGCCGAGGGCCAGGATGAGCAGCGGGATGGTCATCGAGGGCGGCGATTCGTGACCGAAGTGGGGGTCGTCGCCATGATGATGATGATGTTCGTCGGGGTCGGCCTCGGGGTCGCTGGGACTGGGCAGTTTCTCAGGGCCGAAGAAGGTCAGGAAAAAGGCGCGGCCGGTGTAGAAGGCGGTGAGGAAGGCCGTGAGCAAGGCGACGCCGTAGACGATGCGGTAGAGCCAGGCGTAGCCGCCCTCAGAGACGTCGGACGCCATGTGCAGTGCGGCGAGAACTTCGTCCTTGGACCAGAAGCCGGCGAGCGGGACGATGCCGGCGAGCGCCAGGCCGCCGATGGCGAAGGTCCAGCAGGTGATGGGCATGCGATGGCGGAGGCCGCCGAATCGTCGCATGTCGATGACGTGCCCCATGGCATGCATCACGCTGCCCGAGCCCAGGAAGAGCAAGGCCTTGAAGAAGGCGTGGGTAAAGAGGTGGAACATGGCGGCGACGACGGCGAAGGTCATCAGCTCGCCGACGCCAGTCCCCAAGGCCATGAACATGTAACCGAGCTGACTGATGGTGGAGTAAGCGAGGACCCGCTTGAGGTCGTTCTGGGTGAGCGCCATCAAGGCGGCGAGCAGCGCAGTGGTGGCCCCGACGCCGCAGATGATGGCCGGAACCAGCGGGTCGAGGAAAATGAGTGGGGCGGAGCGGGCGATCAGGTAGACACCGGCCGTGACCATGGTGGCGGCGTGGATCAGGGCCGAGACGGGCGTCGGGCCTTCCATCGCGTCGGGTAGCCAAACGTAGAGGGGAACCTGCGCGCTCTTGGCGGTGGCGGCCCAGAGCAGCAGGAGCGGGATGCCGATCAGGGCGTATTCGCTCTTCAGCCCCATGGCGTTCAGGTTGGCCTCGCTCAGGACATTCGTGTAGCTGAGGTCGTGGTTGAGCGAGGTGGTCCACATCCAGAAGATGGCCAGAGCGAAGCCGACGTCGCCGATGCGGTTGACAAGGAAGGCCTTTTGCGCGGCGGCGGCGGCGGACGGCTTCTTGTACCAGAAGCCGATGAGCAGGTAGCTACAAACGCCGACACCTTCCCAGAAGGCATAGGTGAGCACGTAATTGTTGGAGAGGACGAGACCGGTCATGCAGAAGACGAAGAGGCCGACCTCGGCGAAGAAGCGGGGATAGCCGGGGTCGCCGCGCATGTATCCGGAGGCGAAGATGGCGACGAGCGTGGCGACGAACGTGACCATGCCGAGCATCATGAGCGTCAGGCCGTCGACGCGGAGCTCGATGGGGATGTCGAGCTCGTAGGCGGGCGCGGCGGCGTTATCCTGAGCACCGTCGCGGTCGGCGGGGAAAATCTTGCCGAGCTGGAGCCAGTGGTAGACGACGGTGGTGTGGCCGGCGTCGAGTGAGGCGGAGGCATCCGCGCCGGGGGCGGCGACGTGGGCGGTTTCGGCCGGGGAATGGGCCGATTCGCCCGCGGCTTC
>JBGSYY010000200.1:0-57324 GCA_041750675.1 Isosphaeraceae bacterium | reverse complement strand
GCCGTTGTGGATCTCGCGAGAGCCGGGAGCGAGCGAGCCCATGCCACCGCGGCCGAGGTGATCGTAGTGAGCGCCGATGACGATGGTTTCGTCGGCGTGGGGGCCTTCGCCTTCGATCACACCGATGATGTTTTTGGCTTCGATTGTAGCGCGTTCGGAGATGATATCGAAGTTTGCGGTGACGCCGGTCAGGTCACAAGAGCGGGGCTTGAGATCGGCATTGATCTGCGACTCCAGATCGGCGAGTGAGGGGGCATTGGCGGCCTTGAGGAGGCGATCGGCGAGTCGGCGTTCGATCATAACGAAGGGGATTGTTCCGCCGCCGGGGGTCGCGCGGTAGTCGAGGAGGGTGTCGGCGGGTTGGGCGGAGGCGGAGTCGTTGACGAGCAGGACGGCTTTCGCTCCGTGGGCGGCGGCGTTGGCGACCTTGGCCGTGAAGGTGGCGTATGAGGTGGGGGCGTCGCCGCCGAATGGGGCGGCAGGATCGCTGGGGGAGGGATCGCGGCGGAGGAGGATGACGATCTTGCCGGAGGCGTCGATGCCGGCGTAATCGTCGTACTCGAGCTGGGCGGCAGCGTCGTTGGCGGTGATGCCGAATCCGGCAAAGACGACGGGGACATTTTCGCCCTGGCCAGTGGAGCCGATGGCGAGGGGTTGGTAGGTGCGGCGATCGGGGGAGTCGGTGGAACCGTCGGGAAGGGTGAATGCAAGCTTGGCGGGCTCGACGATGCGGGTTTCACCGCGGACGGGGAAGGTCTGGAAATAGGTGTCGAGGCTGGGGGCTTTTTCGAGGCCGATCTCGCGGAAGACGGTGGCGATGTAGTCGGCAGCGTCGTCGATGCCACGGGTGCCGAGACCGCGGCCCTCGCGGAGGTCGTCGGCGAGGTAACTGACGTCGTGCTGGAGGCGTGCCTCGGCAGGTGAGACGTAGCGAGAGTCGCCGCCGGCGTGGGCGTCGCTTGCGGATTGCGCAAAGACCGGCGCTGCCAGGAAGGTGAATGTGAGGACGAGCGAGGCGAAGCGTGAGGACATGGGTATTCGGCTCATAAGATCGGGGCGGCTCGGAACGTGAGGCGGGTATGGACGAACAAGGTCCGAGCCGGCGAGGTCGGGTGGAAGCGTTGGAAAACCGATGTATTGTCGAACCGGCTGGTCGGGGCCGTCAAGCGTCCGACGGCGTGGACTGGGGCCGCGCGATGAGCATGGGAATCTCCAAGCCGTGACGCACGCGATCAACGGTTTGGCCGAAAAGGATGTCGGAGAGCAGGCCATGTCCGTGTGAGCCGACGACCAGGAGATCGACGGGTGATTGCTTGAGTCGCGTGACGATTTCGAGGGCCGGATCGGGGCCGCGGAGGAGGAGAGGCTCGGCGAGATAGCCACGGTCCAGGAGACCGGCGGCGACGTCGAGAAGGTAGCGTTCGTCGGCCTCGGTGTGGCGGTCGGCGGCGTCGGGTCCGAGCATTCGTGTGACCGGGGAATCGGCGACGTGGATGAGGTAGAGCCGGGTTTTGCCGGGTTGGGCGAGGCTCAGGGCACGGTTGAGGATCTCGGTGTCGGCGACTCCGCGCTCGAGGGCGATGCCGATGGTGCTGAGGGTGCGCGGGCGGAGGGCGTCGGCCCAGTCGATGGCGCTCGTTCTCGGTACCTCGACCCAGGGAGGCGCGGGACGGAACCAGGGCTTGAGCAGGACCCAGGCGAGCAATACGACAGCGCCGGTGAGGATGAGGTAGAGGGTGGCGAGGGAAGCCCAGGCGATCAAGAAATTGCCGTTGGGGGCGTTGGCGTAGGAGAGGAGGCTGACGGTCCAACCGCGAACTTCCTCGATAACGAGCCAGGCGTTGAGGGCGACGATGATGGCGGCGATGAGCCAGGCGAGGATTTTGGCCCAGAGCGGTGTCGCCAGGGTGCCCATGTTGGTGCGGTTGGACGTGAAGTGGATGAGAGGAATCACCGCGAAGGAGAGCTGGAGGCTGAGGATGACCTGGCTCAGGACGAGGAGGGACTGGGTGGAGGTTTCGCCGGCGATGGCGATGACGATAACGGCGGGGATGAGGGCAATCATGCGAGTGATGAGACGGCGGAGCCAAGGTGCGATTCGAATCTGCAGGAAGCCTTCCATGACGATCTGACCGGCGAGGGTTCCGGTGAGGGTGGAGCTTTGGCCGGCGCAGAGCAAAGCGATACCGAATAACACGGGTGCGGCGGGGCCGAGGAAGCTAGGGAGCAACTCGTGGGCGCGCTCGATGGAATCGACTGGCTCGTTGCCGTAGAAGGTGGAGCCGGCGAGGATGAGGATGGCGGCGTTGACGAAGAAGGCGGCGTTGAGGGCGATGGCCGAGTCGATCAGGTTGTAGCGACAGGCGCGGGTCTTGCTCTTGAGATCGGGACCGATACGGCGGGACTGGACGAGGGCGGAGTGGAGGTAGAGGTTGTGGGGCATGACGGTGGCCCCGAGGATACCGATGGCGACGAAGAGGCTGGAGCCTTGGGCGTCGCGGGGGAGGCTGGGCCAGAAACCGCTGCTGACCTTGGCGAGGTCGGGCTGAGCCAGGAGGATCTGGATGAGAAAGCAGCCGCCGATAGTGACGATGAGGACGAGGATGAAGGCTTCGAGCTTGCGGATGCCGAGGCGCTGGAGCATGAGCAGAAGGAAGGTGTCGAAGGCGGTGATCGCGCAGCCCCAGAGCATGGGTATGCCGAAGAGGAGCTTGAGGGCGATGATGGTGCCGAGGACCTCGGCGAGATCGGTCGCGGCGATGGCGACCTCGGCGAGCAGCCAGAGGCTGTGATTGACGGGCTTGGAATACTCCGCGCGGCAGGCCTGGGCGAGGTCGTGGCCAGTCACCACGCCGAGCCGCGCCGAAAGCGTCTGGAGCAGGACGGCCATGAGGTTGGACATCAGCAGGACCCAGATGAGGGCGTAGCCGAAGCGGGCACCTCCTTCGAGGTCGGTGGCCCAGTTGCCGGGGTCCATGTAGCCGACGCTGACCATGTAGGCCGGGCCCATGAAGGCGAACAGGCGGCGGAAGCCGCTGACTTCTTGCCCCGGCACCGCCACCGTGCCGTGGACGTCATCGAGCGACCGACCCCGGGTCGGTTCACTCCGTGCTGCACTCTCGGCCATCGCGCGTGAACATCCTTACTAATTGAAGAGGTGGGCCATCAACCAAGGTTATGAGCCTAGCCGAGATGATGACGAGAGACAACCGGAATTTTTGATCTGCGCATCATTTTTTTTGGGCGACAAAAGTTTGGTCATGACGGCAATGTTTCTATCTGAGAGCGTGCGAAGCGGCATAGAATAAGGGTAATAAAGCGGCATGGATGTGGATGTGGCGAAAACTGAGTCCCTGAACGAGAGAGGGGTGGGCGTGATGACGAGTCGCAAAAGTGAGCAAGGTTTGGTTGTGGTAACTGTTGTATCGGTGATGGCCGTCATGGGAGTAGGGAGTGCGGAGGCACAGGGCTATCGGCCGGGAGTTCGGGTTGTTGGGGGTGGGCGGCCGATGGTGGCAGGGCCATCGATGTCGATCGGGGCACGACCGCCCGGGATGTGGGTTCCGTATCCTCAGAGTTGGCCAGCGCCGCGCGCGGATGCTTCGGTGATGGAGGTATCTTCGGCTCGGTGGACTGATCCCGCGGGACGGCCGTTGCTGGGACGGGGATTGGATCAGACGGGGCGACCTCTGCCCCTCGATCGGCAGTATGTGGCCAATCCGCGCGTGCCCAGTTACGCGGGACCGATAATCAACCCAGGCTTTGCAGGGGGGCAGCCGGGATATGAGACGCAAGGAACGGTTGCACCGGATCTGATGTATTATTTCGGGACCTATGGTAACTCGACATACTTTTATGCTCCGGGTCAGCCGTCCTATGGGCCTTATGCGGCGCCCGGTGTGAGTGGATCGGGGACTCCGGTGTATTCCGTGACTTATCAGTTGCCGGGATCGCCAACGCTGTCGCAGGGGAATGTGGGGAATCCGAACTTCGTGACGCCGACGACGTTTGCGCAGCCGAGTTACGGAAACAATCGCGCGTTTTATGGGCAGGGATTGAACAATTTCGCGGTTCCGGGACAGGTCTCTTATGGACAGAGCACCCAGGCAGCGATGACACCACCGAATTACTTCGGCAACATTCTGCCGTCGACGAATATCGTGAATTACGGAACGGGCACGACGCCGACGCCGTGAGTGGAGATCATTTTGTCGTTCTCGGAATCGAGCGGGCATAATGGAGTGACGGCGGATCGTGGGTGCGTGATTCGCCGCGGCTTCCCTTTTGGCTGAATCACGAGTCGAGGCGACACGAGCTATGAGAACGCCGATTTGGAAGAATCGCTGCTGGGGCTTGCTCACGACGATATTTGCCGTGCTTGGTCTGGGTGAGGCGTGTGTGGCGCAGGAGGGCGGGTATGATCCGCCGTTGAGCCGGGTTTATCGCGCTCCGGGGTTTTATGGAACGGCGTGGGGCAGTGCCAGTTATGGTGTGCCGCGGCTGTATTCGAACTTCAACTCGCCGTTTGGCGTGAATTATGGGTTAGGTTACGATCCGTCGCGGATCTTGCCAGGCCCGTTTGGCCAAGGACTCTGGACCGAGGCGGCGGGAGCGCAGGACTGGAGCAATGGTTATCTGGGATATCGCACGTTCGCGCATCCGCCCACGCCGGGGCAGCCGACGCCGGGGATCGGTCATTACGCACCAATGTTGGGGCCGCCGTTTCTGGTGGGTGAGAGTTTTGCCCGGTGACTGAATAAGTCCACGTGCGGCGTTGATATTTGGGACGTGGCATCGGCTGGGAGGGTGGGTTCGACTCGGAAATCGGGTGAGGGCGGAAGCTCGCTGAACGCGGTTTTGAACGGACTCAAGCGCCGACGGGTTATGCCGCTTACCCCGATCGCGGCGATGCTCCGGTCGGCCGCGTGAGTCGGCTATGCGATGGGATACGTCGAGAGCTGGGGGTGTTGCGTCGCATGAAGGGATGATTGACGAAGCGGATCGGAGGCGATCGCAGGTCATTGCTGGATTCAACGGCGAGTTTTTGCGTGATCCGGGGCGAGTCGCGAGGGAACGACTGGCGTTGTCCGGGGTCTTGGGCCGAGCGGACGCGGAGACGGCGAAGATGCCATGCGGCCTGATTTTCAACCAATGTCCACGCGATGCGTGGGTTCGCGAGGCGATTGAGGTTGGATTTAACCTGGTGATGCCGGTGGTTGGAGGGGACGGCGTCGGGGTTTATGCGCACCGAGTGGTTGAATTGACCTTTGAGTGAGTCGCCCTGAGGCGTGGGGTGACACTCGGTTCGGTTGTCCCGCGCTTGAGAGAGTCGGGAGGAGCCGATATCGTACAAGTGTCGCAGAGGCGATCGGTGCCTGGCCGGTCGGCGGGCGTGGTATGGAGCGAGCGTGAAGGGGGCCGGCGATGATGGTGTGTTGTCATGTCGTTGCTTTGATAATCGGCCTGATTGCCAGCGGTGCGCAGGATGGAGCGTTGCGGGATCGGGTGGGGCAGCTTGTGAGCGAGATATCGAGTGGCGCGACGGAGGCGCGAGCGGAGGCGGAGTCGCGGTTGATCGAGCTGGGGCCGCGGGTTTTGCCGATGCTGCCGGTCGAATTTGAGGCGGGGGCGGATGAGGAGTCGCGTGAGCGGTTAGCAAGAGTGCGTGCCAAGCTGGAAGAGGCGGGCGAGGTGTTGTCGGCGGAGGCGTCGAGGGTCACGATCCAGGGGCAAGGTGTCCGGTTCGTTGATGCACTGGGTCAATTGCAGCGTCAATCGGGCAATCCGATCAGCGATCTGCGTGAGGCTTATGGGGGTGAGTTGACGAATCCGGCGCTTGATCTCGACTACGTCGATGCGCCGTTCTTCGAGGTTCTGGAAGGGATTGCCGAAAAGGCGGGGGTGGGGCTGAGCTTTTACAATGCGGACGGAACGATCGGGATTGTGCCGGCTGGCATGGAGATGGGCTATGAGGCGGGGTCCGAAGGGGGCGCGCGGTCGAAGGCTCCGGTGGAGCGTGTGGGGCCGTACCGGTTGGCGCTGCAGCGGCTGGTCATTACGAGTGACCTGAGAACGGGGGGTTCGCGGGCGAGTGCCGAGTTCGAGCTGGCCTGGGAGCCGCGACTTCGGCCGATGTTGCTGGCCCTGAAGGCGGAGGGATTGACGATTGAAGATGACCAGGGTCGAAAGGTCGCGCCTGAGGTTGAGGGCGAGAGCCTGAGCACCGTGTTGAGGCCAGAGAATCCGGCGGCGTCGATCAACCTGGCGATGGAAGCGCCGAAGCGCGACGCGCGATCGCTCAAGGAGCTGACGGTGCGTGGGGAGGTGACGCTGCCGGCAGGCGTGAAGCGGTTCCGGTTTGCCACGCTGGAGAAGGACGACCAGTCGCAGAAGCAGGGCGACGTGACCGTGACCCTGGAATCGACCGAGGTGGACGACAACGTGTGGATGGTGAACTTGCGGCTGGAGATGCCGGCGGGAGGTGGAGCGCTTGAGTCGTATCAACAGGGACTATTCAATAATCGGATCTGGCTGCAGAAGTCGGACGGAACGCGCTTTGAGCACAATGGCGGATATTCGACGACGGCGAGTGGGGCGGGGATGATCGGGTTTGAGTATCTGTTTGTGGACGCGCCGGGGAAAATAGGTGATTGGCAGCTTTATTACGAGACGCCGAGTCGTGTGGCGGTGGTTCCGGTGGAATTCACGTTCAAGGAGCTGGCGCTTCCGTGACCGGACGAGACTCGGGCTGGAGCGACTTGGCTTTGGCGACAAGCTCAAGGAACTCGCGGCGGTAGCGGCCTGGGTCGTTGTCGGGCGTCGAGGCCGGCTGGGCCAGTTCCAGGACGGCGTCGAGTGTGCCTGAGCCTTTGTATTTGGATTCGCGGAGAATCATGCCGAAAAGGGCGACGGCGGAGGCGAAGCGTGTGTCGTCGCTCGCTTCGCCGAACGGTGTGACAGGTCCATTGACGGGGACGTTCAGCTCCCGGCTGGTGTCGGCGTCGGGGGCTTTGAAGCGGAGGGCGACGTTGAGGAACTCGTCGTTTCGCTGGGCCGTAACGACGACCTCGGACTTGGCGTAGTGCGAGGGTTCGATCTGGCCGCGGAGGGCGACGGCCGCCTGGGCGTCGGGTGGGATCAGCTCGAAGAGCGCGGTGACGGTATGGCCGGAGCCGATCTCACCGGCGTCCTTGGTGTCGTCGCGAAAGTCCTGGGCGCGGAGAGCGCGGTTTTCGTAGCCGATGAGGCGATAGGCTCCGACCTTGGCGGGGTTGAAATCGACCTGGATCTTGACGTCCTTGGCGATGGTGAGGAGGGTTCCGCCCGCCTGGTCGACGAGGACCTTGCGGGCTTCGAGCAGGTTGTCGATGTAGCTATACTGGCCGTTGCCCTTGTCGGCGATTTGTTCGAGGTTTTGATCCTTGAGATTGGCCTCGCCGACGCCGAGGACGCTGAGGAAGACGCCGGTCCTGGCTTTTTCCTCGGCGAGGCGGATCAGCTCATCGACGGAGTTGACGCCGACATTGAAGTCCCCGTCGGTCGCGAGGATGACGCGGTTAACGCCGTTTTTGAGGAAGTGCTGGGTGGCGAGGCTATAGGCGAGGTTGATTCCACCCGCGCCGTTGGTGGAGCCGCCGGGCTGGAGCTGGTCGATGGCAGAGGCGATCTCGGCCTGGTTGTCGCCGGAAGTTGGAGACAGGGTCAGCTCGGAATTCCCCGCGTAGGTCACAAGGGTGATCGTGTCGTTTTCGCCGAGCTGTTCGGTGAGCATACGGAGGCCGGCTTTCACGAGAGGGAGCTTATTGGGCTCGTTCATTGAGCCGGAGACATCGACGAGAAAGACGAGATTGGTGGGGGCGCGGTTGGCGAACTCGATGGAGCGGCCGCGGAGGCCGACGCGGAGGAGCGAGTGTTCGGAGTTCCAGGGGCAGGTGGTCAGCTCGGTGTTGACAGAGAAAGGAGCCTCGCTGACGGCGGGCGGCTCGGGGTACGAATAGGGGAAGTAGTTGATCAGTTCCTCGATGCGAACGGCGTCGCGGCGGGGCCAGGTGTTCTGGGTGAGCATGCGGCGGACGTTGGAGTAGGAGCCGGTGTCAACGTCGGTGGAGAAGGTGGCGAGGGTGTTCTGGGGGACGACGGCTACGAAGTCATTCTCGACGATCGGGGCGTATTGTTCGGCTTGAACCTTGGATTCGACCGCGGGAGAGGGCGCGACGGCGGCAGGCAGTCCCGGTGCAGCGGGTTGAGCGCCTTCGGCGAGACGGTCGTTGAGCTTGCGAGCGCTTTCCTTAAGCGAGTGCCGACGAAGATCGATTGCGTTTGCATCTCGGCTTTCTGGGGCGAGTCGATCGGCAGCCTGACCGGGCGTCAGCCGGGCGAGTTGATCGCCCTCATGGGCAAGTTGACCCGGCTTTTTCGCCCTGTCGGGTTGCGAGCTGATGTCGCCTAGCATCGTTGGGGATTCGACGGCGGCTGGTGCGGGAGCATTCTGATTATTGTCGGGAGTGTCGAAGACCGCGCCGCCGCGAGCCAGGAATTCCCTTGGGTGATCAGCGGCATCCGAATCAGCGATCGCCGCGCCCCTCATTCGGCTGGAGGCCGGCATTGTCGCATAGCCACCTGCGCCCTCGGCGGGTTGCGGTGGGGCGATAAAATCGAATTGGGCGGAGTTGGGGGATTGTGAGGCTTCGAGAGAGAGGCCGACAGGAGGGGCTTCGCCGGGTCTGGAGGCGAGACTCGTTGGGCTAGGGCTGGGGGCTGCCTGGAGAACTTGCTGTTTGGCGAGTAGGGCGGGAGGTGCGGAGGGGTCGGGCGACGTCGCAAGTTGCGCGATCGATTCCGAGGTCTCCGCCATTTGAGGAGCCACAGCCTCAAGGTCCGCGATGGTGGTGGCCCTGGGTAGAGTTTCGTCGCCTATGGCGCGAGGCTCGTCAGGGAGCGTCAACGCGAGATCGTGGGAATCGACACGGCCGGCGGCTCGATCGTTGGTGGCAGTGGCTTTTTCGAGAGAAAATTGCTTGATTGCGGGAGAACCGACGGCGTTATCGGTAGCGGCAAACTTGGCGGTGTGGCGAGACGGCCAGAGCGTGTATGTCCCAAACCCAACGGCCAGGAGAGCGGCGGCGGCGAAGGCGTGGCGAAGCCAGCGGCGGCCGGAGGGAAGGAAGGGGATGACCGACGCGGGAGTCGCGGATAGGACGCCGGTTCGGGCTTGTTGCTCGATCCGTCGACGCTGGTCGGCGGTGAGGCTAGGGGCCGGCTCAGTGCGGAGTTGCTCGGTGAGGCTGCGGGCGAGAAGTCGGGTTTCGTCGACGAACCGTTGGAGGTCGGGATTCGCGGCGACAAGGGCGTCGATCTGGTCGCGTTCGGGGCCTTCCAGCTCGCCGAGGGCGAAGGCGGTGAGCCGGGGATCGTCGGGATCAATGGTCATGGGTTTCTCTCCTCGCGGCCGGGGCGTGGCTCTCGCGGAATCGGGCTGCCTGGGGGAGTGAACAAGTCGGGCGGGTTGGGCGGAGTACGGGAGAGGGTGATGAATCAGGCCTCGGCGGCGATGTGGCCGGCCATACGGCCGCGTAGGGTTTTCAATCCGACATGAATCAGGAAGCCGACGTTGCTGACGCTATGGCCGCTGATTCGGCTGATTTCTCGATAGCTGAATCCGTGTTGAAACTTGAGTCGGATGACCTCACGCTGGTTGGGTGGAAGGGTTTCCAGCATTTCGAGCGCGTGGGCGGCGGAGTCGCGCAGTTCGCAGGCGTCGGCCGGGCCGGGTTCGGTTTGGACCTGGCCGTTTTGTTGCTCGTCACTGAGGAGGCTCATGCGGCGCTCCTTGCGCATTACGTCGAGAGCACGATTGCGGCAAACGGTGTAAAGCCATTCGGCCAAGCGGTCGGAGAGGGCCGCCTGGTCTTGCTGGCAGAGCTTCAAGAAGGTGTCCTGAACGACGTCACGAGCGCGCTCGGGATCGCCGAGGAGGCGACCGGCATACTGGATGAGTGGGGTTTCATAACGTCCGACGGCCGACAGAACCCAGTGACGATCGTCGGAATCGATCGCCACGGCCGTGCTAGCTTGCGCCATCCTCCAGGCCCTCCTCGCCGCTCAATCTAGGCCGCACTGGATGTATCACGTGGGGTGTTCCGGTTTCTTAGACTCCGACTCCGGCGGTTTGACTCCACTTTGCCTGGGAACCGCATTAAGTTGCTGTGCGGGTTTGTGTTAAACCGCGAGACGACGATTCGGATTGTTGAAAACTGAAAAAATCGCTTTACTGCCGCACCCAGGAGATCGAGTCCTCCCGAGTACCGCCGAAGGAACGGAGGGCGAAGCCGGGAACACGGCCGCGACGCCGACGATGTGGGGGTTGTTTCGAGGAGTGAAAGAACACCGGCGGCAACCAAGCGTTTCCGTGGCGGTGGAGCCACTGGAGGGTCGTCAGCTCCTGGCGGTTGGGGCCGACGCGTCTCTAGGTGCCCTGGAGTTGCTCGACGCGGACCGGGTGCGGATTACTTACGGTATTTCGTCGTCCGCCGTTGAGCAGAACTGGACTGTTGAGCTCTATCGATCGTCCGATGAGCGGTTTGATTCTGGTGATTCGCTGGTTGGTGTGTGGACGGTTGGGGGAAGTCAGGTTGGTCTGCTGTCGGGCGGTTTGGCAACGAACAGTCGTTCGGTCGAGTCTACGCTGGATAAGCCATTTACGATTGAGCCGCGGAAGCCCTTTGTGTTGGCGGTGATCGACCCCCTGAATCAAGTGGTTGAGACGAACGAGGCGAATAACGTCGCGGCGGTTCGGCGGCATAGCGTCGTCGTGGTGACGCACGGTGGGTTTCAGGAGGAGAACGAGGGCCGGGTTCCGCCCTGGGACAACCGATTCGGCAAGGCGCTCGATGCACAGGGTTATGATGATGTCATGTTGTATAATTGGGTTGGGGAGAGCAAGATCGCCGGAGCGGCGATGAAGCAGCCGGGGCGGCTGGTGGATCGGTTGAAGCAACGATTGGCTGAGATTCCCGCAGGGGAGCCGGTTGATTTGCATTTTATCGGGCACAGCCAGGGGACGGTGATCAACGGAATCGCGCTTTCGATGCTGGAGCGTGAGCCGCTGGCGCCGATGCGGGGGGGGGTGATCAAGGCGACGCTGCTCGACCCGCACGCGGCCGATAATGGGGCCACCTTGAAGCAGTATAGCGAGAAGGAGAACTTAGCCGGTTGGGTGGTGAAGCTGTTGGTGAACGACTATCAGGGGCGTGCGAATGATCCGGCGCCGCGGGTGCCGGGTAACGTGGATTCCGCGGAAGTTTACTACCAGCATACTCACATTTCGCTCGCGCCCCAGGATGACCAGGCCTGGATCAATTTATGGGGTCAAGTGCCGGTGCGCGGTGAAGGGTCGGGGCGGGTGAAATACCATAATTTGACGGGGATTGGGATCAGTCATAGTGGGCCTTATGGGGTGTTGAACTGGTACAAGGAGAACGTGTTGCCGTCGCTGGGTGATGGTCAGGTGGGGGTGCCGTCGCCGATCCTGTCGGCGGGTTTGAATAGTCGGACGGGTCAGGTGCTGGAGGTTCGGCCGGCGTGGGGTCATTTGCCGGAGACGTATTCGATGAAGACCGAGGTCGCGGCGCCTCGTTTTGAAGGGCGAAGTTGGCCAGGGGGCACGGTGCGACTGACGGCTGCTCCGGTTGGGCAGACAATGGATCGACCGATCACGCTGGGGATGGCGACGGTTGATACCGATGGTCGGTGGTCGATTGAATCACGTGAGCTCCCCAATGGGCGGTATACGGTAATTGCCTCGGCGGTGGCCTCGACGAGCGCGGCGCATCCACGAGTGAAGCTGACGCCGCGAATCCGGGTAGGTCAGTTGACGGTTGCGGCGGCGGACGGCACGGTGTGATTGATTGGGTATGTGCTGAACCCACTGGCGAAGGTTGGGGTTTTGCGCCTATTCTCGGTCGCTTAACTGTTACGCCCCCCCTGCTCTACCGCGACGATTCGAGAGACTTCATGAGCCGATCCGGTGTGGGAAGCGTGCCCGAGTCGCAGCGGTTGCCGCGTGTGCTGGGACCGTGGGCGGCGCTCTCGGTGATAGTGGGGTCGGTGATCGGTTCGGGGATCTTCATCGTGCCGGCGCGAGTGGCGGCGGAGATCCCGTCGATTGGGCCGATTTTGCTGGCGTGGGTGCTGGGCGGGTTGTTTAGCCTCGCGGGCGCACTGACCCTCTCCGAACTGGCGGCGATGCTGCCGAGGGCCGGAGGGCCGTATGTGTACCTCCGCGAGGCGTACGGTCGACTTCCCGCATTCCTGTTTGGATGGACCGAATTTTTAGTGATACGCTCCGGGTCGATCGCGACGCTGGCGGCGGCGTTCGCGCTTTATGCTTCGCGGCTGCCGATATTTGGGACACCGACCGGCTGGCATCCTGCGCTTTGGCAAAGCGCTTTGGCGTGTGTGGCAATGACCCTGGTGGCGATTGTGAACATTGTGGGGACGCGATGGGGCGGCGGGTTGCAGGTTGCGGGGACGGTTTTGAAGGTGGGTGCGCTGGGGACGATGATCGTGTTGCCTTTTGTGCTGGGCAAGGCCGGTGTAGGACGACTGACGCCGGTGGTTCCTGCGTCGTTCGACTTTGATTTTTTGCGACACTTCATGGTGGCGATGGTTGGGATATTGTGGGCGTATGACGGCTGGGTGAACACGTCGAATCTGGCGGAGGAGATCCGAAATCCGGGGCGGAACATTCCACTCTCGCTGATCGGGGGGACGTTGATCCTGATCGGCCTGTATGTGGCAATGACGCTTGCGTATCACCTGGTGCTGCCGATGGACGAGATCGCGCTGGCGTCGACGGAGAAGGGGTCGCCGCGAGCGGTTTCTGCGGACTTTTGTGGGCGATTGCTGGGAGCGATGGGGATTACGTTGATTTCGGTGGTCGTGATGATCTCGACATTCATCTCACTTAACGGGAATGCGCTTTCGGGGCCTCGGGCTTACTTCGCTTTGGCTCGCGACGGCTTGTTTCCGGCATTTCTGGCGCGGATTCATCCTCGGTTTGAGACGCCGGCGCGGGCGATCGCGGCCCAGACCCTCTGGGCGATTTTACTGACGATCGCCGGAACTCTGCCGATAGTGTTTCCGGCCTCGGAGACGGCGGGCCAGGGAGGAATCGCCGGTGCGTGGCGAAAGCTTGGCGAGACGCCTCTTTACGATCTCATGTACACATACGTCATTTTCGGTGCCACGATTTTCTATGCACTGAGCATTTTCAGCGTGTTCGTGTTGCGGCGAAAGCGTCCGGACCTGGAGCGGCCGTATCGGACGTGGCTGTATCCGGCCACGCCGATCGTCTTTCTCGTTGGTGCGGCGATTTTGTTGACGAGCATGCTGTTGCAACAGCCATTTGAGTCGTTGTCAGGATTGGGAGTCGTTGCGGTGGGCGTGGTTGCTTATTCTTTGATGACGCAACGTGACGAGCTTGATTCGAAGGAGGTTGTTTGATGATCCCGGACGAGCCGATTGTTGGCGAACGACAGGATCGGCGGGCGTTTGTGCGTTCGTTGATTGCAGGCGGGGCGTTGACGACGGCATCGCAGGTCGCTGCGAATGCTCAGGATGATCCCGTCCAAGCGGAAAAGCAGCAGAAGGCGGCACCCGACCCGCTTCAGGTGGAGGTTGACGCCCGGCTGGCGATCTTGGTTGCGCGGCGTGGTGAGGCGTTGGACGATGAGGCGCGGGAGACGATCCGCGCGGATATCGAATCGATGGTGAAGCGAGCGCGACGGCTACGGCGGTTCGTGCTTGATAATGGTGACGGGCCGTTTCCGGTGATGATTCCGTATCGCGGCGTGACCGAATAAACAGGGCGACAGCACGATGATGAACAAAGCGGATGATGTGGCTTTTGCCTCGCTGCCCATTTTGGGAAATGCGTTGCGTTCGGGGTCGATCACGTCGGTCGAGCTGACGCGTTTCTTTCTGGATCGGCTGGAGAAATTTGGCGGCCGATTCCATAGCGTGGTGACGTTGACGCGCGATCTGGCGTTGGAGCAGGCGCGTCGGGCGGATGAGGAGCTGAGTTCGGGGACCGATCGGGGTCCGTTGCATGGGATTCCTTACGGCGCGAAGGATCTGCTTGCGACGAAGGGGATAGTGACAAGTTGGGGCGCGGCGCCGTATTCGGAACGAGTCATTGAGAGCGATGCGACGGTGGTCACGCGGTTGCGAGCGGCGGGGGCGGTCCTGGCGGCGAAGCTGGCGATGGTCGAGCTTGCGGGTGGGATGGGGTATCGGCAGCCGAATGCCAGCTTCACGGGACCGGGCTTGAATCCGTGGGACGTGACGAAGTGGTCGGGGGGCAGTTCGTCGGGATCAGGCGCGGCGGTGGCGGCGGGGTTGGTGCCGTTCGCGATCGGTACTGAAACCTGGGGCAGTATCACCACGCCGGCCAGCTATTGCGGAGTTGTCGGTTTACGACCGACCTACGGGCGGGTATCGAGAGCCGGGGCGATGGCTCTGGCCTGGACTCATGACAAGATTGGTCCGCTGGCGAGGAGTGCGAACGATTGCGGGCTGATCTTGAACGCGATCGCCGGGGCGGATCCGGCTGACCTATCGGCGGCGGATCGGCCGTATCGGTTTCCGCCGGTGGATGCGCCGGGGCGGCCGTTTCGCCTGGCGATTCCCAGGAACGCCGTTGTGGAAGCTCAATCCGAAGTTCGGGCGAATTTCGAGGCCGCGATCGAAGTGTTTCGCCAACTGGGATCCGTGGAGGAAGTCGATCTGCCGAAGGGACCCTGGACTGACGTTGCGATCACCATCATCGCGGCAGAGAATGCGGCCGCGCATGAGGAGCTGCTCGACTCCGAGGACATCTTTCGTTTGACCGCGCCGGAGGACCGACTCGGGGCGTTTGCCGACACGACGATTCTGGCGAGCGAGTATCTGCGAGCGTTGCGGATTCGGGGGCGGTTGGCGCGACAGCTTGACGCGTTTCTGGCACCGTTTGATGCGGTGTTGACCGTACCGACGGCTGGACCGGCGACGCCGGCGGACGCGAGTCATGGTGATGAATACAACGCGCCGAGCCTGGGCGCTGCCGGTAACGTGTGTGGAACCCCTGCCCTGGTGATGCCGACCGGGCGAACGAAGGAGGGGTTGCCGACTTCGATTCAATTGGATGGACGCGCCTGGTCTGAGAATCGGTTGCTAGCTCTGGGATTGGCTTATCAACAGCAAACGGCGTGGCACCTGGTGCATCCTGAGGTTGGATGAGGTGAGTCTGGGCATCCGGATTAAGGCCAGGAGCGAGCGGCGGCTTCGATGGTCGGTCTGGAAAAGTCGGGGAATAGGGTGACGAGCCGGTCGGTTTTCAAGGAGACATCGGCTGGGCGAGGTTCGGGTGAAGGAGCGTCGGCAAGGTGGCCGGGAAGGACGAGGGTGTGGTCGAGCCCGATAGACTGGGCGATCCGTGTCAATAACTCGAGGCGGCTGACGCGTTGGGCTCCGCCCAGGTGGACAATTCCGGCCAGGTTGCTTGTGGTTAGACGGATGAGCGCGTGGGCGGCAGTGGGATAGTCGAGTGGGGAGCGGTATTCGTCGGCGAAAAACGCACGCGACTCGCCTCGTTTGAGAGCGGAGAGCGCGTCGGTGAAGAAGGTGGGACGTCCGTTGAGGGAGGGACCGTAGAGCAGGCTGACGCGGACGACCAATCCGCCCGGGAGGGCGAGGACGTGCGCTTCGGCGGCGGCCTTAGTGCGGCCGTACTCGACGATCGGGGAGGCGGGGTCGGACTCGGAGTAGTGGCCCCGGAGTCCGTCGAAGACCATGTCGGTTGAGGTGAAGACAAGTCGTCGGTTGTGGTGTCGGCACCAGTCGCAGAGTCGCGCGGTGGCGTCGACGTTCACTTTCCAACCCAGTGCCGGATCGAGTCGGACGGCGTCTGGTTTACTGATGGCGGCGGCGTGAAGGATGGCCTCAGGCTGAAGATTATCAAGTGCGCTGAGGATTGAGGATTCGTCGGTGAGGTTCACCTGAAAGCGTGAGCTGCTGGTGACGGCGGAGAGGCCGGCCCAGCCGTGGAGAGAACCGTGCGAGGGATCCCACTCGTGGCTGATCCAGGAGCCGAGTTGTCCGCTGCAGCCGGTAAGCAAAACCCGCATCGTCGGCGGTTCCCTCAAATCCGGCTGGGCCGGTTGTGGATGTTGCGCGGAGGCTAATGGGCGAGGCCGGAAAGTTTGCCGGATTGATGCACGTTCCACGCCCGCGGCCAGCCGATTCTAGGGCTGAGATGCATTGACGGGCAAGGACGCCAAAACTACTGGACCGGACACCGCCGAGAGAAGGGGCGCGAGTGATGAAATTCCGCGAGTTGCCGGTCGATGACCTGGTTCTCGACCCGCGATTGAACCTGCGTGACCGTCTTGATCAAGATACGGTCGAGCGATACATGGACGCGTGGGATCGGCTACCGCCGGTCACCGTCTATAAGGTGGAAGGGCGTTGGCTACTGGCCGATGGCATCCATCGTCATGCGGCGGCGGTGACGCTCGGCAAACGAGCGATCAAATCCGAGGTCGTGGAAGGCACATTCGAGGAGGCGCTCGACTTCGTTTCGGTCGCCAACCTGCATCACGGACTTCCACTGACAAGAGCGGAGCGGCGGCGGGCGATTGAGGTCAAACTGCGTCTGCATCATGAATGGTCGGATCGACACCTGGCCGAAGAGCTGGGAGTGGGTCGGGAGCTGGTGGCGAAGATTCGCCGGCAGTTGGTCGAGGCGAGCCAGATTCCGCACGGGGCGATCCGCGTTGGATCAGACGGCAAGAAGTATCCGAGCGTGTTGCCGCGGGATCCGAACGAACGACGGCCGCGCACCGAGACGGAAGCGGGCGCTGATCCCGATGATCCGCGCGGCAAGCGCAAGGGTGGGAAAGACGCCCCCTGGGACGACACGACCGATCCCATGCCTGCCCCCACCGGCAATAAAGGTCGGACCGCCGCACCCTGGGAAGCGGATGCGCCGGACGCACGGGCCATGGCCGAAGCGCCGCCCTCGAAGGTTTCGGCCCCGACGATCGACGAGATGCTTAGCCTGATGGCCAGCCGAGTCGTTGAGGTGATCAACTGGACCCAGGCGGATGGGTTTGTTGAAAGCTACAAGGCGGCGAGCGCGAATACGCGGGGGCTGTTTCAGTCGGCTGTTATCAAGCTCGCGGCGCGAGCGGATCAACTTCGACGCCTTTGAGAAAAGCGGCCGTGGCGTGATTTCTCAAAGCAGGTCCGCCATGACTGTATCGGCGAGAAAGACGCCTGAGGGCGTTAATCGCACGCGTTCACCATTATCTTCGAGATTGCCGAGCCGCCTGTGCCTATCGAGGGCATCGGCGGCGAGGTCGTCGAGTGTGAAACCGGTGCGTGCCAGGAAATCGAGTCGTTGTATGCCCTGCTGAGTCCGGCGCAGGTTGAGGACGGCGGTTTCGCGGGCGCGGGCTTCGGGTTGGAGCGATTCGCCAGGGCCGGTTGGATCTTCGCCGGATTCGATCCGGCGAAGATAGGTTCCAAGCTCTCGGGTGTTGATGGCGCGGAAGCCATCGATATAACGCGCGGCGCCGAGGCCAAGGCCATGATACGGCTCGTTGGCCCAATAGATCAGGTTGTGTCGGCACTCGTGGCCAGGCCGGGCGAAGTTTGAAATTTCGTACATGGGAAGGCCCGCCGCACCGAGCGTTTCGATTGTGGCTTCGTACATATCTCGTTCGAGATCCTCGTCGAGAGCAGCGACGTCGCCACGGTTCCAGCGTTTCCAGAGAGGAGTGCCCTTTTCGTAGACGAGGCCATAGCACGAAAGGTGCGCGGGGCCCAGCGCGAGGGTGGCGGCCAAGTCGGCTCGCCAGGTATTGAGGGTAGAGCTCGGGACGCCGAAGATGAGGTCGAGCGACCAGCGATCGATTCGTTCCGCGACGAGATCGACGGCTTTGGGGACGTCGGCGGGGTCGTGGTTGCGTTCGAGGACGGTCAGGACGTCACGATCGAATGATTGAGCGCCGAGGCTGACGCGATTGACGCCGGCATCGGCGAGAATCGCGACCTTATCACGATCCAAGGTGCCGGGATTGGCCTCGACGGTCCACTCGCCGTCCGGAGCAAGTAAAAGCCAATGCCTGAGCATCTCCGTCAACCGGGAAAGCTGGGCCGTTGTGAGTCGAGTAGGGGTACCGCCGCCAACGAAGATGGTATCGACGTTCTGAGGTTGGTGCAGGCGTTGCTTGAGCTCGAGTTCGAGTGCGGAGAGATAACGATCGGCGAGAGCGTCCATGCCTTCAACGGAGGCGAAATCGCAATAACCGCACTTGTGGGCACAGAATGGAATGTGGACATAGGCGGCTCGAGGCGCGAGGGTCACGGCACTAGCTCGACGAAACGAACCTCGGGAACCTCGGTCTTGATGGCTTGCTCGATCGCCATCAGAAGTGGCATGAGCGTTGATGGACAACTGGCGCAGGGGCCTCTGAGGCGAACCTGGACGATGTGGTCGGCATCGATGCCGAGGAGTTCGAGGGAGTCGCCGCCCCCGAGGAGGGGGTGGTTTTGGTGACGCTCAAGGACCGATCGCACTCGTTGTTCCAGAGCCTGCACGGAACGCTCCTTAGCCCCATCGAACACGATTCGTCATATTACGTAGTATAGCAAAAAGAGTGGTTAAGCCGGACGGTTTGCCTGGGGAGGGGGAGTGGCCGGCATTGTTCCGTCAGAGCGGCTGATGTTGGTCGTCCTTGACCCCTTTGGAGATGGCCTACTACAATTTTATAGGCTTGCTACAGGGCTATCAGTTGGTATGTGGGTTGTTGGGGTCCATGAGCCCGGGGTCATGTCGATACGGCGCATGCGATTTGCTGGCCGTCTTTCATTTTCGCCGGCCGTGAGGAGCAGGGATCGATGAAGCGCTGGATTCTGCTGGTCGTGGCGATCGTCGGGTTGTCGGCCGCTGTGCCGATCATCATTTCGAATCTGCCGGAGGAGGATCCGACGACTCGGATCAAGTTTCCAGTGGCGGAGACCGCCAAGTTGAATCCGGGTAAGGCCCTGGTCGAAGGAGAGAGAAAGCACGACTTCGGCAAGGAGTCCACGTTTAGCGAGGGTCAGAAGTCGTTTATCGTCAAGAACGTGGGGACAGGTCCGCTGACCTTGAAGTCTGGGACATCGTCGTGTTTTTGCACGGTCGCCAATTTTACCAACAAGGATGGGACGGCCAACAAGGACGCCTCACTTGTTCTGGAGCCAGGTGAGTCGACACCAATCCAGGTGAGCTGGAAGACCAAGGATAAGCCGGGCAAGTTTGGTCAGCGGGTGACTGTGCTGACATCTGATCCTTCACAGCCGGAGCTCGACTTTTCGGTAACGGGGGAAGTGTTTCCGCCGATCGTGACGATGCCGGAGGATATGAACTTCGATTTCGCGACAATAGCGAGCACTGAGGAATCGGACACACGGCTTGCCCTTGGGTCGTTCGACACTCCGGAGTTCAAGGTGCTGGAGATTGTCTCCAGTAATCCGGATTCCGTCTCAGCGACTTTCCAGCCGCTGTCTGATAGTGAGAAGGCTCAACTGAAATATCCTGGTGGTCATCGAGTGGATATCGTCGTGAAGCCGTCGTCGTTTCTGGGCGAGTTTGCCGAGGAACTGACGATCAAAACCGACCATCCCAAGCTGGCCGAGATGAAGGCCGTGGTGCGTGGGAAGCGAGTGGGTCCGATCAGCGTGGCACCCGAGCGTATCCGACTGAATGCCACGAGCGCCAAGGGTGGTCAATTGAACCTGATGGTTCTGGTGCGCGAGCAGGAGACGACGCGGTTTGAGGTGGTTCAGAAGCCGGAAGGCATGGAAGTGAAGATTGACCCTATGGACGATGGCAACGCGGAGGCAAAGGTTCGCCGATACCGACTTCACGTCGAACTTCCGCCGGGTACTCCGCCGGGCTCGACCCAGAACGAGCAACTGGTGCTCAAGACGAATCACCCCCACGCCGAGACACTAGCGATTCCGGTCACATTGATCGTACTTGGCAGCGAGTGATCCGCCGGTTTCGTACAGGCTCGCTGGTGTTTGGTGAGTCGATGGACGGACCGTCTCCGAAGTTTGCGGAAGGATCAGAGAACAACGGATGGTGAGCGTGGGCCGAATCTGGATCATGATGGGCGGGCTGGCGTTGAGCGCAGCGGTTTTGGCCGTTGTGGGCTGTGGCCAAAATGATGTGGAACGCAAGGTGACCTCGGTTGCGATTGAGGCATCTGGAACGGCTTCCGGCCCAACCGCCGGCACTGAGACAGTGGCGGCCACCACGCTGCTTGCCGACTGGCCGACCGGGCCGGACGACCAGTTCGCCGGAGCCTTGATTCTGACGGGCGAGATGCTGGGCTATCATGAGCCTTGCGGTTGTGCGGCGAAGCAGAAGGGTGGCTTGCTGCGGCGCGCGATTGTGATCGAGCGGTTGCGCAAGCAAGGTTGGAACCTGGCACTTGCCGATCTTGGTTCGATCAGCCAGGATCCTCAGCACGACCGCGGCGGGCCGGACCAGACTCGCCTCAAATTCAATCAGACGCTCAAGGCGCTGGAACTGCTTGGCTATTCGGCGATCGGTCTGTCGGCGAACGACTTGCGGCTGGGCACGGGTGAGTCGCTGATGCAATTTGACAATATCCTGTCGCTTGCACCTGAAGGGTTGAAAGCGGTTTCGGCCAACGCCCGGCCGAACGATGGCTTGGGGATTGAGAAAAGCCTGCCCACGTCGACCAGGACGACCCTTGGGCCGTTGCGAGTCGGGATCACCTCAGTGCTTGACCCCGCCGCCTTTACCACGTTGAAGGACGCGGATAAGGAGCTGAACCTGACGGTGGTTCCGCCCGAGGATGCACTGCCGGCGGTGTTGAGCGATCTCGACTCAGATACCGATTTGCAGGTTTTGCTTGTTCAGGGGCCCGTGGAGTTGGCGCGTGAACTGGCGAAGCGGTTTCCCAGTTTCGAGATCGTGATGTGCCAATCGGAGACAGCCGACCCGGCCGCCGAGCCGGAGATGCTCAATGACGGGTCGACTCGGCTGGTGCAGGTCGGTACGAAGGGAATGTATCTCGGGATACTTGGTTTTTACACGGACTCGGGGCGAACGATCCGATATCGACGGCTGGAATTGAACGATCGCTATGACAAGGACCGCGCTCTTGCGGCACCGATGGCGGGACTGATCGGCGACGCACTTCAGGAGAGCTTTCGCGACGCCGGTACGCTGGAGAGCTTTCCCAGACGTCCTTATTCGTTATTTAATGCGCCTGCGGGGGCGATTTACGCTGGAGTCGAGACCTGTCGGCATTGCCATCCCAAGACGGTGGCGAAATGGGAGTCGACCAAGCACGCGCATGCGTATGAGCCATTGATCAACGATCCGCGTGACAATGGCCGCAACCGCGAGCATGATGCGTCGTGCGTGAGCTGCCATACGACGGGGTTTGAGTATGTGAGTGGATTCACGACCGTTGAGGCGACGTCGTTTCTCAAGGGCAATCAGTGCGAGAACTGCCACGGGCCAGGCTCGGCGCATGCAGGCGAGCCGCAAAACGCGGCCTACCGCCTGGCGATGGCTCGTACTCGAGACGACTTCGAAAGCAACCGCCGGTGCATACGCTGCCATGATGAGGACAATGATCCCAAGTTCGACTTCTCGACTTACTGGCCCCAGATCATGCATAACGGGTTGGACAACTATACGGATCCCGGTGTGCGTCAGGGAATCGAGCCGGTACGTACGGAAGTGGGCGGAGTCGATGGGGCAGTGAGTCGCTGAGCCGCTTGGAATAGTCGTATAGGTTCATCACAACCGATTGTCGATTTCTCGAGCAGACGTTCGCCAGGAAAGGATTTTGTGACACGATGTCGACCGCTCCGGCCTCTCGTTTCGAGCAAGTCGTCGCCAAGTACCGGCTCGACCACAGGAACCCGATCAACCACTTCCTACATCTGTTCGTGGGCTGGCCGATGGTTGGGGCGTCGCTCTTGCTCTTGCCGTTTCGGCCCTGGTGGTCGCTCTGGCTGTTTCTGGGCGGCTATGCGTTCATGTGGACCGGCCACTTTGTGTTCGAGCGGAATCTGCCGACCATCTTGAAACACCCGACCACTCCCTTCGTGATGGCGGTGGCCGTGATTCGTGGGATTTTCGGCTGGTTCGCCGGTCTCTTTCTGGGCAAGGCGGCGGATGAGCGTTAGGCTCAGGCGGCTTCCCCGGCCGCGATTCGCCTGTATAGTATGAGCGACGCGTCGTCTTGTAAGAAGCGATGGACAGCGGAGCGTGCGTCATTGTTCTGTCGTTCTTTTGAAGACGCATCCCGCCTGACCTGCAACTGGGCGTGGAACACCTTCCTTTTTGAGACACCCGAGATGGCCGATCCGATACCTTACGAGCATTTCGCCGGAGTGGATTTGCGCGTCGCGCACGTGCTGGAGGCACGACCGCATCCCAACGCTGATAAGCTGCTCCTTTTGAAAATCGACCTTGGGGAAGAGACGCGGCAGATCGTCGCGGGAATACGGCTGCATTACACGCCGGAGCAGCTTGTGGGTCGGAAGATTGTGGTCGTGAGCAATCTGGAGCCGGTCGTTATCCGAGGGGAGACCTCACAGGGGATGCTCCTGGCGGCGACGAGCGGCGAGAAGGTCGTGCTCCTTCAGCCGGACGATCCGGACTGCGTGATTGGCGCGAAAATCAAATGACCCGGGAACTTCGTTGGAGTCTGGAAATGGAAACGTCGCGTCGATCGTTTTTGGCAGGGAGTCTCGCGTTAACGGCTGCCTTCCCAAAGGTGACGAAGGCACAAGATTCGGCGATGGATGATCGACGGGTCGTGCTGGTCACGCTCGACGGCCTGCGATGGCAGGAGGTTTTCGGCGGGGCGGATGCCGTCTTGATGGAGAAGACCGGCGGTGATGTCGAGTCGGCGAGCCAGCTTCGACGTGAGTTTTGGCGTGAAAGCCCCGAGGAACGTCGATCGGCACTGCTTCCGTTTTTCTGGGATACGATCGCGAAGCAGGGCCGATTGATCGGCGACCCGAAGCGCGGCGACGATGTACAACTGACGAACGGCCTAAAATTCTCGTATCCCGGCTATAACGAGATGCTGACGGGTGCCGCCGACCCCCGGGTTGACAGCAATGAGAAGCGGCCGAATCCGAACATCAATGTGCTCGAATGGCTGAATGGGCGTGAGCCATTTGCCAGCCATGTGGCGGCGTTCTGCGCGTGGGATGTCTTTGCGTTCATTCTCAACCGAGAACGCAGTGGCATGCCGGTGCAGGCGGGCTGGGAGCCGATTGCCGGCGCGCCGACCGACCCGCAGCGTGCGACGATCAACGCGCTCTACGAATCGCTGCATCGCGAGTGGGAGAACAGCGCGTATGACGGGTTGGTGATGGAATCGGCCCTGGCTTGCGTGAAAGCGGATCATCCCAAGGTTCTTTACATCTCGCTTGGCGAGACTGACGAGCACGCACATCACAATCGCTACGATTATTATCTCCGAGCCGCCCATCGGGCTGATGCTCAGCTCCGTCGATTGTGGGAGTTGATTCAGAGCGATCCTGAGTATCGCGGCCGCACGAGCCTCCTGTTGACGACGGACCACGGTCGCGGCGAAGGAGACGCCTGGACGAGCCACGGCAAGAGCATCGAAGGTGCCGAGCGGATCTGGATTGGTTTGCTAGGTCCGGAGATCGAGCCTGCGCTGGTGCCGACGAATGCGACTCAGTCGCAAATCGCCGCGACGGTCGCCGCGCTGGTGGGTGAGGATTTCCGGTCGTTGACTCCCACCGCCGCGGCGTCGTTGGTTCCGGTGAAGGAACGCGCCGTCACTCGCTGAGACGACCGAATCGCCCGAGACCTGGAGCGTCCTCATGGCCTTCTGCACGATTCAGTATTTCAGCCGATCCTTAGAGAAGGCGTCGTCTGTGAACGTGGTGTTTCCGGACGATCCGGACGTCCCGCGACCCTGGGTGGCGTTTTACTTGCTTCATGGTCTCTCGGACGATCATACGATCTGGATGCGTCGCACGAGTGTCGAGCGCTATGTGGAGGGGACGCCGATGGTGCTGGTGATGCCCGATGGCGGGCGTGGCTGGTATTCGAACGCGGCGGTCGGCCTGGCATATGAAGATGATCTGATCAAGGATGTCGTGGGACTGATCGATCGGACGTTTCCGGTGAAGGCGGAGCGTGGAGGGCGGGCGATTGGCGGGCTGTCGATGGGCGGCTACGGGGCGGTCAAGAATGGGTTGAAACATCACGACAAGTTCGCGAGTGTGACCTCGCACTCGGGGGCGATCGCAGCAGTGCGTGATCCTGAGAGTGGAAAGCGGATTGGCTCGGATTTTGTGAACGTCTTCGGGGAGATGCCGGCAGGTGGTTCGGAAGATCCGTTCGCGCTGGTGACGAGTCTGGACCACGGCGTCTTGCCCAAGATGCGCATTGATTGCGGAAAGGACGACTTTCTGCTCGAACAGAATCGCGCGTTCGATGACCATCTGAACAGGCATCAGATAGGGCATGAGTACGAGGAATTCGAGGGCGGCCATAACTGGGAATACTGGGATAAGCATGTGCGTGAGGCGATCGCGTTTCATCGGCGGAACTTGGGAATTGCCTGAACACCAGGTTGCTTGAGGCCACCGGAGGAGGATCGAAAGGACCGTGCTCCGCGAACTTTCGGTTCAGAACTTCGCGACCATCGAGGACGCGCGCGTCGAGTTCGAGAGCGGCCTCGTGGCCTGGACGGGCCAGACCGGCGCGGGAAAGAGCCTGCTGCTGACGGCGCTCGGGCTGGTGTTGGGAGGGAAGGCGTCGGCGGACGTAGTGCGTGCCGGTAAGGCAGATGCCCGGGCATCGGCCGTCTTCGATGTGAGTGAGCTTGCCGTGCGCGAGGACGTCGAGGCGATTCTCGGTGGGCCGTTGGACGATGGAGAGTTGATTTTGACCAGGCGGGTTGCGGCTCAAGGGCGGAGCCAATCGCACGCGAATGGACTGCCGGTGACGGCTTCGATGTTGCGACAGCTTGGTGCGAGGCTGGTTGAGATCCACGGTCAAATGGAAGGCCGAACCCTTTTGGAGCCGGAGCAGCAACGTGCGCTCCTTGATGCTCACGGCGGACATGGAACGCTCGTGAGTGAGTATGGCCAGGCGCGAGAGGTCTTCGAACGATTGAGGCATCGCCGGCAAGAATTGGCTGAAGCGAGCGATCGTCGCAGACGTGAGCGGGAGCTGCTGGGCTTCGAGCGGGACGAGCTGGTGGCGGCGGACCCGCGCCCTGGCGAATACGCGGAACTGGCGCGAGACGCACACCGCATTGCACACGCGGCCGAGTTTCGCACGGCGGCGGTACAAGGGTACGAGCTGCTGTACGAGGAGGATGGATCGGTGCAGGAGCGGCTTGGGCGAGTGGCGCGAAGGTTAGGTCCCTTGGCCGAAGGCGAGGCGGAGTTGGGGATCATTGCCGTTGAGCTGGAGCGTATGGCCGAGCAGACGCGTGAGCTGGCCCGGCAGTTACGTCAATATGCGCGCGACGTTGATGACGATCCGGAGAAGTTGGAGGAAATTGAGACACGTCTTGCGCTTTATCGCAAGCTTGCGGGCCGATTTCATTGCGCGCCGGACGAGTTACCCGAGCGTCGGCGGGAGATTGAAGCGCAACTTGGCGAGTTGGAGCGCGACGAGACCGACCTCGCCGCTCTGGACGGACCGATCCGCGACGCTTGGCAGGTGCTTCGCGCCGCTGGGGCGGCGCTTTCGGAAGCTCGTCGGGATGCGGGCCGGCGGTTGGCGGCGGTAATCCAGAAGCCGCTTGTCGCGCTTCAACTTGCCAAGGCGCGCGTGGAGGTAGCGGTGACGACGCGTGAACTTTCGGATACCCCTGGCCCGATCGCTCCGGCTGAGCATGGGCTGGACGATGTCGAGTTTTTGTTCGCGCCGAATCCGGGCGAGCCGCAGCGACCGTTGCGGAAGATTGCGTCTGGTGGCGAATTGGCGCGGGTCGCCCTTGCGATAAAGACCGTGCTGGCCGATGTCGATCGTGTGCCGACACTGATTCTCGACGAGGCGGATACGGGTGTCGGCGGCCGACTCGGGCCGGTGTTGGGGCGTATGCTCCAGACGATTGCCCGAGATCGTCAGGTGGTTTGCGTGACCCATCTGCCCCAGGTGGCGAGCTATGCCGATCATCACTGGGTGATCCACAAAGCCGTGGAGGGGGAGCGAACTCAGACGACGATTCGACGGCTTGAAGACGCGGAGCGAATTGCCGAGCTGGCGGCGATGTTGCGCGGCGAGGCTGCCGGAGAATCGACGCGGCGCGAAGCTCGGTCGATGCTTGCGGCCGCGCGGGCTGAGCGATGAAATCGGCGTTGGATCAACCTGCCGGCGTGATGATCGCGTTGCTCTCGGGAGTCGTGCTCGCAATTTTGCCGGCCTGGCTTTACTGGGATTGGCTTTCCAACCCGTTAATCAAGGGTGATGATTTCGCGTTTCTGGCCGACAGCCGGGCGGGCGCGGAGCCGTTCCGGCATCTTTGGGAGCCGCACAATTCGCACGTGGTGCCTGTGTTTCGACTGGCCACCTCGACGCTTTGCCGGGTGGCGGGGTCGCTCGGCAATGTGCCCTGGGTTTTGACGGTTGCAAATCACGCTTTGCTGGTTTTGCTTGTGATCGCGACCGGGCATTTTGTGGCCTGGGAAACAGGGAGCATGGGGTATGGGCTGGGGGCGATGGCCTGGCTGGGCGTCTCGACAGTGTTGCAGCCGGCGGCGACCTGGTATTCGGCGGGACAGACGCTGGGCACGGGTCTATTTGTAATGATCACGCTCCTATCGACACAATTGTCGATTCTCAGGCAGCAGCGGCTTTGGCTGATACCAGCGTTTCTGGCGGCGGCGGTCGCGCCTATGATCTGGACCGGCGGCGTGTGCGCTGGCATCGTCGGATCGGTCTATCTCCTCTGGCATCGAGGGCGAACCGGTGGTCGCTGGGCCGCCGCGCCCTTGGTGGGGACCCTCGCGAGCCTGGGTGTGATCACTTGGGCGGCCGGTGCGTCTCTCATTCGAGCCGTTTCAGACTCCGGGGCGGGCGATGGGATTCAACCGTTTCGCATTGTGACCCACGGAGCGCAGGCGGTTGTCGAATCGCTGGGATTCGCCAATCTGGGGCTGACTACGGAGAGCATGCCGTTACAGTCGTTGGCACTGAGCCTGGGGCTCGTCTGGGGCTGGATTGCGTCGCTGCTTCGTTCGGGTCGGCGGCCGAATGCGCTGGAATCGGTGGGTTTGACGCTTGTTCTGGCGCCGTATGGATTGGCGTTCGCCTTGCGGTCGGGCTTTCCGTTTGAGAATCTCCGAGACCTGGGTTGGTATGACACGATGCCGCAAATTGGTACCGTGCTCTTTGGCATCGGCTGGTTGGCGGGGAAGTGTGCGGGGCCGCGTTGTCCCGATCGGTTAACGTGGATGGGCTTTCTCGGTGTCGGAACGACCACGGTGATCTTACTCGCCCTTCATGTTCCGCAAGTGCAACAGATACGGATCGACGAAGCCCCGGAGATGACATCGTCGGAGAAGCTCCGGCTACCAATACCGGAACTCCAGCGATTGCGGGCGATCTACCTTGCCTCGGAACGATCGGAACGACAGCGACGGGCGCTTCAGCGTCTGGAACGCGCCGGGGTGCTGGGCGTGCGGAACGGCTTGAGCCGCGATGCTCTACGGAACCAGTTTGGCCGGGTGGTTGTGCCCGGGTGGCCGTTGGCAATGAAGGAGCAGGATGCACTCGATTTGATTGAGTTGCCCGAGCGGGGTGGAACGCTTGATCCGGCGCAGGCCGCCAAGATGTTTCCCCCCCTGCTCTCTTACGAGCCGCCCAATCGTCCGCCCTGGCTGGGGGCTGAGGCAATCTGGCCCCCGACCGAGGGAGCGTCGGTGCCATGAGCGATGTGAAGTTTGCAACCAAGCGGCGATGGATCAACGGCCCGGTCGGACGGGGTGGGCAAGCCGCGATCTTGGCCTTCTTTCTGCTTCTCCCTGGCTGGATGTTTCGCGAAGCGCTGGTCGACTATCGGCTTCATAGCGACGACTTTGAGTATTTGGCTGGCTCGCGTACTCCGGCGCGTGCCGTTGCGAATTTGTTCCGGCCTCACAATACGCATATTGTGCCCGCCTGGCGAGTTTTGACGGCAACGCTCGTTCAGGTTGCCGGTGTGCTGCCAAGGCTTCAAGAAACATTGGCCGTTGCGACCTACGCGGCGCTCGTGATCCTGATGATCTTGGTGGGAGTCTTGGTGGGCCGTGAATTCGGTCGTTTGGGACTGGGATTGGCGGCGTTGATCGCGACGGGAACAACCTCGGTTCTGTTTTCGTCGGGGACCTGGTATTCGTCGGGCCAGACGGTCTGGGCGGCGATAGGGATCGTTGGCATGCTGGTCCTGCTTCAGGCGTGGCGAATATGTGGTGGTTCGTGGCGGCTAGTCGCCGGGGTGGGGCTTGCGTGGATGGCGGGTGGATTCTGGACGATCGGCCATGCCGCGGGACCTGTGGGTTTTGTGTATTTATGGATGCACGGGCGGCGTCGGGCGGCGTTCGCGCCTTTGATGGGCACGATCGCCGCAGTCGCGATCGCCTGGACGCTCGGGGGGCGGCATATTGACGCGCGGATCAGTTTTCATGGACGGTCGGAGCGGGAGGCAGCGAGTCCACTTGCGGGCCTCACCCACACCTTGCAGGCGATTCCCGAACAGCTTGGCGCTGAGAACCTAGGACTGGAAACGGAGACGACCGTTTTGCAAGGAGCGGGGCTTTGTGCGCTCATCGCCGTTGTGTGGTTGCTGAGCATTCGGGCCGAGGGTGGGCCGAATCCGCTGGAGGCGGCGGGGGGGGCGCTAATCGTAATCGCCTACTTTGTGGAGTGGACGTTTCGTGGTTATTTGCCGTTTTCGAGCTTGCGCGGCATAGTGCCGTGGTATGACACGATCCCCCATGTGGGGTTGGCGCTGTTTGGAACGGGCTGGATTGGGCGAATGACACGTGATCATCCGTCAGGATTAACGAGGGGTGGAGCGGTCGGTTTGCTTGCGTTCTCGATTGGGTTGGCGGTTGTTCATCAGTCTCGGATCGAATCGCTGCTGATGGATGGGGTACCTCAGCCCGGAGAGGGCGAGCCGGTCCTGCCGCCGACGCGTGAGTTTCGGCTTCTGCGTGCGCGTTATCTTTGGCCTGAGTACCACCGTGTACAGCGGCTCGACCTGGCGCGTTTGCAGCGGGCGGAGGGTGTCGGCAGGCGGTTGTCGATTGGTCGGGACACGATTCACGAGGTCTTTGGGCGTATTGAGGTTCTCGAACTGCCGAGTGTCTATGACGCACTGGGACTGCTCGATCTTCCAGAGACAGGCATGCTCCGCGATCCGGCGCAGGTACGTGCGGCACTCGGCGAGGTGTTCCAGCCTTCCGTGCCACCCCGAATTCCGGGAGGGGAGGCCCAGCCTGGCTTACCGGGCATGAACCAGCCTCCAGACGATTAGGGCGAGCACCACCGAGATCACGATGAGGCTCAACGAGGCCAGAAATCGGAGTACCAGATGACGCAGGCCGAGGCGACTGCCCCGCATGAGGAGTGCGCCCTGAAACGGATCGAGGTGAGCCACAAGCCACCACGCTCCGAAGGCGATCGTGCCGCCGAGAAGCGGCCCGAACGTCCAACGATCGAGCCGCAGCGAGGCCAGGAGCAGTCCGAAATAGAGAACCGCCAGGAGCAGTGATTTAAGGGCGAACTGTGTTTCGGGCCCGCGAGCAAGGGGCCAGGGGCCGGTCGGCAATTCGGCGATCATCCAGGCGAGGAGTCCCTGCACGCATAGTGAATGGGAAATACGCCCATCGCGAACCCATCTTGGAATCGCGCTTCGGGGAACCAGCAGGATTTCCAGCTCTTCGCCGGGGTCAGGCGAAACCTCGGCGGCGATTTTCGCGTTTCGGATGAAGATGGTTGTGATTCGCGAGGTCAGCAGTGACGGGTTGGCCCAGCACTGGTTTATCAAGATGGGAGGGTCGCCTGCGTAGCCGGTTTCTTCGAGCAACTCGCGAGCACCCGCCGTGAGAGGATCTTCCCCTGGTTCGACAAGCCCTCCAGGCGTCTCCACGCTGTCGGCCGCCGAGCCTGCCCTGAATTGACGGACGAGGACGACCTTGTCGTCGGCGGTGACGGCGATCACGTGGACGGCATCGGCCAGCTCGATTCGGTAGAAGGGATGTTCTCGACCACTGCGATTTGAATGAAATCGCTGGCGAACCAGGTGAAAAAGCCAGTTCGATTCGATGCTCTCGGGTGATTCGTCGGTGGGGGACCAACTGGCTTCCGGCATCAGGCGAAGGTCCTTCGAGGACTAGGAGTTGGTCAGGGCGATCCGCTAGATAAGGCCAAGGAGAAAATCCGCGAGGGCTGTCGGCGGTTCGGGGGGTAGGATGTAGTCCGCGGCGTCACGAACCGACTGCGGGGCATGAGGCATGGCGACACCGAGGCCCGCACCGGCGATCATCGGGCGGTCATTCTGGTCGTCACCCACGGTGCAGACCTGGTCGGCAGTGATTCCCCAGTTTTCCGCCAGATGGGTGAGCGCCGACCATTTTCCGGCATCTTCACGAAGGATTTCGCACATCCAACCGGTGTAACGAGGACTTCGTTGGACGAAGCAGAGCACTCGGCCACCGAGTCCCTTGCGCACCCTCGCTTCAAAGCGATCCATGCGTTCTCGGTCGCCGATGGCGCAGATGTGAAAATGAGAACGGCCGAGAGAGCGCTTGGCATCGCTGGTCCAGCCGGTTTCGATCGAGGCGTGTTCCTGGTTGGCGGAGACGTAGTCGTCGAAAGGGTAATCGCCGGTAGGATGGGTATCGATGGTGAAATCCGGGCCGGCCTCGTCGTGGTCGATGAAGCTCAGTGGTCGCTCGCCTTCAGCGCCGAAGAGGTCGAGCAGGCGGATCATGGTTTCAGGCTCGAAGTCAGCTCGCCAGAGAGTGGCCTGTGTAGCGAGGTCCTTCACCAAGGCGCCTGAGTTGCAGACCAAGGGTGCTTCCAACCCGAGGTGATGAGCCATTGCCGAGGCACGTCGAAAACGCCGTCCGGTGCAAAGGACGATCTGTACGCCCGCCGCCCGAGCAGAGCCGAGGGCCTCTGACAGACCTGGCCTCAGCTCGCCCGTAACTGGATCAAGCAGAGTGCCATCCACGTCGAGACCCAGTAGTCGAACGCGTGTTGCTGCATGGGAGCGTTCGGTCATCCTGTGGACTCATTGTGCATTCGGGGCGGATTGAAGTGATTGATCTTACCGAAAGCCCAGCCGGAGCGCCTTCGCGAAATCGCCCAAATCCGCTTATAGTAAATCGAAGTGATTGTTCCTACATCCCTGATCCGATCGGTTTGTTTCGCCATGAAGCGCTTTTCCCACATCTTGACGCTTGTCATGCCTTTGGCCGGTCTTGCCGTAGGGTGTGGCGAGACCATTAGCGTGCCAAGCCCTGATTCCACGTCGATCATGACCTCGGATTCCCTAGCGCCACAGCCCAGTGCTGCGATCTTGACCGTTGCCTTTGTGGTGCCGGACGGCGTCGATCTCGAAGGAACGATCTGGGAGCAGCTCTTTCGATATGAGGCCGCGAATCGGAAGGTTCTGGTTGATGTCGTCCATACGCCAGCGGGTGAACAGGCTCCAAAAGTTCGTGAGCTTATCGACCGAGGACTCTCTGCCGCCGTGATCGTTCCCGATCCCGGGGATGCGGAACTCGCAGAGGCGATTCGAGCCCTAGCTGATGCGAAGATTCCAGTCGTTTTGATGAATCGTGCCGTCTCGATTGAGGGGCTGGATGTTCCGGTCGCGCGCTATTCGTCCGTCGACGAGGACGCCAAGGCGATCGTGTCCGCGGCTGTCGAGGAGGCGCGGAAGATGGGATTTCCCGACGATGGCGAGGCGGTCATCGTGACCAATGGGCCGTTCGACCAGGGCGGTCGAGACCGTGTGGCCGCTCTTGAGCGAGCGCTTGCCGATACATCGCTCAAGGTGTTGCCGACATTGTCGTTCAGTGGCTATGTCGATGCGGCAAGGACAGTTTTCGAGCCATTGGTGCAGGAACACCCGGGGTTGTCGGTCGTGATTTTCGAGGAGGAGCAGGCCGCCCGCGCCGTGGCGACGGTTCGATCGATCCGGACCGAGGCCGATCCTGAGTATCGCGGCTTCGCGATTGCGGGGTTTGGGCACGCCAAGGAGCTGGTGCGGATGATCGAAGCGAATCAATTTTCGGCACTAGCCCAGCGTGATCCTGAACGTCTGACTCGTAGAGCGTTCCAAACCGCGTGGACGCTCGCGCGCGGGCAGGCATTAACCGAACCGGCGGAGCTCAAGACCGCGATCAGCGTCGCGACGGGTCCGCGGGATAATCGGTTCTTCGAGAACATGGCGAAGCCCGCGGTGACGGAGTCGGGAGAGGTTGGCGACCTCGGTGTGGACGGTAGTGGAGGATCGAGGCCGAGGCCGCGGCCGAAGGCAGAGCCATTAGAACGTTAAGAGCTTGCGACTATCACTTGGCTTGGGAGGTCCGGCGGTTCCAGAGTTCCCTTCGCTATGAGAGGTGATGACGAGCGGCGCGGATGCTGTGTGGAAAAAGCCGATCTTGATCGATCGATCCATCGGGAAGGAATGGGATCGGCTGATATTCAGCGTCGCGCCGTAGGCTGGGATCGGCGGCGACATCGGCTTCGAGCGCGGGACTGACCCAGAGTGTCCGTAGTTCCAAAGTGTTGGGAATGATGACGATTCGGGCCTCCGCCGGATCGACTCGCCAGCAGGTTTCGATGGCCACGCGCATCACGTCCTTGTCGGTGGGCAGGCTGATCGGAATCCTTGCTCGCTCGAGGAAACATGAAGTCAGGACGTTGATGCGGAACGGCTCGGGGTCGAGGGCGGCGACCAGCCGATGGGTTGTGAGGTCGGCGAAACCAACGCCGACAATGTTGCCGTGGCTTTCCGGAGAGACGTCGAGGACGGCGAGCCGAGTGACGCGTGGACGCTCGAAGTCGGGCTGGGTTTCGACGAGGAGGCGGCCGATCACGTTGGGATCCATGCCGGCTCCCGAGTAGTTTTTGCCTAGCTCGCCGACGATGAGAACGTCGATCTGGTCGAAGGGGAGCCGGCCCATGAGCGAGCGGGCGCGGTTCAGAAGTTTCGGCTCAACGTCGAAAATCTCCTCGGGTTCGATGGCGACGATCTCAGCAGGCTGATCCTCGGCGTTTTCGACGATGGCAAGCCCGAGTGCGAAAGGCGTCTTCTCGACGAGGATGCGGCCCACGGCAGGCAGGACCTCTTTCATTCCTCGAAGGCCCAGCTTATGAATCTGTTCCGCGCCCTGGCGTTTGCCCAGGCCGATCACCAGCATTTTGAGGATTCCCGACTCGTGAGCGGCGTGGAAGTCGGTGTGTGGCTTGACACGGTTAATGAGAAGAAGGCCGTCCGCTTCCAGGGCGTTCTTGTCGAAGTAGATGGGGAGACCGACGGGACTGACGCCCAGCTCGGTGGTCGTCATATCGGTGCGGACCTCGACGCCCAGGCTTTCGGGCGTCAAACCTCGGTCGGCGAGCTGCTCGCGTTGCCCTTCGGCGGTCGCACCTCCGTGGCTGCCCATCGCAGCGAGAGCGAATGGTCGATATCCCATCGCCTTGAGGGTATCAATGGACGCCCTTGCGGTGGGGACGATCGCATGGATGCCGCGGCTACCCAGGCCGACGGCGATCCGGCCACCTTTTGAAACGCGCTCGGTGATCCGGCTGCCACGGATGCAGGCCTCAACCGTGGCCCGGATATCCCGAACCCTGGGGCATTCTTGAGTCTGGACGACCCGCGCCAGCGGGGGAAAGTTCATCGTCGCACCTCGAATTCACAGGCAAAATCGTTTGTAATTCAATCGTAACAAAACCTGCTCGCGACGCGAACGGCCGGTCCTGATTGATGGAGACTCTGCGAGTTTACCGCGCACGCTTGACGACGCTGATTGACCCGTGTTTCGAGCGGGGCCTAGAATATCGTTCTAACTCGTCCCCTGATCGCATGAGACAGCCTTTCCGCGATGGCCGTTACCTACTTTAAGCGGTTCCGCATGGAGGTCGACCTCGACGGTTCGGTGGTCCCGTCGATGCTCCCTCCTGGGTATCAGTGGGTCGCCTGGGAGGATTCGCTGCTGGAGCTACATGCCGAGTTGAAATATCTGAGTTTTCGCCACGAGCTCGATAGCGTGATCTTCCCTTGTCTGGGTCAACGTGAGGGGTGTCTTCGCTTGATGCAGGAGATTCGCCGCAAGCCGGGATTCCTGCCGGCAGCGACCTGGGTGATCACCGCACCCGAGGGCTGTGTGGCAACCATCCAGGGGGTCATCGAACACGGCCCGTATGGTTCGATTCAAAATGTGGGTGTGCTGCCTGCGTTTCGTGGCCAGGGGCTGGGTCGCGCCTTGGTTCGTCAGGCACTCGACGGGTTTTACCAGGCCGGTCTGCAACGAGCTTATCTTGAAGTGACCTCGGAGAACCGCGGCGCGGTGCGACTTTATCGCGAGTTGGGGTTCCGCCGCTCGAAGACACTGTACAAGGCGATCGACTACGACCCTGAAACCTAAATGTACCGCGCGTGGGGAATCGTCGCCTGAGGTTGTCGCCAAGGCCGAAAGGCGTTCCCCGGGCCATCGAGAGGAGTTTGTGTGCCAACGCCCGAGCGACATCAGCATATTTTCCCGAATGGCCTCGTTCTGCTCGCTGAACATATGCCGGCCGTTAAATCGGCCGCGTTCAGCCTATTGCTGCCGGCGGGTGCCATTTATGACCCTACGGAGGGGCTGGGAACCTCAGGTTTGCTTTCGGAGTGGATGATTCGTGGCGCGGGTTCGCGCAATTCGCGAGAACTTATCGACGATCTGGACAATCTGGGCGTTTCCCATCGTGTTTCGTCGCAAACGGTCCATCTTGGTATTTCGGCCGCCACGCTCGGTCGGAACTTGATTCCGGCGCTGAGGATTCTCGCGGACGTCGCCCGTCGGCCCCATCTGCCCGACGACGAGTTTGATTCGGTTCGGGCTCTGGCTCTGCAAGGACTTCGCAGCCTGGAGGACGACCCTGGCAGCAAGATCATGGTGGAGCTGCGACGAAGGCATTTTCGGGAGCCGTGGGGACGGCATACTCTGGGCACAGCGGAAGGGGTGGCGAATCTCACTCCCGACTCGGTGCGCGAGTTCCACCGGATGCTGGTGCATCCCGCCGGGGCAATCCTTGCGGCGGCCGGAGAGATCGATTGGTCCGAGCTGCGCGAGGTGGTCGAGACTCTCTTCGGAGGGGGTAAATCGGCAGGCAGCGAACCTCTTCCAGCGGGCGGGGCTGGCCCATCGCGTGATCATATTTTGAAAGAGACCCAGCAAGTCCAGATTGGAATCGCCTTCCCGTTGGTTCCTCTTCCGCATCCCGACTCCTACCACGCACGAGCAGCTTCGGCGATTTTGGGCGGATTCTCGTCGGCTCGACTTTTTACCGAGGTGCGTGAGAAACGGGGATTGTGCTATACCGTCTCATCAGGATATGAGAGCTATCGCGACCGTGCGGCGTTGATCTGCCATGCAGGGACCTCGACCGACCGTGCTCAGCAGACGCTGGATGTCATGCTCTCTGAGATTCGCCGCCTGGCGGACGACGGCGTTGAACCGGAAGAGCTGGAAACGATGCGCGCAGGACTGAAGTCGTCGTGGATCATGCAGCAGGAGTCGAGTCTGAGCCGATCGGGACAACTTGCGGCGGACTGGTATTATCTGAACCGCATCCGCTCGCTGGCTGAGATCTCCGCAGCTCTTGATGCGCTTGCGCCGGATTCGGTCTCGGCGTTTTGCCAAAAACTCGACCTTGATCAGATGACGATTTTGACATTGGGGCCGACGGCGCTGGAATTTCCGGCCTGACGCATCGGCGCCGCCCCTCTCGACCGACCTTTCCCAAAATGAGAGACACTCCGCCATGCCGTTTCAGAAGACGACTTTACCGAACGGGTTGCAGGTCATCGGCGAACTGGACGACCAGGCCCACTCGGTGGCGTTCGGCTTCTTTGTGCGGGCCGGAAGCCGAGACGAGCCGCCGGAACTGGCCGGAGTCTCGCACTTTCTGGAGCATATGATCTTCAAGGGAACCGAGCGGCGCGACGCGTTGGCGGTCAATCGGGAACTTGACCGAGTGGGAGCGAAGCACAATGCGCAAACCTCGGAGGAAGACACCATTTACTATTTGGCCTGCTTGCCCGAATACCAGGAGCGTGCTTTCGACATCCTCTCTGACATACTGCGCCCGAGCTTGCGGGAAGAGGACTTTGAGACCGAGAAGCAGGTGATACTCGAAGAGATTCAGATGTATCAGGATGATTCGATGTCGGTGGCGTATGAAGAAGCGAAGTCGCTGCATTTTGGACCGCATGCGCTGGGGCGAAGTGTCCTGGGTACGGAACAGAGCGTGGGCGGACTGGCCGTCGATCAGATGAGGGCGTATTTCCAGCGCTATTACGGTCCCTCGAACATGACACTGGCGATCGCCGGAAATACACGTTGGGATGACGTGGTGCGGTTGGCCGAGACGCACTGCGGCAACTGGTTTGGCGACAGCGGGGTGCGATCGGCCGTTCCGACGAGCGGGACGCGCAAATTCGAAGCGCGTCTGCGGGCGGAGGACATGCAGGAAACGTTGGTCGGCGTGGCCGACGCGCCGCCAGTCGAGAGTGACGACCGGTACCCCGCCGGCTTGCTGGCGACGATTCTGGGGGACCATACCGGATCACGATTGTATTGGGCCTTGATCGACCCCGGCCATGCCGACGGAGCGGATGTCTCGTATCAGGCATACGGGCAGGCAGGGAGTTATTTCTCGTTTTTGAGCTGTGATCCGGAGAACGCTCAGTCCAATCTGGCGAGGTTTGCGGACGAATGCCGCTTGTTACAGGCCGATGGGCCGACTCCGGCGGAGCTGGAGCAGGCCAAGAACAAGGTGATGGCCCGCTCTGTCCTGCGTAACGAACGGACGCTCTATCGCCTGATGTCGCTGGGGTACCATTGGTCGCATCGGAGGGAGTATCTCTCTCAGGAGGACGAACTCCGGGTGATCGCCGCGATCACGCTCGACGATGTCCGACGCGTGCTCGATCGCTATCCGCTTTGGCCACAGACGCTTTTTACGCTGGGGCCGAATACGAATTTGACGCCGCCACGTTGAGTCGGGTGCCGGAACCGCCGTCATGGCACTGCTAGAGTATTGCGAGCGCGGCAAAGTGGGGAGCCACTCCTCAGGAGGACGCGGTTCAGATGCGGATCGTGAGCTTGCTGCCGGCGCTTTCGGAGTTGGTCGCCGCGCTGCGATATGGTGAGGATCTGGTCGGGATCAGCCATGAGTGCGACTATCCCGAGGAGATCCGGCAGTGTCGGAGGCTGATCCGTCAGGCGCAGGAACTACCCTCCGATTGCGCGAGCATCGACGCTCAGGTCTCATTAAATCCATTCGACTGGTACTGGCTCGACGAACTTGGCCTGGAGTCGGTTCTCCCGGATTTGATCCTGACGCAAACGCAATGCGCCGTCTGCGCGGTGTCGGCGGCTGCCGTTGTGGAGGTTGCGAACCGGCTTTCGAGTAAGCCTCGGGTGCTGAGCGTGAACCCGACCGATCTTGCGGGAGTTCATGCGATGTTCCGCGAGGTTGCGGAAGCGTTGGGCGGAGTGGCTTCGGCGCGAGCCGATGGACTCATCCGAGGCTTCGAGGAGACGGCTTCGCGGATTGCCGAGAGAATCGCCGGCGCGTACCGGCCCAGGGTTTTATTTCTGGAATGGCCCGACCCGCCATTTTCGGCGGGGCACTGGATGCCGGAGCTGATTGAGCTGGCGGGCGGGGTTTGCGTGTTGGGAGAAGCGGGGGGACGGTCGGGGCGTGTGACCTGGGCCGAGATCGCGGCAAGTGCTCCTGAGATCGCGATCGTCGCGCCTTGTGGATTTGCATTGGAACGGGCGGGGATCGAGGCGCGTGTACTGGAAGCTCGACCGGAGTGGACTCAATTGTCGGCCGTTTGTGAGGGCCGAGTCGCGGTCGCGGATGGAACTTCGTATTTTTCGCGTCCTGGGCCCAGGCTGGAGGCGAGCCTTCGAATTCTCGCGGCGGTCATCCACCCGGCGCCTTGCGGAGAGATTGCCGAAGGAACTGAGGGCTGGTCCTGGCTCTCGGAGATTTGACGAGACTTCGCTCATCTTGCAATCCCTAACCGGGATCCGCATAATGTTGCGATTCCTAAAAGGTCCCGACGACGGTCTCTCCGGATCGTCGTCCGTTCGTACAGACCATCCGTTGAGGGCGCCGGGGCCGGCGACACGCGGTGTGATCAGAGGAGAGACCCTGGTCGGGTTGATTCCGATCCAGGCCTGATTTTCATGGCTGAAGCCGTCACGATCCAGTTCGAGCCGCGCGACGCGGCCAAGAACAAGGGCACCGGAACGCGGATTGCCCGCCGGTTGCGCGAGCGAGGGATGGTTCCCGCGATCGTCTATGGGCACAAGCAGGCGAACCAGCCGATCGCGGTGAGCCGTGAGGCTGTCTGGGCGTTGCTTAAGAAGGGCTCCCACCTTGCGGAACTCCAGGGTGGTGGTGGCCGCGAGATGGCCCTGATTCGGGATGTGCAGTGGGACCATCTGGGCAAGGAGATCATTCATCTCGATTTCGTCCGCGTGAGCGCGGATGAGCGGGTAACCACCGAGGTTCCGCTGGTGCTGCACGGGACGCCGATCGGCCTCTCCGAGGGCGGCACGCTGGAGCATCTCCTGCACAGCCTGGAGATTTCGGCTGAGGTGACCTCGATTCCCTCGCAAATTCGGGTGGATATCGATCATCTGCATCTGAATGATGTGATCCATATTCACGAATTGAAGCTTCCCGCGGGCGTGACGCCGGTTGCCGATCCCGACCTGGCGGTCGTACAGATTGCGGTCAAGAAGGAAGCTGTTGAACCCGTTGCGGGCGAGGGCGAGAGCGCCGAGCCCGAAGTCATTGGACGCAAGGAGAAGAAGGAGGACGACGAGGAGTCGAAGTAATGACGACGGCGGGTGATGGATCCGCTCGGACGATGCACCTATGAGGAAGCTTGTCGTCGGTCTCGGGAATCCTGGTCAGAAGTACGAGGGAACCCGACACAACATCGGTTTTGACGTCGTCGATCGCCTGGCGGAAGCTCCTCATCGGGCTGTTTACCAGAAGAAGTTCGACGGGCTGTTGGCCGAAACCGAGGTAGACTTCCATCGTGTGCTGTTGTTGAAACCCCAGACTTACATGAACCTGAGCGGCCAGTGTGTCCGGGCGTGTCAGCAATTTTACAAGATCGAGCCGTCGGACTTGCTGATCGTCTGTGACGACCTCTCATTGCCCCTGGGTAAGATTCGCGTTCGCCGAGGCGGTTCGGATGGTGGCCAGAAGGGCCTTCGGGACATCATCAACCACTTGGGTACAAACGAGATCCCACGGATTCGACTTGGAATTGGCGATCCCGGCAGTAGAGATCCCGCAGACTTCGTTCTCACCCGTTTCAAACCGTCCGAGCGTCCGATTGTCGACGACACGCTCATCCTGGCGCTGCAGGCCGTCGCGGTATGGGTGACGCAAGGAATTGAGACCGCGATGAACCGATTCAACGGCCCTTCCGGCAAGACTGATTGACGAACTGACCGAATCCCAGAGCTTGAAGATACAATACCCGCCTTTCAGGACTTTTGCTCTATGCCCGTTCACACTTATGAAGGAATGTTTCTGCTCGACAGCACCAAGGTCGCCCTCAACTGGGACGAGTCGGTCGAGCAGGTCCACAGCATCCTGGCCAAACACAACGCGGAGATCGTCGCCACACGCCAGTGGGACGAGCGACGTCTGGCATATGCCATTGAGGGACACAAGAAAGGCTCGTTCCTGCTCACCTACTTCCGGACCGAGGGGTCTGCGATCAGGGAGATTGAAGCAGACTGCAAGCTCAACGAGCTGATCCTTCGCGACCTGATTTTGAAGGTTGAGCCGAAGCTGGTCGAGCAACTGGTGAACCAAGCGATGAGCTCGACGCCGAACGTTGAGGCCGAAGAGCGTCGGGACGACGACACCGACGACCGTCCTCGCCGCCGTCGTCGTGACGAGTGAGCGTGCCACTCGCCGCCCGATAATCGGCTCAGGCCGTATTCTCATTGTTCATTTATGAACTGAGCCGCTTGTTTGAGAACTTGCGGAATGATAACCTTTGTTAGGTGACAGTTGTTTAGTGTCCGCGGATGTCGAAGGGCGCAACGCGGGTCGCCGGAACGAGGGGAGTGAGCTGGCAATGGCTGATTTGAACAAGGTTTTTTTGATCGGACGACTGACTCAAGATCCGGAATTGCGCTATATCCCAAGTGGCTCACCAGTTACGGATCTCCGGCTTGCCACCACACGGACTTATCGTGCGGGAGCAGGCGAAGAGGGTGAGCGCCGTGAGGAGACACTGTACATCGACGTGACGGTCTGGAATCGGCAGGCGGAAAACTGCTGCCAATACCTATCCAAGGGTCGAGCCGTCCATGTCGAAGGACACTTGAAGGTTGAGTCATGGGACGACAAAACCACCGGCGAGAAGCGTAGCAAGATTAAGGTCGTCGCCGATAATGTTCAGTTCCTGGACAGTGGCCGGCGTGAGGGCGGCAGTGAGGGCGGTGGGCCAGCTCGCGAGGCACCGCAACCGCGCTCGGTAGACGGTGGTGAATCCCGAGGCTTCAATGGTTCGGAGCGATCCGCTCCGACGTCGGCTGGACCTCGCCGGGCCCCGACTCCGCCTCCCCAGCAACCCGAGGATGACATCCCGTTCTGAGAGTTGAACCTGAAGGCGGACTGGTAGGTACCGAGCGAGAATCGCTCGAGGCCTGACCAAAGCAGGCGGGTTCCATGACTTTTTGATTGACCCTAAAGAGACAGAGATCGTTAGAAAGAGACGAGGAGAGTTCCCCGCCATGGCCAAAACCACCGCCGTCAAGTCGGCCAGCAAGTCGTCCAAGTCGAAGACGAAGACGACCGCTCCCAAAGTCGCCGCCCTGCCCCGCCAGCCCGGCGTCGAGCGGCGCAAGAATCATCCGCTCCGCGCTCAGAATGGCCTGATGCGCGTCTTACTGACGCACCGAGTCGAAAAACTGGGGGATTCTGGCGATCTGGTGAAGGTGCGTCCCGGTTATGCACGCAACTTCCTGATTCCGCAGGGGCTAGCCACTTTTGCCACTCCGCACAATGTGCGGATGGTGGACAAGCACCGTGAGCGGTTGCGGCAACTCGAGGAGGCCAAACGGGCCGATCTTCAGAATCTGGGTGCCCAGATTGCCCAACGTTCGATCAGCATCGAGGCGAATGCGAACGAGGAAGGTCATTTGTACGGCTCGGTCAGCGCGGCCATGATCGCGGCTTCGCTGCGCACCGCAGGACTTCCCGTTGAGGAAGAGAACGTTCGCATCGACGGGCCGATTCGTGAGCTGGGTCTATACACGATTCCACTTACGCTGGGCCTGGACGTCGCGACCGAGATCAAGCTCTGGGTAGTGCCGACCCACACCGAGGAAGCGCCGGCGAGCTGAGCCTCGCCGGGATGCGACGCCGGGAGAATTCGAAAAGCGGAGCCCGGCCTCGTGCGTTCGTCATGCCGCAATTCGATTTTCGCAGGTGCCGGAGGTTCGGTCTGAACTGAACCTCGGCATCTGGCCGAAGCGAAATGGGCGGCGTCATGCGTCGCGCGGATTCTCTCGAGGGTCGGCGTGCGATCATGGAGTGAATCGAGTTTCCTGAGTTTCCTGGTAGTTGGGGAGGCGCGTGTCCCGATGTCGAACGGTTCAGGCGGCTCCCAGGGTGATCGTGGGCGACGGAACGGAGGCTCGACGGGGCCAATCGAGGATCGGCTTCCGCCACAGAATCTCGAGGCCGAGCGTGGCGTTCTCGGCGGGATGCTGCTTGATAATGAGACGCTGCACGAGGTTGTGCCGCTGCTCAGGCCCGAGGACTTCTATCGAGACAGCCATCAGATCCTCTACCGTGTGATTCGGTCGATCTATGATGATGGTCGGGCGGTCGACGCGATCATTCTTGGGGAGGAGCTAAAGAGCCGCCACGAGTATGAGAAGATTGGCGGCGATGAGGCGATCGACAGTCTTTTGACGTGCGTTCCGCACGCGGGGAATACTCGCGAATATGCGGGGATCGTGCTGGAGAAGTCGATCACGCGACAGTTGATTGAGAGCGCCAACGAGATCCTTCGCGAGGGGTACTCGAACGCGCATTCAGCCGAAGAGTTGCTCGAAGGGGCGGAGCGGCGCATTTTTCGGATCGCCGAGGAGCGGGCGAGCGGTGAGACGGTAGAGCTGCGCGACGTGGTAACGAAGGCGATGGACCGGATCGCGCTCCGCTCGGAGGAGAAGCATCCGGTGACGGGGGTCGCCACCGGGTATTACGATCTGGACGACATCACAAGCGGCTTTCAAGGATCGCAATTGATCATCCTGGCAGCCCGGCCGAGCATGGGTAAGACGGCGCTTGCTCTGAACATTTGCGAGCACGCGGCCGTGGAGAATGGTAAGGGCGTGTTGTTTGTCAGCCTGGAAATGGGTCAGCTTGAGCTGGCCGAGCGTTTGCTTTGCTCGCGATCGCGGGTGGACGGCGACAAGCTGCGGAAAGGGAAAGGACTCGGCACTCGTGAGATGGCGATGCTCGGTCGAGGTTATGACGAACTGCGAGAGGCCCCGCTCTACATCGACGACACTCCTGCGCGGAGCATGATGCAGATCACGGCGAATGCGCGACGGCTGAAGCTGCGACAAGACATCGGCATGGTGGTGGTCGATTACATCCAGCTCATTGAGCCGGAATCCCCGGAATCGCGAGAGAGCCGTCAGGAGCAGATCGCGAAAATCAGCCGCCGACTGAAGACCTTGTCACGCGAGTTGGAGATTCCTGTTATCGCGCTTTCCCAGCTCAACCGAGCGGTCGAGACTCGTGAGGACCGTCGCCCTCGGATGGCGGATCTCCGCGAGTCGGGAGCGATCGAGCAGGACGCCGACCTGGTGCTGCTGTTGCATCGTCCGGAGTATTACGATCCCAACGATCAGCCGGGTATCGCGGAGTTGATTGTGGCGAAGAATCGCAATGGTCGAACCGATTCCGTGAAATTGACTTTCCTCAAGAACTACATGAAGTTCGAGAATCTAGCGACGGTTGCCGAGCCGATCGACGTGGGCACGTTCTGAGGACTTTTCATGGCGCGAAGCGGCTTGTGAGTGCTGCCGCCCAGCGCTCAGTACCTGCAAGGGGCGAAACAACTGTGGCGAGGTCGGCGAGGACCTGGCCGACGAGAATCGCGAACTTGAAGCCGTGGCCGCTGCAGGGCGAGGCGATGAGGATGTCGGGTCGGCCAGGCATGGGGCCGACAAGGAACTCCTCGTCGGGAGCCATTGTGTACAAACACGTCTCCGAATCGACAATCGGTGCGTCCGCAAGCCGTGGAAGAAATTCGTGCAGAAATTCGCGCACCCGGGCGACATATGCCAGGTCGATGGTAGCTTTCGCTCGGCCCGGATCAACTGGCGGCCCGGAATGACGGGCAACCTTGACGCCACGCCCATCCAGGTCAGGCATGCCGTAAAACGCGTTGTCCTCACCGGCGCCCATCGAGATGAAAATCGGGAGGTGGCCGGGCGCGAGGAGCGGATCGTCAGTGGCGAAATACAGGACTTGCTGGCGTGTCGGTCGAAGGGTGTCTCGCAGGCGCGGCACGAGCGAACCGGTCCATGCTCCAGCAGTCACAATGAGTTGCTTGGCTTCAATCCGTAAATGATCGGCGATCAAGGTGGGACGTGTCGTTTCGAAGTCGATTCGACGGACCCGCGTCTCGGGCAGGTAGAGTGTCATCGGCCGCGCGGCAAGGTCGAGCATGGATCCCAGAGCCCGCCGCGCGTGCAGAATCCCTGCGTCCGGTTCGAAAACAACGTCGACATCCGGCTGGAAGGTGAACGCCGGATTTCGCCCGCACCATGTTTTCCCGTTCATGCGACGGTGAGGAACACCGACGGTTTGAAGACTCTTGCCCACCCGCGCCACGTAATCGAGACCAGGAGGCGACACGCTGATTCCACCGGTGCGAGTCAGTAGTGGAACCCCCGCTTCAACCTCCAACTCGCACCACAGGCGGTACGCATGCAGCATCAAGCACGCATAAAACGGATCCGCATACGAATGCCGAATGATCCGAGTCGCGCCATGGGAGCTACCACGATCATGGGCCGCGTTAAACTGATCGATCAGAAGGAACGGCTCACCCCTTTTCGCCAGGTGATACGCGGCGGCCGTCCCCACGACGCCCGCCCCGAGGATGACGTGTCGCGCCTGAATCGTCTCCATCTAGGATTCTCCGACTCAGCGTGACTTGAGCTGGTCGCGGAGGCGATCGAAGGTCGAGGGTTCGTCACGATCGAAGAGTGCCTGGGGAGGCAGGGCGACGATGCGAGCCGCGCCGAGTGCGAGCAGCGGCCTTCGAAGTGCGGGGATATCGCGAGCGGGCATCAGAGCAGTCACTCGCCATCCGGGTTGATCCGATTCGGCCGAGACTTCTCCGTGGCAGACGTGTTGGCCACCGCAACGTCGGACGGCGGCGGCGACATCCTGCGCGGACTGACCGGGCACTCGGAGAAGCCCGACGACCTCAAGGTGTGACCATCCTTCTGCGGAGCGTACGCCGTCGAGTGCGTCGAGGATTCGAGCGAGCGGGCTCGAGTCGCCTTCGGAGATCAGGGCTTTGAGGCTCGCGCGATGACCAATGAGGCAGGCGGCGGAATCGAGGACGGTTCCCGCTTCGATCTCGCGCAGTCGGTTGTCCTTGAGAGTGATACCGGAGCTCGTAAGGTCGACGATGATGTCGGCGATGCCTAGGCTGGGGTGAAGCTCCAATGCACCGTCAGAAGCAATAATCTGATAATAGTAAATCCCCCATCGCCGGAAGTAGTCGCGCACGAGGTGGGGATACTTGGTTGAGACGCGAAAGGTGCGACCGGTGGCCTTAAACTCGGACGTAAGGTCGACGAGGTCGAGAATATGCTCGACGTCGATCCAGCTCTCGGGCACTGCGACGACGAGCCGGCAGCCGCCATAGCCAAGATCCTGGGTGATGACGATAGTTCGACCGGTTGTAGGGTCGTCGTGCTCGGCGTAGACGTCCATGCCGGTAACACCAAGCTGACAACGGCCCTCCTGGACCTGAGCGACAATGTCGGTGGGTCGCATGAAAACGACGTGGAACCGTGGGTGGCCTGAGACAGTGGCCTCGTATTGGCGGTCGCTCGCGCGTCGAACACGATAGCCGGCCGAGCGCATGAGATCCACGACCCCCTCATAGAGATGGCCCTTGGAAGGAACGGCGAGTCGAATGGTGTCGTTTATGGTGGGAGAGCCGCTCATGATGGTTCGGAGAAGGGTCGAGTGCGGGCAAGGTCAGAAGCGAGTCGGGCGTCGATCTGAGTGGCAACGCCGTTGTGAACATGGATTACGAGGCCGAGGCCGAGGCCTTGGGCGTGCTCCACAGCGGCAATTGAGTCTAGACCGGGCTGAGTGATGGTGAGTTCACCGCGCTGAAGGCGGCGGCGGGCGATCTGAATGGCGAGTGGGAGGTCGTCGTTCGAGGCGGCGACGATTAGTGCCGAGGCGGGGTCAGCGGCTTCGACGCCGGTCGGTTTGGTGGCGTGATGCCCTAGCCAGTCGGCGAGCCGTTCAAGGCCGAAGGCGAAGCCTGCTCCTCGATCGTCGCGATTGCCGCCGAGTACTCGGGCGAGTCCGTCGTAGCGGCCGCCGCCACATAGGTCGATATCGCGCGACGAATTTGAGGGGTCTGGTACAAGCAATTCGAAGATCATTTGCGTGTAGAACCCGAGGCCGCGGCCGAAGCCCATGTCGAGTTGCACTCGACTGGGCTCAAGGCCATAGTCGTCGAGGAGGGCAACGGTTTCGACGATTTCCGCGATCGAAGTGGGGGCGAGGCTAGCGAAATCGGAGCGGAGGCGCTCGCCGACCTCAACCGCCGGCCCTTGAAGTGCCGCGAGGGTGTGAATCTGTTCGCTGAGTCGCGCGAGGACGTCGCGGAGTGTGTGGCCGAGATCCCATTTCCTACGAAGCCGCTGGATAATCTCATCTGGCTGGCGGCGACCGGAGACATCGGGGACAAGGTGTCGGAAGAGTCGAGCGAAGCGTTCGTGGTCTCTTGTGTCGGCACCGGATGCGGACGGAGGAGGCTCGTTGTCGCCAATAAGCCAACCGGAGAGCCGTTCGATGGCGGTTTCGACGGCCTGGACATCGCGCCCCTCGGCGGCGGCTTCACTAATCACATCAAGGAGCGCGGCGCGGATGCTATCGGGCAGGCCGGATCGTTCGAGCATCTCAAGGACGATACCGACATGACCGAGCCGGATTCGGGGCGGACTCACTCCTAGTTCGCGAAGCGACCAGTCGGCGAGCCAGATCAGCTCGGCGTCGGCCGCGGGGCCGCCATCGCCGATTCGTTCGACGCCGACCTGAGTGAATTCGCGGTCGAAGCCGGGACGAAGTGTCTCGTGGCGAAAGACGACTCCGGACATGCTGACTCGCCACGGCAAGGGGAGAGTCTCTTGGGCCTCGGAGTAGGCTCGGACGATGCCGGCCGTTAGTTCGGGGCGGAGACAGACGCGGCCGGAGCGGCCGTCGGAAAGCTCGTCGAGCTTGGCGACAATCCCCGCGCCACTTTTTCGTTCGTGCAGCTCGGCGAATTCCAGGATGGAGGTCCGTATGGGGCGATAGCCGGCTCGCGCGAAGAGTTCGAGAAGCGTGGACTCGATCTGGGAAAGCCGTCGCCAGTCGTCCATCAGCCAGTCGCGGGTTCCGCGCACCGGGCCGATGGGGGATTCGGCGGCATGAGGAGTGGAGGCGGTCATGATGAGGAGTTCGCCTCCGGAACGCCTTCGGCGAGTGCGCTGGTGATCGCTGGCACGAGGCTGGTCCAGGGGAGATTTTTCTGTTCGGAACGGGTGGTGAGGTCGCGGAGATTGAAGGTTTGACGATCGCTTTCCTCGGGGCCGACGATGACGGCCAGCCGGTGGCCACGTGTCGCGCCATAGGACATTTGTTTGCCGATCTGGATGGGGTCGGGGAAGACTTCGGCCGTGATTCCGGCCAGCCGGAGCTGGGAGGCGAGGCGGACGGAAGTTGCCGGATCGACTGCCGGAAATTGTGCGATGAGTACTGAACGGGAGGTGGCGAGGGCGGACAGCCGTCCGGCTTCGTCGAGCACGGCGAGCAGACGGTCGAGACCGATGGAGGCACCGACTCCGGGTAATCGGCGGGTCGTGAACAGCGAGGCGAGATTGTCGTAGCGACCGCCGGAAGCGACGCTGCCGAATCGCTCATATCCGTCGATAGTGGTCTCGAGGACGAGTCCGGTGTAGTAATCCAGACCACGAGCCAAACCGAGATCGAGCCGGATACAGTCGGATCCCACGCCGGCCGCGTCGAGTAGCTCGAGTGTCAGGCGGAGCTTGACGAGCCCTTGCTCGGCCTGCGGGTTGGAGCCGAGCAACTTGTGGGCATAAGCCAAAACCGAATTGCCCGTGCCGCAGCCGTTTTCGGCGAACGTGAGCACTTGCTCGACCTGGTTCGAATCGAGACCGGCGGCCTCCGGATTGATCAGTTCCTGTGCGACGGCAGCTCTGCCGGCCTTGGAGAGCTTGTCAAGGGCGCGGAGGACCGCCGGCTTGCGTGCGGCGATGCCGAGTGTCTCGAGCAAACCGTCAAGAATTGAACGGTTGTTGAGACTGATGGTGAAAGCCCCGACATGGGCGGCGGAGAGCGCATCGTGGACGACCTGAATCGTCTCGGCGTCGGCGATGGAGCTTTCCGAGCCAACGATGTCGAAGTCGCACTGGGTGAATTCGCGGAAGCGGCCCTTGGCGGGGCGTTCGCCGCGGAAGACGGTGCCGATCGCATAGCGTTTGAAGGGGATACCGAGTGCTTCAACGTGTTTGGCAATGAAACGCGCGAGCGGGACGGTGAGGTCGAATCGCAGGGCCAATTCGCCAGGCGTGCCACCTTTGTTGGTGACGTCGAAGATCTGCCGAAGGACTTCCTCGGAGCCGGCACCTTTGCCGGTGAGGACTTCGGTTCGCTCGATGTGCGGAGTCTCAATCGGCAGGTAGCCGAAGCGTGTGAAGACCTGACGAAACGTGGCGAGTAGATGCTCGCGGGGTATGGACTGGGCGGGTGGCAGGTCACGAAGTCCGCTGGCCACGCGAGGGTCGATCATCGGATGCAGTATCTTGAAGGAGGGTATAAGCAAAGCACTATAATACCAGACATGACGCGTGGGACACAGCCTTGGTTCATGGCCTTCGATGGCGGCGGCCCCTATGGAATCATCTGAGGCACTGGGACAGTCCGACCGAGGGGATGAGACGGAGTTTCTCGGTGACGCCTCGGCGACGACGGCGCCGGAGGGCGCTTCCCCAGAGAGCTGGAAGACCGCGGACCGAGAGTTTATCGCGATTCGATATGAGTTGTTTGAGGAGGTAGGCCGGGGCGGGATGGGAGTTGTTTACCGAGCGAGGCACAAGAATCTCAACCGGCCGGTCGCGTTGAAGTTGATGCAGCCTCATGCAGGAATGAAGCGTTTTCACCATGAGGCGAGGTTGCTAGCGCGGGTCAAATCTCCGCATGTAGTGGGTGTCCATGACCTTGAGATACTTCCGAGCGGGTGTTCGTTCATTTCGATGGAATGGATTGAGGGCAGCACTCTGCAGAAGCAGATTCAGGCAGGACGATTGGATGAGCAGAAAGCGCTGGCTTGGATGCGGCAAACCTGCGAAGGGATGATCGCGGTCTCCGAAAATGGAATTATTCATCGTGATTTGAAACCATCTAACCTGTTAATTGACGAAAAGTCGCATGCACGGGTGGCGGATTTTGGATTGGCGCGAGGTGAGTCGGCCTTGGATGAGTTGACACGGACCGAGGACATGATCCTGGGGACTCCGCTCTACATGGCTCCTGAGCAGGCGGAGGACCCACTGGGCATCGACACACGTGCGGACATTTATTCTTTTGGTGCAACGTATTATCATGCGTTGATTGGGTCGCCACCATTCACGGGAACGTCGGCGTTTTCGATTTTGTTCAAGCACAAGACGGAGACTCTGACTTCGCCGCGTGCCCATCGACCCCAGTTGAGCGAACGCACATGCGAGGTACTTGAGCGTTGCCTGGCGAAGTCGCCCAGCGAGCGATTCTCAAGTTTCAAGGAAGTTCTTGAGAACCTACGGACAGATGGGGGAGCGACGTCGCCGTGGATTATGGACGATGATCGCGAATTGACGGTTTACCTGGACCGTTATCGTGCCCGTCGCGCGTTTTATCTGGGAGAAACGCCTGAGTGGAACCGCGAACTGGATCGCTACGAATTTCCGCGAGGTCAGACTTTGCGGATCGTCGTTGGTGATATCACGGCTCAGTCAACGGATGCGATTGTCAGCTCGGACACAGGTTACTTGCTGATGGGGGCCGGCGTCTCATTGGCGATTCGCGAGCGAGGCGGTGATTCCATCGTGAAGGAGGCGGAAGCGTTCGCGCCGATACGCCCGGGAAGAGCGGTGGTCACCGCGGCGGGTCGACTGCCCGCTCGATTTGTCTTCCACGTGGCGACTGTGGGGTTGGCATCCGGCGAGCTTGTGCGTCCGAGCCGCGATCTGATCAATGAGATGATGGCGAGTTGCTTCTATCACTCGGACACTCTGGATGTGCGTTCGATTGCTTTTCCACTTCTAGGGACAGGCGCCCAGCGGTTTCCTCGGGAAAAATGCCTCGACACCATGTTTCAGTACCTCGCACGAATGTTTCTTCGTGGATTGACGTCAGTGCATGAGGCATTGATCGTTATTTATCCGATCGCCGAGCATTGAGCGAGTATCGGCACTGCTTCTGATGACTTCGCATCTTTGCCTGTTGTTGTGCTCCATAAGAGGGGCGAGGTGAGCTATCGGTCGTCGAGTTCGGCCTTTGCGGACGGGAATCAAGCGAGGGGACTATGCAAGTATCGGAGGATGTGACTGAGCCTAGCGGGGCAGCTAATATCGCCGGCGAAAAGGACCGACTTGCAGGTTCGTTTGCGAGGCGAACGCCCTGGCTTCTGATGATGGTCGCGGTGGGCCTGTCGCTGGGAGGATTGCTGATCGGTTACCGGCCCGTGGGCGGCGACCCGGATACGATGTATCGGCCGATGAAGGTCGAATTGGCAGCGGCGTTGCGAATCGGTCAGCTTCCGTTTTGGAGTGATCAATTTGGGATGGGCGTGCCGCTGGTCGCCGAGAGCCATGTCGCGGCGTTTTATCCGCCCAACTGGGTCGCGTATCGGATGCTTGAGGTGCGAGACGCGTACGCCTTGATGATGTGGTTGAATTGCATGGCGATCGCCGCATCGACTTATGCGTATGCAAGGGTGCTCGGGATTGATCGGCCTGGGGCGGCGCTTTCGGGACTGGTCTTCACGCTATGCGGGTTTATTGCGCTGCATATGGTACATGAGCCCTTCTTGAATGCCCTGCCTTACTTACCGCTTTGTCTCTTGCTCATGGAGAATTATATAAATGGGGGAGGGGTTGGCTGGCTAGCGGGGCTGGCGCTGGCCTGGGGTGCTCAGCTCTCGGTGGGGCATTTTCAAATCCCATTTTGGACAGGATTTCTGGTAGCAGTGATCGGCGGCTGGCGTCTGTGGGCAGGGAAGCGGCCGGCGTTACGGATCTTTGGTCTTGGATGCGGATTGGTCTGGGGGTTGGCGATCGGGTTCGTACAACTCGCGCTCACAGAGGAGTTGACGAGGGTCTCGGGCTTTAACCGGCCCAAGGAATCGTTGCTCCTGATGAGTATGCCGCCCGCGCAATGGGTGCAAGGGGTCGTTCCAGCACTTTTTTTTGAGATGAAGCAGGAGATGGCCGCGCCATTCTGGGCCGAACAAACGACAATCGGTGGGGAAGCGATTTTCTACGTCGGGACCCTACCTCTGATCTTATCTATTCTCGGCTGGATTGGTGGAGCAAACCGAGACTCGATTCGCCCGTGGAAGGCGATTGTACTCGGCGCAATGGTCCTGGCATCGCTGCCAAGTTTGTGGCCTGAAGCGTATCTCTGGGTTTTACAGATACCTGGCTTTGGCTGGTTCCGAGCGCCAGCCCGCTACACGCTCCTGACGAGCCTGGGTCTTGCTTTGTTGGCGGGTAGCGGATTGGATCACGCAATCTCTGAAAGCCGATTTCGTGTGGGAATGGGAATCGCCATGATGATCGCTCTGCTGGGCTTGCTCGGGGCGGTGTGGATCTCGCGATGGCCTTCTTATCGGGCGAGCGTCGAGGAGTCGACGATTTGGATTCGCGTGGCGTCCGCAGTGGCTACGTGGATTGTCTCGTTGGGAGTTCTCTGGCATTGGCGCAAGCGCAAGGCGGGCTGGGGAGTTCCCCTTGCTTGGGTTGCTTTTGAGCTTGTGCTTTTGTTCTATCACGCGCCGGTGCACTGGGGGTGGGACCGAACGGATGCGGATGCTAGCCCGGTCCTTGAATGGATCAAAAGTGAACCGGATGTGGGACTTGTGGGCGGAGCCTTAAAAGATGTTCCGGCGGGGGCGGGGCTGGCGACGGCCTATCCCTACTTTGGAATCACACCACCACCGCCGATTTATATGTTGGAGGGATGTGAGCGGCTCCAATCGGATCCGAAGCCCGACATGTTGCGGATGTTGAGGTGGTATGGCGTGACGCATCTGGTGTGGACGCCAGGCACGGGGCGTCCAGAAAGTGATGTCGCGTTTTCCGGAAAGGATGCGGTACTGGATCGGATGCTTCGTCCGGAGGTACGTGGAGGCGAGTGGCGCGTCAGCCGAGTGGTTCACGCGCTACCGGCGGCGTGGGCGACGCGGTCTGCGCGTGTCACAGCGCGATCGAATGAATTTGGATGGGCCGATCTATATCGATGGTTACTCAGGGAAGAACCGACGACGGATGTTGCGCTGTATCAGCTTGGTCAGGAGCCTGTGCGAAGCCCGAGGCCCTGGGCGACTAGAGCCAATGTGGTGAGTTGGGACGGACGCTTTGCCGTTGTTGATCACGATAATACATGTGATCTTATTATTCGCCGCACCTGGTATCCCGGGTGGATGGCGCGCATTGATGGGGGAGACTGGCAAGAGGTCCACCGTGTGAACGGTGGATTGCAAGCGGTGCGACTCGTGGGATCGAAAACGATGCGGAGCCGGGTCGAGTTTCGCTATGTGCCGACGAGTCTAACCTCGGGGCGAGTGATCTCTTTATTTGCTCTCGTGATGGCAGGGCTTGCGATCGGTTGGTCGTTGTTGAGGCCGTCACGCCTCTGGCGGCGGCGAGGGACAACGGACGCCGCTGCCAGTATGCCGAGGGCTAGTGCGCGAGTATGGGGCGGATGACGCGGCCGTGGACATCGGTGAGGCGGCGGTTGATGCCGTCGTGGCGAAGGGTGAGTCGCTCGTGGTCGATACCGAGCAAGTGAAGAATTGTGGCATGGACATCGTAGCCGTAGGTGATGTCTTCCACGGCGCGGAACGACCACTCGTCGCTCGCGCCATGAGTGACTCCACCCTTGATACCGCCGCCAGCGAGCCAGTTGGTGAAGGTGGAGGGGTTATGATCGCGGCCCGCGCCGCCCTGGCTGCAGGGCATGCGGCCAAACTCGGTGGTCCAGAGGACAATGGTGTCGTCGAGTAGTCCTCTGCCTTTGAGATCCTGGATGAGCGCGGCGGCGGGCTGGTCCATGCCTAGGGCCATGTCGGCGTGATCGCGGGCGAGGTCTTCGTGGCTATCCCAGTTGCGTCGAGGGAAGCCGTTGTCGGCCCCCGACCAGATTTGAACGAATCGTACGCCACGTTCGAGCAGGCGCCGGGCGATCAGGCAGTTTCGGCCGAAGTCGGCGGTGTGAGGCTGATCGAGGCCATAAAGAGCGAGGGTGGCAGCGGATTCCCCCTGGATATCGAGGACCTCGGGCGCGGCAGTTTGGAGCCGCGCGGCCAGTTCATACGCGGCGATGCGGGCGTTGAGCCGTGAGTCGCCGGGGCGGTCTGTGGCGTGGCGAGTGTTGAGGCGGGCGAGAAGGGTGCGGGCGTCGCGGTCGGATTCAGGGGTGACGATGCTGTTTGACGGTGGTTCGAGATCGAAGATGGGGTTGGCGGCGTTGGGCTTGATCATCGTGCCCTGGCTAGAGGCAGGCAGGAAGGCGGAGCCCCAGTTAGCGGGACCGTTGGGGGCGAAGCCGCGGGTGTCGGGGAGGACGACGAAGGTGGGCAGGTCGTCGTTAAGCGAACCCAGACCATAGGCGACCCAGGCACCCATGGAGGGGAACCCTGGGCGCACGAAGCCACACGTTTGCAGGAACGTGGCGGGGCCATGGACGTTCGATTTCGAGACCATCGCCGGGAGAAAGGCGATGTCGTCGACGCAGCCGGCGAGGTGGGGTACCAGATCGCTAACCCATTTTCCGCACTGGCCATGTTGACGCCAGGCCCAGGGGCTTTGCATCACGGCGCCGGGCTGGCTTTGAAAAAGTTCGACTGTCCCGCCGGGGTCGAAGGGCTGGCCGTGGCGTTTGATCAGCTCAGGCTTGTAGTCGAACGTATCGCATTGGCTGGCCGCACCGGACATGAAGAGCTGGACGACTCTGCGTGCCCGGGCAGGATGGTGAAGGCCACCGTTGAGGTCGGCCGTGAAACGCAGCGAAGCGGGGGACTCTGCCAAGAGCCCTTCGGACCCGAGTAGATGAGCGAGGGCGACGCCACCCAGGCCACCACCGAGGCGCCACAGGAACGAACGGCGGTCGAGGATGTCATGACTACTGGTCATCTTTTAATACGCCCTTGTTTATCTTCACGGCGCTTTAGACTGGTCAGGCGAATCGTTCACGCGCGGAGCACGGATCTCGCGGCCGGATTGGCGGAGGATGAGAGCGTCGATTTCGCCTTGATCGTTGGCGACGAACTCGATTGTGGCGTCGACGACCTTGGGATAGAAAAGCGATTCGCTCTCGGCGAATAGTGGGACTGCGGGCTGGCCGGAGGGTTCACCGACGAGGTGATCACCATCGCGTCGGACATCGAAGGTCATGGTGGGCATGAGGCGGTAACGGCCGACGTATTTATCGAGGATCTCAGGAGCGACGGAAATCGCCGTTCGCACCCTGGGCAGGTCCACCTTTTCGCCAAAGGCGATCTTTGCGAGGTTTTCGGCGATTGGCTCGACCTGGGAGTTTTCGAGATTGCTGAGGACGACAACGCAGAGTTTGTCTTCAGGATAGCGGTCGAATGCCGTCGCGAAGCCGTTGATCCCTCCGCCGTGGCCGATGTGGGCGTGGCCGGCGCGGTTGCCGAGAAACCAACCGAGGCCGTACTGATTTCTTTCTGGGCGGATCATCTCAGCGTGAGATTCGGGCGACAGCAGGGCGCCGGTTCGGAGGGCTTGATCGAGATGAGCGAGGTCGTCGACCGTCGAGTAGAGCGCGCCCGCGCTAAAGGGAATGGACATATCGATGAACATGGCGTTGCCGAGAGTGCCGTCAGGACGGCGGACGTGGCCTGAGGCCCGATGGGGAATATTTGATTGGAGGCGGTCGTAGCCGGTGTTTTCGAGTCCCAGGGGGGTCAGAACGGACTCACTCAAGAACTGCTCATAGGACTGGCCGGAGACTTCCTCGATGAGCGCGCCGAGCAAGAAATAGCCGGAATTGCTATAAGCAAACTTACCGCCCGGAGTGAATTCGAGCGGATGGTCGTGGAAGCGCCCGATCATATCGGCAACTGACGTTGGCTCGTGCATCCGTTTGGGGTAATCCGTGAAGCCGGTGAAGCTAGGGATGCCGGAAGTGTGCGTGAGTAGATGGCGGATCGTGACATTGTTCCAGTGTTTGGGGGCGTCCTTGAGGTGCTTACCGATGGAGTCATCGAGATCGAATTTGCCTTGGTCGCGGAGGAGCAGCACGGCCATCGCCGTAAAGGGCTTGGTGATCGAGCCGAGGCGGAAGCGGGTTTCGGGAGTGTTGAGAACCTCAAGCTCGGCATTCGCGGGACCGTAGGCAGAACGAAGCAGTGGCTCACCGTCACGGACGACGAGGACCGCGCCCTGAAATTGATGGGCCTGGACCTCGGCATCCATGTAAGCGGCGAGTAACGCCCTGGGTTCGGCCGGTGCATCCTGAGCGATGAGCGTCGCGGGGCAGGGGTATGTGGCGAACAGGAGCAGGAGCGATCGATGGTGTTTCATGCGATTTGATAGAGTACGACCGTGAGGGACCAGTCCGTTCGGAGCGCGGAGCTTGGTCGGCTAATCGATAAAGAGAAATTCGTTGAGATTGAAGAGGAGCCGACACGCCGAGGCCAGACCATGGGTGCGGGCATACTGGGCCAGCGTATCGCGATCCTCTTCGGTGGGCGACCGGCCGAGTGTAAGCACAGCCGCCATGTCGACCTTCGTCGTCAGGGATGTGTTTATTGAGTTGAGTCGAGTGGCAAGTGCTTCGGCTTGCTGGATCGTAAAGGCGTCGTTGAGCAGTGCCAGAGCCTGGAGGGCGGTCAGGGTGGCGTCACGAACAGGGACGCTGGTGTTGGGGTCGGCACCGTCGAGGCATTCTATCCAGGGGTTGGGGACGCTGCGGACGATGAAGCGATAAACGGCGCGGCGGTGGCCTTCGGGGCGTAGGCTGGCTTCGCGGTCCTCGTGATCGTAGATCGGCGAGTGATCATCCTTGAATCGAAAGACTTCAAAGCCAGGTCCATACATGGTGGTACGAAGTGCGCCAGAGGAGGCAAGCATGGTGTCGCGGATCTCCTCGGCTTCAAGGCGGCGTCGGTTTTGCCGCCAGAGGAGTCGGTTCTCGGCGTCGATGGCGGAGGCCTCGGTGTCGTGAGTGCTCGCTTGCCGGTAGACGGCGCTCGAGACGATGAGGCGGTGGAGTGATTTGAGCGATTGGTCGCCATCGCGAAAAGACGCGGCGAGCCAGTCGAGCAATTCGGGATGAGTGGGCGTCGAGCCATTGCGGCCGAAGTCGTTGGGTGTGTCGACGAGGCCGCGACCGAAGTGGTAAAGCCAGACGCGATTGGCGATCGTTCTCCAGGTCAATGGATTGCCGGCATCGGTAATCCAGTGGGCGAGGGCCGATCGGCGTTGACCCTCCGAGGCGTTGGCGATCGATGCGAAGTCATGATCGAGGTTCGCGAGAAGCGACAAGGCACCGGGCTGGACCAGTTCGCCGGGCTGTTCGACCTCGCCGCGGTTCAAGACATGGATGGGACGTGGATCATGAGCGAGCAAGGCATAGACAGGCTGGGTGTCGGGTGTAGCGGTCAGCACGGTCTCGGCGGCAGCAAGCTCGGCGGCAGCGTGCTGACGTGCTTCGCGCAGCGAGGAATTGATGAGGGAATCGACGAGATCACGGCGTTCGGATTGTACGTCGGTCACTGTTGCCAGCAGGTGGTGCAGATGAGTGGCATTGAGGTCGTCGATCGCTGGGCGGCCCTGGCGGCTGTCGAATCCGTCGGTGAGGTGAGCGGTTCCCCAGCGGCCGGCTTCGATTGAGTCGAGGGCTGTGACGTGGGCCTCGCGAGCGAGATTGCGGCCATCAGAGATGACCTCGCATTCGGAGAGGGCGAACACGAAGTCGCTTCCGCGAGGCCAGAGGCGAGTGGCAGTGACCCTCAGGAAACGGGCTTTGAGATCGATCGGGCGGATGACCCACGGAAGGTCGGGCTGACGCTGGGAGTCGAGTCGGCTTTCGGAATAAACGAGGGTGGGCGAATCGAATGCTGGGTTGTCTGCGACCTCGATACGAAAGTGGGAGGGGAAGCCGAAGCCGGGTGTGTCGGGGAAGTCGGTGGGCCGGGCGGGAATGAGGCGGATTTCGTCGATGTGAATCGGCTGGCCGAGGTCGAGTTGGACCCAGGCGAGGGCGTCTCCCTTCGGATGGATGGCGGAGTGGTAGCCGTTGGTGGGGCTGGGATTCGAGGTTGCCGGGGTCACGGATGGCGCGCGGGCGATCTGGTCGGCGAGGGTTGCGAGGCGGTTCTCCAGCTCCCGAAGTTCGGGGCTGGTGCGGGCGGCGATATCGGCGTC
>JBGSYY010000199.1:0-9395 GCA_041750675.1 Isosphaeraceae bacterium | reverse complement strand
CGCCCAACGTTCAAGCACCTTGCGTTCTTCCGCCGTCAAGTCAATCTTGGGAGCAACACGCATGGGGGCCGTCCTCCTTTCAGAGGAGTTACCCAGCAAGCGGCCTATAAGTTTCATTATTTTTGAAGCACTACACTAGCTCCCACAGTTCGTCATTCAAGTTCGGGCCGTCGTACTCCCCTTCACTAGCACCGAGGTCTTCTAGGTGCTGAGCGATCAACTCGACAGAGACTTCATAACGCTGTCTTGGAGACTTGAATACAGACCCCATGGCGCGGATCAATTCCGAGCTGCAATTTGGATTTGGGGTTGAAGCGGCATGTTCGTTGGCCTCGATCAGAACCTTTGCGGTTTTCAGGTTTCTACACCGATCAGCAATAGATTGATCACCAAACGATAATCTATGATCAAAATTATGAGCAAACTCGTTCCTAATCCCACGAATCACGTTCATGTCTGATTCCACGTCCGAACTGATCCAAGCGAGTGCGCGAGAAACGCGGATTCGAGAAGAAAACGTGCCGAGTGGTCCATTGTTAAGTAGTTGGTCCTCATGGCAACGCAGCCGCCTTCTGAACAGACTCTCAAGGCGTGCATCTAGCAGAGCGGCCCCTAGCACAGCGCAAGCCCTGTCTGACTCCGCTCGGAATGTCCCACTGAATGCATTTAGGTCGAACTGTAGAAGCCGTTTTTCGGGCATTTCCAAGACGTACACTCCGTCGGCCGAAACCTATTCCGTCACAGCGTCCACCCATCCTCAATCACCGCGAACTTGGGCACCACCACGATCCCGTCGCGGATCATGTAAAGCGGGTGCTCCTCCGAGTCGAAGACGTTCGCCTCATTGAGAATTCGCACGTTTTTGCCGATCCGGGCGTTCTTATCGACGATCGTCTTTTCGATGTGGCTACCCGCGCCCACGCCCATATCCGGGCGTCCGGCGCGAAGGTTCGTCTCGCGTTGCTTGGTCGACTCGATGACGTCCGCGCCCATGATGTACGAATTGCGGATGATCGCGCCCTCGCCGATTTGCGCCCGAACGCCGATCACCGAATTCTCGATCACCGCGCCCTGGCCAATCACGCAGCCATCAGCAATCAGGCTGCTCCGGACGGTCGATCCGGCCAGCCGCGAGCAGGGCAGGTAGCGGGGCCGCGTGAAGATCGGGCGGTCGCCCGACATGAAATCAAACGGCGGATCGTCCATCGCCAGGTCGATGTTCGCCTTGTGAAACGCCGCGACCGTGCCGATATCCTCCCAGTAGCCGTCGAACAGGTGGGCTTGCACATGCTGACTGCGAATGGTCTGGGGAAATAGCTCCTTGCCGAAATCGGTCGCCGCGCTCGAGGCCATCAGGTCCACCAGGGCCGATCGATTGAACAGATAAATCCCCATGCTTGCCAGATAGGGCCGGTCGCCGATCTCGAACCCCAGTCGCGTGAGCGATTCCGGCTTGGATCGGCATGAGGCTAGGGCCTCGGGCGTCCTCGGTTTCTCCGTGAAGCTCAAAACACGACCGTTGTCGTCGATCTTCATGATCCCGCAGGCGGTCGCTTCCTTCTCGGGGACCGGCAGGGTGGCGATCGTCACCGCCGCGCGGCTCTCGCGGTGGGTGCGGATCATGTCCTGAAAATCCATCCGGTAGAGCTGGTCGCCCGATAGGATCAGAACCAGATCGTAATCCCCCTCGGCGAAGTAGGGGATGTTGCGCCGCACCGCATCGGCCGTGCCCTGGTACCAGGTCTCGTGCAGCATGGTCTGCTGCGCGGCCAGCACCTCGACGAAGCCACCGCCGAACACGTCGAACTTGTAGGTGTTGGCGATATGGCGGTGCAAGCTCACCGAGTTGAACTGGGTGAGCACGAAGATCCGACTCAATCCCGAATGAATGCAATTCGAGATCGGTATGTCGATCAGCCGGTACTTGCCGGCGATCGACACCGCCGGTTTGCTCCGCAGCTTGGTCAGGGGATAGAGCCGCGAACCGCGGCCCCCGCCCAGAATCAGACAAATAACTTTCTGCATGACGGTCCTCGGACCGCTCGCACTGGCCCGCGGGTGGCCCCGATGAGATCTCGCGGCGGTCGTCGCCAGTCTCAATCGAGCGTGATCCGGTTACCAGCCTATCGTCATGTTCGATTCAATCACACGCCGGGCGCCTTCCAGGTCGGTCCCGGTCTCCTGCATGTACAGGCGAACGGCGTGCAGCTTGTCGCCGGCAGCGCGGGCCAGGCAGTCGCGGGCGATCACGCACGGGTCGACCTTGCCCGAAAGGCCCAGCAAGTTCTTGGAGATGACCCATGCATCGCGCGGCCTGTGGCTGACCCGCAAGATCTCCTCCTGCGGATAATTGGACTGGGCAAACCGACGCGCGGCACCCTCGTCCTCGACACAGGCGATCATGATATGCGCCGTCGTCTCAACCTCGAACAGAGGCATGGCTGATCCCCTTATATTTCCGGCACGGCTCACACGTCGGGCTTTTTCGACCGTCTCGCGGGGCAATGCACTGATCCTTCTTTCTGGGGATGGTAACTCGACTCCCCGACTCGGTCAAATCCCTCGCGAGTCGAGAACCGGGTCAGGCCTTGCGACGCTCCGCCACCTGCCGCAACGCGCGGCCCACGAAACTGAAGATCGCCCAGCCGCTCAACATCCCCAATAAGTACGAGATCAGGCAATGAACGGACAAATACGTCGAAAACTTGATTCCCAGAAACCGCAGGGTCACGCTCTCCGTGTTTTGGAGAATGAACGTCAAGAATAGCCCGATCGCGACAATCAGCGCCAACACACGCACTTGAACATTCACGTCGCGACCTCCCCACGCGTCCGGTTCCCAAATCGCCCTCGATAATTACCAAGCCTGACCTACGAGCCGCTCCTGGGCAAGGCGCTCGCCCGGCTTTTCCCGGCCGGGTCGTCCGCATGCGCCTCTTTGACCGTTCCCAGGGCGGGGGGTACCATGAAAAGGCTCGCCCCGCCACCCCACCCCCACCGTCGCGCCGTGTCGTGAAACCGAGAGAGAGGACCGAACCTGATGTTCCGCCTCGACGCCCGCAAGCCGGTCCACTTCTGCGACGGCCTCACCCGGCGCGACTTTCTCCACGCCGGCTCAATTGGAGCCTTGGGCCTGAGCCTGCCTGGCCTGCAAGCCGCGAAGGCCACCGGACGGCTCAAAGACGACCGCGAGCTGAACTGCATCATGCTTTTTCTGGTGGGCGGACCCAGCCAGCTCGACACCTGGGACATGAAGCCCAACGCCCCGCAAGAAATCCGCGGACCGTTCCAGCCCATCTCCACGAGTGTCCCCGGCCTGCAAATTAGCGAACTCTTTCCGCGCATGGCCACGCAAATGGACAAGGTGGCCCTCGTCCGCACCTTGTATCACACCGCCACCGCCGTCCACGACACCGGCCACCAGATGATGCAAACAGGCCGCCTATTCTCGGCGGGCCTCGAATACCCGCACATGGGCTGCGTCACCTCGTTTCTCAAAGGCTCGCGCGGCGACGCCCCGTCTCATGTCCTCATCCCCCGCCCCATCGGCAACACCGGCGGCGGCATGCCTCATGGCCAAAATGCCGGCTATCTGGGCAAGACCTACGACCCGTTCGTGCTCAACGCCGACCCCAGCACCCCCGACTTCAAGGTGCCCGACCTCCTGCCCCCCGAATACATCACCGCCGTACGCGAATCACGCCGGCGCAAGTTTCGCGAGACCATCGACCAGTCGGTAAAAGCCTTCGAAGCCTCGCCCGACGCCCGTCTCCTCGACGCCAATTTCCAGCAGGCGTACGCCATCATGTCGAGCCAAAGCACCCGCGAGGCCTTCGATCTGACACTAGAACCAGACGCCGTGCGTGACCGCTACGGCCGCACCAAGTTCGGCCAGAGCTGCCTGATGGCTCGGCGGCTGATCGAGCGGGGTGTGCGGTTCGTGACGGTCAACCAGTTCGAGACGGTCTTCAACGAGCTGACCTGGGACAGCCACGGCTCCGCGCCGTTCACGTCGATCGCCGACTACCCGACCGTGATCGCCCCCAACTTCGACAACGCCTACACCTCGCTGATCGAGGACCTGCACAGTCGCGGCTTGCTCGAAAACACGATGATCATCGCCTTCGGCGAGTTTGGCCGGACCCCCAAGATCAACCCCGCCGGCGGTCGCGACCACCATCCCAATTGCTGGACGGCCTTGCTGGCCGGCGGGCCGATCAAGGGCGGGACGGTGGTCGGAGCGTCCGACGAGATCGGCTACGCCCCCAAGGATCGACCCGTGACTCCGGCTGAGGTCGCGGCGACCGTCTTCCATGCCATGGGCTTTGACCTCAACACCGACCTGCCCGGCCCCCAGAGCCGGCCGATCCCACTCGTCGATCGCGGCGTCGAGCCGATCTACGAATTGTTCTAAACCTGTCTCAGCACAACGGCGACTAAACCCGGGTCTTCGTGCCCCCATCGTGCAAGACCAATCCCGACTTCCGAGAGCTTGCCCCATCATGCCGGTTTTTGCACGCTTGCTCGCCTGGGTTGTGCTGATCCCGCCCGTCGCGGCCTGGGCCGGCGATACGCTGAGGCTCGTGCCGGGTGATCTGACACTCGACGGCGCACGCTCCATGCATCGCTTGCTTGCCGTCGAAACGTCGGACGCCGACACGGCCGTCGTCACCGGCGACCTCACGGCGACCGCCCACTTTACCAGCGAAAATCCCGATGTCGCGATCGTCGGTCCCGATGGGACAGTCACGCCGGTCAGTGATGGCACGGCGATGATCACGGCCAGGGTCGGCGATCGCACGGCTGCGGCGAAGGTCAAGGTTCGCAACGCGGCCGCCACGCCCTCGTTCAGCTTCCGCAACGAGGTTCTGCCCGTCCTGACTCGCCTGGGTTGCAACATGGGCGCGTGCCACGGCTCGGCCGCCGGCAAGAATGGCTTTCGGCTGACATTGAGGGGGTATGGTCCCGAACTGGATTACGACGTTCTGACCCGACAGGCGCTAGGACGCCGCGTGCGGCCCACCGCACCCGCCGAAAGCCTGATGCTCTTGAAGTCGACCGGCGCACTCGACCACGGCGGCGGTGCGCGGCTCGATCCGGCCTCCCCCGAGTACCGTGTCCTGATCGGCTGGATCGCCGAGGGTTGCCCGGCTCCGTCGGCCGCCGATGTGGCGGTCGAGCGTGTCGAGGCCGTGCCCGCTCGCCTGCGGCTCACGCCCGGACAGTCGCAGCAATTGCTGGTTCGCGTCCATTATGCCGACGGCCGGATTCTCGACGTGACCCGATGGGCCAAATTTGAATCGACCGACATCGGCGTGGCCAAGGTGGATGAGCATGGAAAGGTCGCCGTCGTTGGCCCCGGCGCGGGCGCGATTTCGATTTGGTTCTCCAGCCACGTCGATCTGGTCAATCTGGTCGTACCCAGTTCCGCTCCGGCTGAATCGTCGGTCTTCGCCGCCTCGCCTCGGAATAACCGGATCGACGACCTGAACCTGGCACGGTTGGAGTCGCTGGGCATCCCGCCCTCGCCGCCGGCCGATGATTCGAGCTTTCTACGCCGCGCGTATCTCGGGTCCACGGGTACGCTCCCTCCCGCCGCCGAGGTCGCTCGGTTCGCCAACGATGCATCACCCGGCAAGCGCGAGGCATTGATCGATCGATTGCTGGAGTCGTCGGAATATATCGATTACTGGGCGTATAAGTGGTCGGACGTCTTGCTGGTGTCGTCCAGAAAGCTGGCCCCGACCTCGATGTGGTCGTTCTACCGGTTCGTCCGAGAATCCGTAAAAGCGAACTTGCCCTGGGACGAGTTCGCTCGGCAGGTGATCACGGCCAAAGGCTCGACCCTGGCCAACGGCGCGGCAAACTACTACGTCCTGCATCGCGACCCCATCGACCTCACCGAAAGCACCAGCGTCGCGTTCCTCGGCCTGTCGCTCACCTGCGCCCGCTGCCACAATCATCCGATGGAAAAGTGGACACAAGATCAATACTATGGACTCGCGAATCTGTTCTCGCGCGTCCGCCTCAAGGATGGCACCGGCGCGAACGGCTCGGTGGTCGCCGGCGATGTAGTTGTGGCTGTCGCCGCCGAGGGCGACATCGTCCACCCGAGACGCGGGATCGTCATGGCTCCCCAACCCCTGGACGCGGAGCCGCTCCCACTCGAAGCTCGGGGCGACCGGCGGATCGCCTTCGCCGACTGGCTCGCCGATACCTCGAACCCATACTTCGACCGCGCGATCGTCAACCGCGTCTGGGCCAACTTCTTCGGCCGTGGCCTGATCGATCCCGAGGACGACCTCCGCGCGACCAACCCCGCCACCGACCCCGCCTTGCTCGAATGGCTGGTCGACGATTTCCGCGCCCACAAACGCGACGTGAAGCACCTGATCCGTACGATCATGGCCTCGGCTGCCTATCAACGTTCCAGCGAACCGCTGACCGCCAACGCCCAGGATCAGAAATTCCTGAGCCATTATCCCATCAAGCGTCTTCCTGCCGAGGTGCTGCTCGATGCCATCGGCCGCGTGACTGAAGTGCCCACAGCCTTCGCCGGCTTTCCCGAGGGCTGGCGCAGCCTTCAACTTCCTGACTCGCGGATCGAGAGCAACTTCCTCGACGCCTTCGGCCGTCCGGCCCGAGAGGCCGTTTGCTCGTGTGAGCGCTCCGACGAGCCGTCCGTCTCCCAGGCGTTACACCTCGTCAACGGCAATACACTGAACGAGAAGCTACGCGACGAGAAGGGCGTCGTTGCGCGGTTGGTGCGCGAGGGCGAAGAGGACCAGATGGTGATCGAAACGCTGTTCGCCTCGGCCCTAGCCCGCCTGCCGACATCCGATGAGGCCGGACAACTCCTGCCCGCGCTCGCCGAGGCGACCCATGGCCTGGACGGCGACGCCGCAACCGCCGCTCGAAGGCAAGCGATCGAAGATCTGTATTGGGCCATTCTGACCAGCAAGGAATTTCTCTTCGACCATTGATCATCGCGATATCACCGTTTGTCGCGAACGCCCACGCGGCCGCTCGGGAGTCCTGAATCTCGTGGAGCTATTCCCACCTCGACCACGGCCCCGGCTGACGCCCCGCTTCTGGCTGGGCGCGGCTGCCGTGATTCTGCTGGCCAACGGCCTCGTTCTGGCGATCCCTCATGTCATGACCTGGCTCGGTGGACCAACCCGGCCAACCTCGTTCCCCGAATTCGACGACCGCACGGCGACACGAGTCCTCTCAATCTCGGCCCATCCCGCGCCACCGCCGAGGTTCGCCAACCGACCCCATGCTCTGCACCTGGCAATCATGTTGCTCGCCGTCAACGCGCTGGTCGTCGCCGGGTTGGCGTTCTCGGTGTTCGCCAGATATCTGGAGGAGCTGCGGAGATATCGGCTCTGTCTGCCGACCGGCTTCGACGAGCGCCGGCTCAAACGTCGTCACCAACGCCCGGCAGGAATCCACCTCTCGTCCCCCTCCGGTTCCCGCTTCCACCGTTTCGATCCGCCCGAGGGTGAAGAAGCGGATGAAGACGAAGACGACGAGCTGCACTGAATCGGAAAGGGTACCACCATCATGTCACTGGACAGCCCGACCGCGCGAACACCGACTTTGTGGAAGCGTCACCAAATGGCTGTCGACCGCGTCACGAAGTTGCGCGAGCGGATACTCGCCGCCTTGACGGCCAGGGGGGTGCCCCATGCCCTGGTCGGTGGGCAGGCCGTCGCCATTTGGGTTGCGACGGTTGATCCCGACGCAGTACGGACAACAAAAAACGTAGATATTCTGCTCCGTCGATCGGACCTACCTGCCGCGCGTGTGGCGGCCCTGGATGCGGGGCTGGAGTATCTCGAGGTTGTCGGCGTGGGCATGTTTCTCGACCCCGACGATCCTAGCCCTCGAAGGGGCGTCCACCTGCTTTGGGCCGACGAAAAAGTGAAAGCCGAGTATCCCCTGCCTTCGCCGTCGGTCGACGATCGAATCGAGCTGGAGCCGGGGCATCAGGTTGTCCCGCTTTCCAGCCTGCTTCGGATGAAGTTGATGGCCGCGCGTCACCACGATCTCGCACACATCAGCGACTTGATCGACGTCGGACTGATCACTCGCGAGCATCTAGCCGGGCTTCCCGACGTGTTAGCCGTTCGGCTTGTCGCCTTGCTTCAAGAGCAGGGCCGTTGAGCCAGTTGAGAAGACTTGAGGCAGTTTCATTCTCGATGCACGCTCGATACTCAACAACCGCGCGATACCCGTCTTGAGCGGTAAAATCATGGATCATTTCGACAACCAGGGAAACGCCATCCTGGCCCGCGAGCGCGCGGCGGGCGTCCCAAAGCGGATCACGAATCGCGGCATCAAAGCGAACCGCATCCACCACAAGGCTCGACCACGCCACGAGCGGTAAGCCATCGCACGGTACGACACGCATTTGAAGAAGCGATCCACACTGCAAAGACCCGATCCGCCCTGCGAACCAGTCAGGGACCAATAACGGCGGCTCGGCTGTCACCCCTGCACCCGACGACCTCCAGCAGTGATAATGAATCGATCGAAGACAATATCCAGAAAATTGCCCCATTCGGAACCAACGCGATGCTGACGTTGACGACCCACGTCCTGCTCACGGTGCTGCTGCCGCTCGCTCCCCGCGCGGCAGACGAGCCGGTGAGCTTTCAGCACCAGGTCGCGCCGATGCTCGTGGCCCACTGTGTCGGCTGCCATAACGACCAGAAGGCCGAATCGGGCCTGAACATGGCGACCTTCGCCAGAATGCTTAAGGGCGGCGACGTGGTCGGTGAGGGGATCATCGAATCGGGCAAGCCGGAGGAGAGCCACCTGATCGCCGTCCTCAGGCCCGACGCCGAACCGCGTATGCCACTGAAACAGGAACCCCTTTCGGACACCCAGATTGCCCTGCTGGAACGCTGGGTCGCCGAAGGGGCGAAGTTCGACGGACCATCGGCCGAGGAGACCCCGCTGAGGGCGCTCGTCGATCCGTTAACCCTCTTGCCGCGTGTGGCGGCCAGCGCGGGGGCGGTCGAGCCGGTGACGGCCCTGGTCTACACGCCGGATGGCTCGAAGTTGCTCGCGGCGCGTGGCCTCGATGTGTTGGTCATTGATCCCGCCGAGAAAAAGACGGTCGCGACCCTGTCCGGGCATCCAGGACCGATCGCCGCGCTTCAGGTGACCGGCGATGGATCGACGCTGGTCGTCGCCGGGGGCCGCGCGGGGCAGTTCGGCGCGGTCGCGGTCTGGGATCTGAAATCCAACGAGAAACTGCGCGAGTTTCGGGGTCACGCCGATACGATCCTGTCGGCCTCGTTGTCGAGCGACGATCAAACCCTGGCCACATCAAGCTATGATCGCTTGATCAAAATTTGGAATGTCCACGACGGCAGCGAACTGCG
>JBGSYY010000198.1:0-5663 GCA_041750675.1 Isosphaeraceae bacterium | reverse complement strand
CGCCGGCGATGACGCCGGTGCCGGGGCTAGCGGGCATCATGAGCACGCGTGAGGCACCGAAGCGGCCGATGACGCGGTGGGGGATGGTGCCCTTGCGGAGGGGGACGCGTTGCATTTGCTTGTGGGCGTCCTTGACCCCTTTTTCGACGGAGGGGGGGACTTCGTTGGCTTTGCCGTAGCCCCAGGCGACGCGGCCCTTGCCGTCGCCGACGACCACCAGCGCATTGAAGCTGAAGCGTCGGCCGCCTTTGACGACCGCTGCGCAGCGACGGATGGCGACGACGCTTTCCGTCCAATCGCCGCGGTCGCCGCCGCGGTCGCGATCTCGATCTCGCCCTTCACTGGCCACGGTGGAGAATCCTCTCTGCTACTCGACTGGGGGCTGGTTTGTGAGTTCTCTTGAAGCGCCCCGTTGGGGCTTGCGGAATTGTCGGGGATTCGCGGGGTTCCTGGAGCGTTGCCCCGGGCTAGGATCAATTCGCCCTGTGGAGGCTGGGGACGGCGTTGCGGCACAGGCCCTTCGGGGCTCGTTGCGAAGCGGGCATGGGAAGTTCCGTCGTACGGTCTCCCCGAAGGCGATTGGGGTTTCACTCGAGAGGGGGATGGGGATGGCGTGCGGCCCACGCCCTTCCGAGCGGGTCGCTAGAACTGGAGGCCGGCTTCGCGAGCGGCGTCGGCGAGGGCCTGGACCCGGCCGTGATATTTGTAGCTTCGGCGGTCGAAGCAAACCTTGTCAATACCGGCTTCTTTGGCGCGTTCGGCGACGAGCTTGCCGACGCTGGCGGCGGCGGTGGCGTTGCCGCCGTAGCCGTTGGCGAGGTCGCCCTTGAGGCCGCCGTCGAGGGTGGAGGCGGCCGCGAGGGTCTTGCCGGTCTCGTCGTTAACAACTTGCGCGTAGATATGTTTTGAGCTACGGAAGATGGAGAGCCGGGGGCGCTCGGTGGTGCCGGTGAGCTTGCGGCGGACGCGCTTTTGGCGGCGGTCGCGACGTTGCTGGATGACTTCGCGTTGATTGCGGTTCACGGGACTCTCGACCTAAAGGGTGGGACCGATTGCCGACCGGGCCCTGGGGAAGTCGGGGAGGGGTGGGCGGTGCCCACCCTACGGATCATGCGGGGAGGGGTGGGCGGTGCCCACCCTACGGGTTATGGGTTACTTGGCGCCGAAGGCCTTGCCGGACTTGCGTCGGACGGCTTCGCCTTCGTAGCGGATGCCTTTGCCCTTGTAGGGTTCGGGCGGGCGAACTTCGCGGACGAGTGCGGCGAACTGGCCGACCTTTTGCTTATCGGCGCCGCTGACGGCGACGTGGGTGGGGTCGGGGACGGTGACGGTGACGCCCTCGGGGGCCTGGAGGACGACCTGGTTGGCGTAGCCGACCTGGAGGGCGACGGTGTTTGCGCCTTTCAACTGGGCCTGGAAGCCGACGCCGACGATTTCGAGGCGACGGGTGTAGCCTTCGGAGACGCCCTGGACCATGTTGGCGATGAGGCTGCGGGTGAGGCCGTGGAGGGCGCGGTTGATGCGTTCGTCGTCGGGGCGCTCGACGGTGAGGGATCGCGCGGATTCGTCGTACTTGACGATCATTTCGGGGCGATACTGAAATTCGAGGTTGCCTTTGGGGCCTTCGACCTTGATGGTCGACTCGGGCACCAGGGCGATCTTCACGCTGGCCGGCACTGGAACCGGCTTACGACCAATACGGGACATCGTCGAACCATCCTCTCGCTGCTCGTGGGCGAGGAAATTTTGCCTCGCGTCGGTATTTGCTCTGGGTTTGAATCGAGTGGCACTGCGAGGGCGGCCGTTGGTGGGGGCCGCGCGGCGGGGTGTTCTGGAGATCAGGTGATTCGGGCGAGGACTTCGCCGCCGACCTTGGCAGCGCGGGCCTGGCGGTCGCTGAGGATGCCCTGGGGAGTGCTGAGGATTTGGATGCCCATGCCGCCGAGGACGGGCTTGAGGTCTTTGTAGCCGGTATAGCGGCGGCAGCCGGGCTTGCTGACGCGGTCGATGGAGCGGACGAGGCGTTCGCCGTTGGGGCCGTATTTCAGCTCGATCCGCAGGGTTCTGGCGGGTACGGTGTCAATGACTTCGTAGCCCCAGATGTAGCCTTCGTGGCGAAGCACTTCGGCGATTCCGCGGCAGGCTTTGGTGAGGGGCATATCGACGTGTGGTTTTTCGATCCGCACCGCGTTGCGGACGCGCGTGAGCATGTCGGCGATCGTGTCGGTCATCATGGGCGTGGGGAACCTTCGTGCGAAACCGTCGCGGGTAACGTGCCCGGCCTTCGGAAGAACCGAGGGCGTGGAGGGGGAAGATGCGGGCAGGTCGGCGCGACGGGGATGAAAGCGAGGCGAGGGAGCGGGAGCGAGGGATGTCGAGGCGAACGTAAGGATAGGGCAACGGTTACGACTGCGGGCTTACCAGCTCGCCTTGCGCACGCCGGGGATCAGGCCCTTGCTGGCGAGCGAGCGGAAGCAGATGCGGCAGATGCCGAACTTGCGATAGTAGCCGCGGGGACGGCCGCAGAGGTGGCAGCGGTTGCGGTGCTGCACCTCGAATTTGCGAGGCGTCATCGACCGGATCATCTGGGCCTTCGTCGACATGGGGGCGTCTCACCTCTCGGAGGTTGGTGGGCGGTGCCCACCCGATGGACTTGGGTAAGGAGTTTTAGGAGCGCGGAGCGCCTTTGACCTGGGGCTGTCGGAAGGGCATGCCGAAGGCGCGGAGCAGTTCGCGGGCCTGGTCGTCGCTGTCGGCGGAGGTCACGAACGTGATGTCCATGCCCTGGGTGTGCTGGATTTTGTCGGCCTCGATCTCGGGGAAGACGACTTGCTCGGCGAGGCCGAGGCTGTAGTTGCCGTGGCCGTCGAAGCTGTTGGGATTAACGCCGCGGAAGTCGCGGATACGAGGCAGGGCGATGGAGACGAGCCGGTCGAGGAATTCGTACATGCGGTGGCCGCGGAGGGTGACCTTGCAGCCGATATCGTTGCCTTCGCGGAGCTTGAAGCCGGAGACGGAGACCTTGGCCTTGGTGACGACGGGCTTTTGGCCGCTGATCTTGGTGAGGGCGTCGACAGCCTGGTCGAGTGCGGCTTTATCCTGGGTGGCGCGGCCGACGCCCATGTTGATGACGATCTTTTCGAGCTTCGGGACCGCCATGATGTTGGTGATCTCGAACTTCGCGGCGATCGATTTGGCGATCGTGGTCTGGTATTCGTCGAGCAGGCGGGCCATGTTCGGTCAAGCTCCGGCGATCCGGCCTGGGGCGGCCCCGTTTGGTGGGAAACTCGGGGGGGCGGGGCCGCGGTGAATCGCGTTTCGGGTTCGGGAGGAGGCCGGTTTCCCGGCGTGAGGGGATCGGATCGGGTTGGGTCGTTGTTGAGAGTGATCGATCAGGCTTGGGAGCGGCTGGAAGCGGCGGCGGCCTTCTGCGCGTGGGCGGGCTTGGCGGTGCCGACGGGGCCGAGCGAAGCGCCTGTGGCCTTGCAGTAGCGTTCCTTGCGACCCTCGGCGGTGTAGCGGAGGCCGACCCGTACGCCGCGACCGGCCTGTGGGCTATAGAGCAGGACGTTGGAGGCGCTGATCGGCATCTCCTTGGAGAGTCGGCCGCCCTGCTGATTTTTGCCGCTGGGCTTGAGGTGCTTGTAGACGCGGTTGACGCCCTCGACGACGATTTTGTTCTTCTCGGGCAGGACGCGGAGGACCTTGCGTGCCTCGGTGGAGCGGTCGTCGCCGCGGATCACCACCACCATATCGTCTTTGCGGATGAGCATGGGAATCACAGAGAGTGCGAGGGGAGAAGGGAGGAGGAACTCAGACGACTTCGGCGGCGAGGCTGATGATCTTCATGAACTGGCGGTCACGCATTTCGCGGGCGATGGCGCCGAAGATGCGGGTGCCGCGGGGGTTGTTTTCCTTGTCGATGAGGACGCATGCGTTATGGTCGAAGCGGACGTAGGAGCCGTCGGTGCGGCGGGTGCTATTGCGGGTGCGGACGACGACGCAGCGGACGACGTCGCCAGCCTTGACGTCACCACCCGGGCTGGCCTTCTTGACCGAGCAGATGATGACATCGCCCAGCCCGGCCACGCGCCTCTTGTAGCGCGAGGCGCTGCCGCCGAGCACCTTGATGCACATGACTTCCTTGGCGCCCGTGTTATCGGCCACGTCGAGCCGGGTTTGCATCTGGATCATGGGAGGACTGTTTCGTTTCTCGGAGCTATCAACGGGGGGACGGCGGGCCGATCCGGTCGGGCCGTCGCTCGGTGGGTTCGTCGGTCGGCTTGATCCTGGGCATCTCGCGAACGGGTTGCGCGAGAGACGTCCGTTCTCTGGTGCCCGCTCGGGCGATTCGAGCCCATTACTATGACGGCGATGGGATTGGTTTGCAAGGGGTTTGAGGCGATTTCCGCTCAGATCGGCGGGGTGGGGCGAGGTCCGCGGGGCGAACGGGTCAGGAACCGGCCGATTCGGCTTCGGGCGGGGCGGTGAGGTCGCGCTGGCTGCCGGGGCGGACGATTCGGGTGACGCGCCAGCGCTTGAGCTTGGAAAGCGGGCGGGTGGACATGATTTCGACGACGTCGCCGACGCGGGTTTCGTTGGTCTCGTCGTGGGCGTAGCAGACGGTGCGAAAGCGTTGAAGCTTGCCGTACTTGGGATGGGGGAGGAGTCGTTCGATCTCGACGCGGCGGGTTTTCGTCATCTTGTCGGTCGTCACGGTGCCGATTTCGGTGGCGCGTGGGTCGCGTGCGGGCGTCGTCGGCTGGGGACTGGGGGAGGGGGAGCTCATGAGCGTCTCAGGTGCCTGTGGGGGGGAACGATGGGTTGAGAGGGGTTAGGCGGAGGCGGCGCGCTCGATCTGGCGCTCGCGGATGAGGGTGTGGATGCGCGCGATGTGGCGGCGGGTGGCGGCGATCTCGGAGGGAGCTTCGAGCCGCTCGGTTTCGCTTTGGAGGCGGAGGCGGAACAGCTTTTGTTGAGTTTCTTGGAGAGTGAGTTCGAGCTGTTCGTCGTCCAGTTCGCGGAGTTGTTTGGCTTTGACGGTGATCATCGCGGGGCTCTCTCGTTTCGGTCGTCGCTGAGGGGAGTGATGGGGCCGCCCTGGGGTTGGGGCTTATCGTTGCGGGAGCGGCCCTTGGGGCTGAGGTCAAACGGTTTGTGGGTCGGGAGCTGGGGCCCGAGGGAATTTTATCCTATCACGTTCGGGAAGCTGTGGGGATGTTGGCGCGGCCGCTGAGCCGTGCCCAGGCGGCGGCGATCATGTGGCCGAGGGCGTGGGGTTGGTCGGGGCGGCGGATTTTTTGGTTGTCGGCGAAGAAGAGGCCGAGGTTGGGGTCGTTGCCGCGGAGGAAGGTGACGGTGAAGCCGTGGGTTTCGAGAACTTTGGCGAGGGCTTCGATGGAGTGGGACGGCTGGCCGGGAACCTTGGCGACCTCGGGGATGGCGTGGGTGCTGTGGGCGGAGGCCAGCTCGTGGAACTCGCCGACGATGCGGTCGATCCAGCCCAGCCGCTGGGCGGTGAAGAGGATGGGGAACTCGGAGCCTTCGCAGTCGATTTTGAGCAGGTTGACGCGGCGGCGGCCGTGGTCGGTGATTTGTTCGAGGATACTGTCGAGGGGGATGGCGTCGATGCCGGGCTGGCCGGGCGCGGCCTCGCCGAGGAC
>JBGSYY010000197.1:0-2731 GCA_041750675.1 Isosphaeraceae bacterium | reverse complement strand
CCCCGCCCGCACCAACCGCCGCCGCTTCCTCAACATCAGCCGCCGGCACCTGCGCCAGCGCGTCACCATGCTGGGCGACGGCACGTTCATAGAGATCAAGCGTCTCCGTCCACTGCGCCGACCGAGCCTGGCGAGCCGCATTTCGCAGTAGCGATTCCGCGGTGAAGCTGGAATCGGGATGAAAAACGGAACCCCCGCGCGGGTTCTCGGCAAGTTGCGCTCTGGCAAACTCACTAGGTCCCGACCACGCCAGCAGACCCATGCTGAACACAAAGGCCGCCCATTGCAGAGTCGATCGGCCGGAAGTCTGGCGTGTCTCGAAAGGCATGAACGAGACCCCTTCGTGCGGTCGGACCACGCGGCGGGCGATTCGACGAATCGCCGGGTGGGCACACCCAACGCGGCCGGGAGCGATCCGGAAATCCCGAACCCCCTCCCATACTACTGGTGTACGCTCTCTCGTTCCGGGCGTCGCGATCTCCCCATTCTAGGGTGATGCCAAGAATCTCCGCGACCAGGCCAAATGAGACGACGGATGAGAGCCCTGAGCAATTCTAGCGCCATCTCTCCATAAACCGGCACGGAGGGAGACCTTCGTCCTTTCCTCCCTCGCACGTAGATTATTGAGCAACTGACACTTGCGACAAGGCGAACATCTCCGCACATTCGCCTTTTCTTCCATCCGGCCCGCCTCAAACAAGGGCAAGCTCGCGAAACTCGCACGCAGTCCAACGTACTCTCGGATCAGGACGCGGGGAGCATCCGAGTGCCCAGCAGAAACACCAGAACTCCCGCGGAGGCAATCAGAAGTGAGACCCCAAGCCCCACACGCCCAGCCAGTTCGGCCGCAATCGCCATCGGCGGGATCGCCAGTCCCACAAACTGCAGGAATCGTCCCAGCGACCGAGGACTCATCTCGTGGCTCTCGTGGATAAGGAAAGCCTCAATCCCCGCACCCTGCCGGTGCCAGGATTGAGGCTGCTCTGCCCGCGGTCGGATCTCATTACTTAATCTTCGCCGGATCGAGTTTGATCTCGCCCAGATCCGTCACTCCGCCCGCCTTGACCTCGACCGCCATCCCGCGATTGCCCCCGTCTGTCGCATAGCCGGCCTTGCGCTGCCAGATCACAAGATTCTGTTTCCCAGCGGGAACTCCCTGGATCTCGAACGATCCATCCGTTCCCGTCACGGCGAAGAACGGATGCGAGAAAACCATGATATTGCCCTTCATCCAGGGATGAATATCACAAACCAGGTTGATCGGCCGCTTCTCCGCAGCCAGCTTCTTCTCGCTCGATCCCTTCGGACCCATCGCGAAGTTGGCGTTGTTTGTGAAGCCCGTGTAATGCACGTTATGACCAATCGCATCACTCGACTTGAACACAATCTTCTGATCCTTGTGGATCGCCGTGCTCACCGGAATGAACTCACAGTTCACCTGGTCGACCTCAGCCGTCGGATGCCCGGCGATCAGTGCTTTTTCCATCTCCGCGTTCTTCCCGGTGGGCGTGGGAAGATACGCAAACGCATGCGCGATGCCCTTGGTCTTGGGGTCGACAACCAGCTCGACCTCAAACAACGGCTCCTTGGCGCAAACCTCGGGGTCCTTTTGTTTGTTGGCCGTGATCGGGATCGCCGCCGGCACGTCCGATCCGCCCCAAACCAACCGCCCCTTGATCGTGCCGTACGACCCCTGCGCGACTGGAGCCGAAGGATTCGGCCCGGCGGCCTTGGTGGAGGGCGCAAGCGCAACCACGGCCATTGTCGCCGAGGCCGTCAATCCGCAAATCAGCACTGAACCCAAGCGTTTCATCGTTTCGCGATCCTTGTCTCAGGGGAACCGACAATCACCAGCGGAACTCACGTCGAGGAGACTCTTCACCTCTCCTCGCATTTCGTTCCGCAGGTTTTCCGGGATCGATGCTAACATCCGACGCCCACGGATTGTACCCGCGGGCGTCTGGCACCAAAGGCGCGTCGCTGGGATGGGTCCCCAAGCTCACTTCACCTTGGCGGCGTCGAGCTTGTATTCCACAGTCGTCTCGCCGTCGGCCTTGATCGCCACCGAGTCGCCACTCGCCGACGCCGTCACAAACGCTGGGTGCGTCGCCTCGCTCCAAACAACAACCTTTTGATCCCCGGCCGGCACGTTCTTGATCTCAAACGCGCCGTTCTCGTCCGTCACGGCGAAATACGGGTTGTTCAGGGTCAGCCACCAGGCCTTCATCCAGGGGTGGATGTCGCAGACCACCTGACCCGGCCGGCCCTCCGCGTTCTTGATATCAAGCGTCACCGAACTGCCCGGCTGCAACCCCTGGTTAAAGCTCGTGCCACGCAACAGCGAATGCACATTATGGCCGGCCTGGTCACTCGACTTGATCAGCACCTTCCCACCCTTCACCGCCGCCAAAACATGCGGCACGAATACGCAATTCTTCTGATCAAACTCCTCAACCTTGGCCTCGGCCGCCGTCTGCGCTTCAGGATTCACGGCCGATGGCTTGGGAATGTAGACCAGCGCGTATCGAACTCCCTTGCTCGTCGGATCAACGACGAGTTTCTCGTTGGGAACAGCGTTGATCGCACAAACCTGTGCGTCCTTAACGTCCGCTCCCTTTTCGACCAAGGGCGCGAGCTGTGGCACATCTCCCACAAACACAACACGCCCCTTGAGAGTGCCCCAGCCTTCGGCGGCCGTCCCACTCGGGGCCGCCGTCTCGACCGCGGCCGG
>JBGSYY010000196.1:0-2742 GCA_041750675.1 Isosphaeraceae bacterium | reverse complement strand
GATGAGCCGCCTCGCAAACCTCGGCGACCGCGTCGCCCGGGCAGGCCGCCAGTCCCACCGCCCGCAAGACCGGAAGATCGACCAGGTCGTCTCCGACGAAGCACACCTGCTCGGGCGAGAGCCGCAGGTCGTCAAGAAGCTTCAGGTAGGCCGTGCCCTTATCCTGAATCCCCTGAAGGACGGGATGAATCCGCAACTCAGCCGCGCGCCGGGAGACGACTGGCGCGGATCGCCCTGACAGAATCGCGGCTCGGTGGCCCGCCCGGCGCCAGAGATTCATGGCGATGCCATCCCGCACGAAGAAGTGGCGACCCTCGACGCCGTGGTCGTTCAGATGCACCACGCCATCGGTCAGAACGCCATCCACATCAAGCAACAAGAGCGAAATCGACGCGCAGCGGCGGTCGAGCGATTCGTCATCGAGTGTCGTCTCGGAGGTCAGGGCCGGTGTGGGCATCAGGCCGCTTCCTCGGTTTCGAGCAACTCGGGAGGAACCAGGCCGATGAGGTCGGTCAGGTCGATCAGGCCGACCGGGCGACTTCCACGGTCAACCACGGGCAGCTCGCTCAGCTTGCGGGAGCGAAGTGACTCCACGGCCTCGGCGACGGGCGTTCCCACCACGGCGCGAACCGGGTCGCGGGTCATCACCTCGGCCAGAGGATGGTCGATCAGGCTGTCGCGACGAGTCTCGAACAGACGGGCCAGATCGCTGTCGGTGAAGATGCCGGCCAGCCGCTCGGCGTCGTCGATCACCATGATCGCTCCGGTGCGGCGTCGGGCACCGCCGAGACGGACAAGAACCGATCGCACCGATTCCCTGACGTGCGCCACACGGATGTGCTTGCCCGTGCGCATCACGTCCTCGACCCGCGCCAGCTTGCGGCCCAGGCTGCCGGCCGGGTGGTAGAGGGCGAAATCCTCGGCGCGGAAGTTGCGCATTCGGCTGACGAGCAAGGCCAGGGCGTCGCCGACGGCCATCATCGCGGTCGTGCTGGCCGAGGGCGCGAGTCCCAGCGGGCAGGCTTCCTCGATCGGCCCGAGCGTGATCGTCAGATCGGACTGGCGGCCCAGGGTGCTGGTCGGCCGCTCGGTGATCGCCAGCAAGATCGCCCCCAGGCGGCGCAGGGCCGGAATCAGCCGGAGAACTTCCTCGGTCTCGCCGCTTTGCGAGAGGGTCAGAACGATATCGCCGGATCGAATCCGGCCCAGGTCGCCGTGGACCGCTTCGGAGGGGTGCATCGGGAAGGCACGCGTGCCCGTTGAGGCCAGGGTCGCGGCCAGCTTCTGACCGACCAGGCCCGCCTTGCCCATGCCGGTGACGATCACACTGCCTCGGGTCTGGAAGATCAGGTCGGCCGCGCGTGCGACGGCGGAGTCGAGCTGCGCCCGAACTCCTTCCAGGGCTTCGGCTTCAATCCGGAGAACCGCCCTGGCGAAATTCAGGGCGTCGAGCTCCGAACCAACGGAAAGCGGCAGGTCGGTCAGCGCGGCCATCGAGTGCCTCCCTGCACGGCGACGGACCTCGGTCGAGTGATCACCACGCGGGCGAGTCCTGTGGATTCCGACACCCAGGCCGGAAATCCCCGCGCGGGCCGAACGATAGCCCAACCACCGTGAAGCGTCAACGCGGGCTGCGACGAGCGGGAGAATCTCCCACTCATCATCACGTTATTTCGGACAGGCAAGGCGCTCCACTTGGGCAAAAAAGTCGGAACGGGCAAACCTTGCAAGAGCCTGATCCGAAAGATCGCCGCTGTCGAGCGGTTTGCTGGAGAGAGTCTGGTCAATGGGCCGATGGTAAGGCTTGTCGCCAAGAGACACCGGCCAAGGATGGCTGGAGGAGACGCAGGGTCATGAGTGGGCCAGGGAAGGCTTCGCTCTCTTGCGTTTCCCGTCGAGAGGCCCCGAAATTCCTGCATTTACCCCGCATCCGAGACACCAGGTTGGGGACCTGGCGAGCCAGTTCCAAAGACTGGCGGAGGGCTGCCGAAAGGCGTGCCGTCGGATGTACCCCATCGCAGCCGGCCGTCCGCCCATTGGCTTCGTGGTTCTTCGGGACCCAGGAGCGAGGGCGGACGGCCGGCTGTCTCTCGTTTGCGACAGGCGAATTCGCGACGGCGAGAGCCACGCCAGGGGTGCGGTCTGAGCCTCAGCGGGCTAGTCTGGGTTCTGATGCGATCCCTACCTTTCAAGAGAGTTGTCACCGATGAAGATCACCGGAATCGCGGCCTACCGTGTCGACCAGCCGCTTCGTGAGGGAAGCTACAAGTGGTCGGGCGGCAAGGCGGTGACGGTCTTCGACAGCACGATCGTGCGGGTCGAGACTGACGCCGGCCTGGTCGGCCACGGCGAGGTCTGCCCGCTCGGGCCGTTCTACCTGCCCGCTTATGCCGAGGGCGTCCGCGCTGGTATCCGCGAACTGGGGCCGCATCTGATCGGCTACGATCCCTGCGCCCTGGGCGTCCTCAACCGACGCATGGACGCAGCCTTGAAGGGCCATGCCTACGTCAAGAGCGGCATCGACGTGGCCTGCTGGGACATTCTGGGCCAGGCGTCGGGTCTGCCGGTCTGCGAGCTGCTGGGCGGCCGCCATGGCGAGGATTTCGTCCTCTACCGGGCGATCTCGCAGGAACCCCCCGAGGTGATGGCCGATCGTGTCCGGGCCTATCGCGCTGAGGGATATCGACGCTTCCAGTTGAAAGTGGGCGGCGATGCCGACGTCGACATCGCCCGCATCCGCGC
>JBGSYY010000195.1:0-8547 GCA_041750675.1 Isosphaeraceae bacterium | reverse complement strand
CGACGAGTTCCGCGCGATCGTACGAGCCGCCGCGCGGGCCGTGGGACGCCCCGCCCGGATCATCGCCGAAGCCGGTGCCGCCCCCGATCATCCTGTCGCTCTCGACATCCCCGAAACAGGCTATCTAAAATCAATCTGGCTCGTCGTCGGCGAGCCGGAATCAACAGGTTCTCCCGCATCCTCTTGATGCGATTCGGGCACTCCCCTGCACGATTGGTTTACCACCGGTTAACGTAACGTTTAGGAATTGCGTGAGGCCCGATGTGGGGGCCGCGGTTCCAGTGTGACAGAGAGGGTCACCATCGTGCCCAGCTTGACGGTCGAAAACTACGTAAAAACCCTCTATCAGCTTTCCCAGTACGGACCCGAAGGAGAGAAAATCTCCACCGGCGAACTCGCGCATGCCATGTCCGTCTCGCCCGGCACCGTGACCGGCATGCTCAAAACGCTCTCGGAGGCTGAACTCGCCACCTACACGCCCTATGAAGGCGCGCGACTGACCCAGGCCGGCGAGCGCCTGGCACTCGCTGTCTTACGTCGGCATCGGCTGCTCGAGAAGTTCCTGACCCACACCCTCCAGATGACCTGGGACGAGGTGCACGAGGAGGCCGAACATCTCGAGCACGCCGTCTCCGATCGACTGGTCGACCGCATCGACGCGTTTCTGGGCCATCCCGACGTCGACCCCCACGGCGATCCCATCCCACGCGCCGACGGTTCCGTGAGCCATCCCCACGGCGAGCCGCTGTCACGTCTCAGCCGCGGACAGAACTTCCGGCTAATCCGCGTCGTTGATCAGGATCCGGCCTTCCTACGCTATTTGTCCGAACACGGAATCGACCTGGGCACCCACGGCCGTCTGGTCGAGAATCGGGCCGAAGCGGCTGCCCTCGTCGTCGAAGTGGGCGGACGCTTGCTCGCGCTCGGCAATGATGCCGCCTCCAAAATTCTGGTGGAGACAATCGAGGAGAACTGAGCCGAAAGCCGCGTCCTGACCTTACGACTGAAATGCCGATTCGTCACGCTCGACGGGGTGGCGATCGACGGCGAACGCAGCTGGGTCCCACCGGGGAGTTCGGCCCAACACCAGATCCGCCATCAATTCCGCCGTTCCGGGCGAAAGTTGCAACCCCACCCGCCTGTGTCCGGCCGCAAGAAACAAATTCTCGATCTCAGGCGCACGCCCCAGATAGGGCCGCCCATCCTTGCTCGCGGGCCGAAGCCCCGCCCAGGCTCTCTCAAAATCCGACGCGGCCAGCTCAGGACAGACCTTCAGTGCCAGATCAAGCAGGCCCAACACGCCATCGGCTGTCGGACGTGGATCGAAGCCCGCCCATTCCTCGGTCGACCCGACGAGAACCCGGCCGTCATCACGCGGAACCAGATAATTCGCACCCTGCTCGACAATCCGCCGCAGGCGGACCTCGGGCCAGCGCAGCAGCACGATCTGGCCGCGTAGTGGTGGCGTCGGTGCGTCGAGACTCAGCGGCTTGAGCAACTCCGAAGTCCAAGGCCCAGCCGCCACAACCACGGATCCACAGGGCAGGGGCCCCAGCGGTGTCTCGACCGCGTCAACGCGGCCATGCCGAACGTCGAATCCTGACGCTCCTCGATTCTCATGCAGCGCAACGCCCCGAAGTCGCGCCGCCTCGATCAACGCTCTCAGGTGACGCGGGTTGCGGATCTGTGCGCGATCCGGGAAATGATAAGCCTGTCTCAGGTCCGCACGCAGCGTCGGCTCAAGCCGTCGAATCGCTGGTGCCTCGATCCGCTCGAACCGCACACCCTCGGCCTCCCAGAAAGGACGCCGACGCTCCTGCTCGGCGGCCTCAGACTCCGTGAGGGCAATATCCAGTCCCCCACACCGGCGATATCCATTATCAATCCCGGTCTCGGCGCGCAGCGACTCCGACCAGGCCGATTGTAACTCCAGGCTTCTGGCTCGCAGACCGACCCAGGGATCGGACCCCACCACATTCCTCGGCACCGGCGAGATCATGCCGGCTCCCGCCCAGGAGGCCGCTCGCCCAAGTGGACCGGCGTCAATCAGGGCGACACTCGCGCCCTCACCCGCCAGAACATAGGCGATCGAAAGCCCGACAACACCACCACCCACCACCACCACATCCGTTGTTGCCGCCACTTCAGTCCTCCGCTCGCCTTCAATTCACATACAATCGTAGCCCGCCGCCATGCCCATCGGCCAGCAGGGCTTGGCGCGTCAAACGCTTGCAGACGCTAACCGGCACTGGCAGAGTGTTGGCGTTGCGTCCGCTGTTGGTTGAGTTCCTTCCCTCCAACACCTTCGGACCCGCGGGCGATTCACCGTCCCTCTCCTCATGGGCTCCTACCCGATGGAATTGCCCCACGTCCGCCCAGGCAAAATGACCGACTCGGAGACGATGCCCAAGGTCGTCGCCTTCTTCCGAGATGCCTCGCTCGGAAATACCGTAATCCAGCTCGTCGCTCAACTCGGCGTGCCCAGCGACCGAATCGGCGTAACCCCCCCCGAGCGTATGCCCAAGGGCCGGGGAATGCTCGCCTCGTTTGGTTGCCCCAACGATTCGATCATGGAAAAAGTCGAGATCCTCTGCCGCAAACAAGGCGCGGAGATTCACCGCCAACGTACATGAACTGCGCCCAGGATCATCCCCCTGTCCAATCCACCTCCTCCCTTTCGGACATCCGCATGAAACGGTTTGTCTTTGCAACGCTCCTTCTCCTGGGCAAGGCTTCTCTAATCCCCGCGCAAGACACGCCTCAAGCGTTACCGGATTTCGCGCACCAGCTCCCTGCTCGGAAATCTGGCGAGCCTGTGCTGAAGTTCAACGGCACCGATCTATCCGGCTTCTACACCTATCTGAAAGACAGCAAGTACGACGATCCCAAACGTGTCTTCACGGTGCGCGACGGCCTTCTAATCGTCTCCGGCGAGGAATGGGGCGGCTTCGCGACCAAAGAGGAGTTCGAAAACTATCACCTGATCGCCGAGTGGCGCTGGGGCGATAGGGTCTGGCCCCCCCGAGAAAATGCGGCCCGCGATTCGGGAATCCTCCTCCATGCCGTCGGCGCGGATGGCCTCGCGCATGGGCAATGGCTGGAGTCGATCGAATTCCAGATCATCGAAGGCGGGTGCGGTGACATCATCCTCGTCGCCGGCGCCGGCAACCCGAGCCTGACAGTCCCCACTCGCATCGGCAAGCCCGACGATCAGCTCTATTTCGACCCCACGGGCACTCCCACCACGCGTGATTCCGGACGCTTCAACTGGTGGGGACGCGACCCCGCCTGGATGGATGTCCTGGGCGTGCGCGGAGCACGCGACGTCGAGAAACCGGTCGGCGAATGGAATCGAATGGAGGCGTGGTGCGACGGCGACCGCATCACGCTCATCGTCAACGGCGTCCTGGTAAACGCCGGCGACAAGGCCAGCCCACGCCGAGGCAAACTGCTCTTTCAATCCGAAGGGGCCGAGATTCAGTTCCGCAAGATCGAGATCCGACCCATCATCGCGAACTGAGCGTAGAAACGAGCGGAGTCGGTCGGGATCGTCGATTTTTCGACCTCCATCCGTTAGAATTTTCCACTCTGGCCGTCTCGGGTCCTGCCGTACTCCCTGAGCCTTCCCCATGCCGCGAGCGACCCACCTGACGACCGCTGCCCTCCTCATCATCGCCTGGAGCGCTCCGGGTGCCTTTGCCCAAGATCACGGAGTCGCTGAACCCGCTATCCAGCGCGGGCTGACATTCCTCCGCGCCCAGGCAGGTGCTCTCGATGTCGGCCAGTCGGCTCTCAGCGCATTGACCATGAATAAGGCCAATGTGCCCGACAACGACCCCAAGCTTCAGCAGCTCGTCCAGAGGATTCTCAATCAGTTCGCGCCGGAAGGATACATCCCCGAGAAGCGCGGCGGACACGATCTCTACGAGGTCTCCGTCGTCATCATGGCCCTGGCGAATCTCGATCCCGTCGGTTTCAAGCCCCAAGTCACCGCCGCCGCCAACTACCTGATCGCCAAACAAAAGCCCAACGGCTCCTGGGACTACGATGCCCGCCAGGGCGGCGATAGTTCCATGTCGCAATATGCATTGCTCGGACTTTGGGAGGCCGAAGGCATCGGCGTCCAGGTGCCCCCGGCGGTGTGGGACAACGCCGCCCTCTGGTATATGCGCGTCCAGTTCCCCACCGGCGGCTGGAATTATCACCCCGACCAGGGCGTGCATCCCGAAACCGTCTCAATGACCGCCGCCGGCGTCGGCAGCCTCCTGATCTGCCAGCGCCAGCTCGCCCCCTATCGAAAGGGGACCGAAACGGTCCACCCGCTACTCACCCCACTCGTCGTCGAAGGCTCGCTCGAATCGAAGTTTCGACCGGCCACCTCCTCCGCCGCCGTCAACGCCTCAATCCGCCGAGGCATCGACTGGCTCGCACAGTCCTTCAATCCCGAAAGCCGAGTGATGGGACCCTCGACGTACTACGGGATGTACGGCGTCGAGCGAGTCGGTGCCTTGGCCGAGCCCGATTTCCTCAAGCCCATGGGCAACTGGTTCGATCGCGGCCTTCAATACATCCTCCAATCGCAAAAGCCCGACGGAAGCTGGATGGGTAACGACACCGCCCACGGCGTCGCGGCCAACGCCTGTTGGGCCATATTGTTCGCCACTCGGTCCACCGCAATCTCCGTTCGCAAGATCGAGATTCGCCGGCTAGGAGCGGGCACCTTGCTCGGTGGTCGCGGACTACCCTCCGACATGACCAATCTCACCGTCGCCCAGGGACGCATCGTCGCACGCCCCATGAATGGCGCCGTCGACGGTATGCTCGCGGTTCTCGAAGATCCTCGCGCGACCAACGCCGATTCGGCACTCGCCGGCCTGATCGACCGCTACACCAAACAGGGCCCCACTGTCCTCAGACCATTCAAGGATCGGTTTCGTAAGCTGCTCAAGGACCGCGACCCCGGCATCCGCCGCGTCGCTTGCTGGGCCATCGGTCGAGTCGGCGATCTTGACTCGACACCCGAATTGATCCTGGCAATCCTCGATCGCGACTCCGCCGTAGCCACCGAAGCACGGATCGGCCTGGAACTCATCAGTCGCAAAATCGTCAGCCCCGGTCCGCCTCGCGGCGCTTCGCCCGACGAAAAACTCGCCGCCGCGCGACGCTGGCGCGATTGGTATGAATCCGTCCGTCCACCGTCCCTCGAACCACTGGACGACGTGGCATTAAAGCGAGCCGCCGCCCAAGGAGAGACGCCCCGATGAGCGTCGACCCCAACCAGCAACCTCATGATCCAGAGGATTCAGCCATATCCTCGCCGCAGCCGTCCAATCCCGACGCGCAGCGCTCTCAGAACGCACCCGTCGATACCGCCAGGTCGCCACTCGCCGACGCGACCGACGCCGCCACGGTCTCGATCGACCCCCGCCTCTATGGCGAATCCAACATCGACAAGGTCTCGTCACTCCTCCTCTCCTTCATCCTGGGTGTCGGTCTTGCGGTCGGCTGGCTCGGCCTGATGTACATCACTCAGCAAGCATTCGCCGTACGCGCGCCCTCGCGGATCGAGATCATCGAAGTCTCGGGGGGAGGCGGCGGATCGCCTGATGCCGCCCCCGACGCCGTCCAGCAAATCAACATCGCCGGCGGACGGCCCGAGAAGATCGCCTCCAACAACATGGAAGACTCCTCGGACTTCGAAGACCCAGCCGTCGAGCTGACGACCGAGGCCGTCATCGACGCCTTCGTCGACTCACCCGAGGACCTGGCGCAGATCGACATGGCCGAGGAAATTCCCGGCGCAGGCATGGTCGCCAGCGGCGTCCGCTCCTCGAAAATCGGCAACGCGGCCGTCGGTTACGGCTTCGGCGGCGGACTCGGTGAAGGCGGCGTGGCTCGCGAAAATCGCTGGAGCATCCTCTATCCCAGGGGCCAAACCCCTCGCGAATACGCCCTGCAGCTCGACTTCTTCGGCATCGAACTGGCCGTGCCCACCGGCACCAACAGCCTCGAATACGTCTCGAAGCTATCAAGCGGTTCCCCCACACGTCGCACCGAGGTCGCCCGCTCCGACGGTCGCCTCTACTTCCTCTGGCAAGGCGGCAACCGCAAGGACGCCGATATCGAGTTGCTCCAGAACGCGGGCATTCAGGTCGGCAACAAGCCGATCTTTCAGTTCTACCCACGCGAGGTCGAAGACCAGTTGGCCCAGCTTGAGGTCGGCTTCGCCGGCCGCCAGCCGATCGAGATCGCCACCACGCGGTTCACCGTCGTCCCATCGGGCAACGGCTACGAGTTCAAGGTCATCGAGCAGACTCCGCTGCGTTGAGATACGTTGACGGAAAGCGCCGGGGGCTTCCACTCCGGCAAAGCACGAATAATCCGAGAAGTCCGGGAGTCAAGCGGGATGGCGACGCTCGAAGTGCACGACGGTCGAGGGCAGGTCTTTCAGGTCGAGGTCGGCCGCGACACCGCAACCGTTTTCGGTTCTGATCCCTCGTGCGATATCGTCCTCAACGACCCCCGCGCCCAGGCGTTCCATGCCCGGCTCCGCTGGAAGAACGACGGCTATCGCGTCGAGGCGTTCCCCGAAGCGCGCGGCGTCACCGTCAACGGCACCAAGATCGCCTCCGGTCGCCTGCGACAGGGCGACGAACTTCAGATAGGCGATTATCGAATCTTCATGCTGGCCGACGCCGATTCCGCCCCATCCCGGAGCTCGCGACGCGGGGCAACCGGAGCTGGCGCGGCCTCCACGGGCGCGGCTGGAGGACTGGATTGGCTCGACGCCGACGCCTCCGAACCCCTCGAACCCCCGCCTCCTCGCTCCGCCAAACGCCGCAAGTCGTCCACCGCCGCCAATCTGCCGCCCGAGGAAGATTTCGCCCCCGCTCGCCCGGCGGTTACACGCGTCTCGTGGGGAAAACGCCTGCTCCGTACCATCAACGCAGGTGCCGCCCCCGGTGAGGAAAAAGTCGCGCGTTCGCCACTCATCCTCGCCCTCGTCCTGATCCTCGGCATGATGACCCTGATCGGCTTCGGCCTCTGGACGGTCCTCGCCCGAAACAAGGCAAACCGCCTCTACAACCTCGCAACAGCCGCCTACGACGAACGCGACTACAAAGGCGCGGTCCAGGCCTACGACGAATTCCTCAAAGACAGCAACTCCGACTTCCGCGCCAGCCGCGCTCGCGTCCTCCGCGAACTCTCCAACGTACGCCAGTTCAGCGCTGCCAATGCCGGCGCCTGGAACTCCGCCATCGAAGCCGCCCGCCAGATGTTTGCGAAAACCCAGGACGAATCCTTTTATCCTGACGCCAAGATGGAACTGGCCGGCGAGGTACTCAAAGCCTCCACCGCCATCCTCCAATCGACGGCGCGCACCGCCGACCCCAAATCGCTGGCCGAGGCCAACGAGGCACTCGCCCTCTACGACCAAATCGTCGGCCCACCCGCGAAAACCCTCCGTGACAAAGCCAACATTCCTGAGCTGATCGCCACCGCGGAAGCCGCCGTCGAAAAGGCCCGCATCCGTCGCGAGTCAATCGCTCAAATGGCAGAATACGTGAAGGCCAACGCTCCGGAATCCGTCTTCAAGGCCCGTGACGAATTGGTCACCCGCTACCCCGATCTCACCAGCGACAAGGATCTGGTAACCCAACTCGACGCCGCCAGCGAACTGGTCCGCAAGGCCGTCACCTACGACGAGTCCAGCCAACCCGCCGAGAACGAGCCTCACCCCGATCCGCTCGATCCACCCGTCTCCCTCGTTTTTCGCCAGATCCCACCCGGAGCCAGGGCCGAGCCGGCCACCGCCGAGGGCCCCCTCGTCTACGCGCTGGCCCACGGCTACCTCTACGCCCTCGACGGCACAAACGGAGCGCCCGTCTGGCAAACCTCGGTCGGCTCGACCAGCCCGTTCACCCCGCTGGTCATCGCCGGCCAACCCGAGTCGCTTCTCCTCTTCGACGCCCGGTTCAACGAACTGGTCCGGCTCGAAGCACGTACCCGAAAGCTCATCTGGCGGCAGGCCCTCGGCGAAACCATCACCGCTCCGCCACTCGTCCTGGGCAACCAGATCGTTCAGGCGACACCCTCGGGCAAACTCCGCTTTCTCTCGCTCGCCGACGGAGCCATCCAGGGCACACTCGAATTCGGCCGCGCCCTCTCCGGCACACCCGCCGCCGACGACACGGGTCAATTCTTCTATGTCACCGCCGACCGCGATACCGTTTTCGTCGTCTCCCGCGCTCCCACCGACTGCGTCGCCGTCGCCTACCTCGGACACAAGCCCGGCTCAATCAAGGCAGCCCCGGCCCGCCTTGCTGATTATCTGATCGTTCCCCATAACGACGACCTCTGGCAGGGCCGCTGGGCGGTCTTCGGCCTCGAGAGCGACGGAGAATCCCTGAGCCTCCGCCAGTCGGTTCCCGTCCCCGGCTGGACCTGGCAAACCCCAGTCTCGCAAGGCGCCATCCTCTGGTCGCTGACCGACCGCAACGCAATCTCCGCGTTCGGCGTGGCCCCGGAAGGCTCGCGCGAGCCACT
>JBGSYY010000194.1:0-4448 GCA_041750675.1 Isosphaeraceae bacterium | reverse complement strand
GCGTCGAGGACGAAGTCGGGGAGGCCGTCGCGTGAGCCGATCATGGTCAGGCGGACGTTTTGCTCCATCAGTTCGCGGCGTTCGGCGTGAAGGAAGTGGCGGAGGAGCTTCATGAGGAAGTTCAGCTCGCGGGGGGGCCGTTTCCAGTTTTCGACCGAGAGGCAGTAGAGGGTCAACTGGGCGAGGCCGAGACGGCAGGCTTCCTCGACGATGGCGCGGACGCTTTGGATTCCGGCGCGGTGGCCGATGATGCGAGGGCGACCGCGGCGCTGGGCCCAACGGCCGTTACCATCCATGATGATGGCGATGTGGCGTGGCAGCTGTTCGGGCCGGATATCGAGTTGGTCGAGGACGCGCTGGCCCTCGGGACCGATGTGAGGAGGTGTTTGCGTGGGAGCGGGCACCGGAGGAGGACTCCAGAGAGAGTCTTGGCGCGTTGGAAGGGAGGTTGCGCCTCAGGGCACCTGAATCGTGGCGTCGCGGTCGGGACCGACAGAGACGATGGTGACGGGCGTGCCGATCTGGCCTGCGAGGAAGCGGACGTAGTCGCGCGCGGCGTGGGGGAGATCGGACCAGGAGCGTGCGGCGGTGACGTCTTCTTGCCAGCCGGGGAGAGTCTCGTACACGGGGCGGCACTGTTCCATATCGACGACGTGAGCGGGGAGGGAGTGCTGGCTTCGTCCGTCGGCGCTTTGGTAGGCGACGGCGACCTTTAGCTCAGGAAGGCCGCTGAGGACGTCGAGCAGCATGAGGGCGACTTCATTGACTCCGCACAGGCGAGCGGAGTGACGAACGGCGACGGCGTCGAACCAGCCGCAGCGGCGGGGGCGGCCGGTGACGGTGCCGTACTCGCGGCCGATTCGGCGGATGCGCTCGCCAGTTTCGTCGAGCAGCTCGGTGGGGAAAGGGCCGCCGCCGACTCGGGTGGTGTAGGCCTTGATGACGCCGATCCAGCGATCGATGCGACGGGCGGGGAGGCCGGAACCGGGAGTGATGCCGGCGGCGCTGGAGTTGGAACTGGTGACGTAGGGGTAGGTGCCGTGATCGACGTCGAGGAGAGAGCCCTGAGCGCCTTCGAACATGAGACGGCGGCCGTCGTCGAGGGCTTGGTGGATCCAGTCGCCGGTGTCGCAGACGAACGGGCGGAGTCGTTGGGCGTAGTCGAGGTACTCGGCGGCGATGGCGGCGTGGTCGAGGGGATGGAAATCGGGCAGGACGGCGGCGAGCAGGCGGTTTTTGTAGGCGACGGCGCGGGCGAGACGGTCGCGGAAGTAGTCGGGATGGTAGAGGTCGCCGACGCGGATTCCGTGGACGCGGCCGACCTTGTCGCGGTAGCAGGGGCCGATGCCGCGGCGAGTAGTTCCGATGTGGTCGGCGGCGGAGTCGGATTCCTCGGTGAGGCGTTCTTCCTCGATGTGATAAGGGAGGATGAGGTGGGCGCGGTCGCTGATGTGGAGGCGGCCGTTGAAGTCGACCCCCTGCCCTGTCAGGGTGGCGATCTCCTTGAGCAAGGCGGGGGGATGGATGACGACGCCGTTGCCGATGACGCCGTGGACGGCGGGCCGGAGGATGCCCGTGGGGATGAGTGAGAGCTTGTAGGTGACCCCGTTGGCGACGACGGTGTGGCCCGCGTTGGCACCACCCTGGTAGCGGACGACGACGTCGTGTTGATCGCAGAGGCGGTCGACGATTTTGCCCTTCGCTTCATCACCCCATTGGAGCCCAACCACGCAAGTCGAGGACACGACGCAAACCTCTGCCGAGACGACGGCGGTGCAATTCGGAGGGAAAAGGATAAACGTAACGGCGGAGCGCGAAGCTCGTCAATCGGCTGCGTGAGTGGCGGGGAGTCGGAGCATGGAGCGGAAATCATCGAAGAGGTAATGACTGTCGTGGGGACCGGCGGAGGCTTCGGGGTGATACTGGACTGCGAAGAGCGGGAGGTGGCGGTGGCGGAGACCTTCGAGGGTTCCATCGTTGAGGTTGATGTGGGTGGCTTCGACTTCGGCGGGAAGGGTGTCGGGATCGACAGCGAAGCCGTGATTCTGGGTGGTGATTTCGACGCGGCCGGTGCGTTCGTTGCGGACGGGGTGATTGGCGCCGCGGTGGCCGAATTTGAGCTTGAAGGTGCGCGCTCCCAGGGCAAGGGCGAGCAACTGATGGCCCAGGCAGATGCCGAAAATGGGAATGTTCCGACGTTCGGCGGCGTCGCGGACGAGGAGTTTGAGTGACTGGATGGGCGCGCCGAGTGCGGCGGGGTCGCCGGGGCCGTTGGAGATGAAGATACCGTCGGGCTGGTGTTCGAGGATTTCTGCGGTGGAGGCGCGGCCGGGGAGGATGGTGACCCGGCAGCCGGACGCGACGAGGTGGCGTGGGATGTTCCACTTCATGCCGAAATCGAGGGCGACGACGTGGGGCGGATTGGCGTCGACGGGATGGGAGCGGCGGGCCTGGAAGCTGCTCTCGAAGCCGGATTCCCAGGTTTGGGGAGAGTTGGGCATAACCTCGCTGGCGAGATCACGACCGACGAGGCCGGGGCTGGAGCGTGCGCGCGCGACGAGGCGGGCGTCGTCAAGCTCGTGACTGGAGATGACGCCGCGAAGCGCGCCCTGGGTGCGGGTGATGCGGACGAGGGCGCGGGTGTCGATGCCGGAGATTCCGGGGATGTTGTTTTGGCGGAGGTAGTCGTCGAGGCTGCCGGTAGAGCGGAAGTTGCTGGGCACGGGGCTGAGCTCACGGACGACGAAGCCGCGGACCCAGGGGCGGGCGCTTTCGACGTCTTCGGGTGTCACGCCGTAGTTGCCGATTTCGGGGTAGGTCATGGCGACGATTTGGCCGTGGTAGGAGGGGTCGGTGAGGATCTCCTGGTAACCGGTCATGCTGGTGTTGAACACGACCTCGCCATCGGTATCGAGCGTTGCGCCGAAGGCGTGGCCGGCGAAGACGGTACCGTCTTCGAGGGCGAGCTTGGCGATCGTCATTCGGATCTCGCTTATGGAGTCGCCGGGGTCGTTACGGGGGGACGGACAGCCGGTGGATTTGAGGACGACCGGTATCACAACATGATTGTACGAGAATTCGAGTGGGAGCGGGAGAGTGGGGCCGGGCGGGGTCCGTACCATGCGATGCGGACGCCAAAGGCGGAGGCGATGAGGAGGAACACGGCAAGAAAGAGGCTGAGGACGGGGGCGATGTCGGGGTCGCCGCCGTAGGCGATGGAGCGGGCAATGGCGGAGGCGGGATTGGGATCGACGCCGCGTGTGGCGAGCGCGAGGGCGGCCGTGGTATCGGCAATGACGAACAGCGTGATGGCAAGGGCGGCGCGGAGGAGGCTCGGGATTCGAGCTCGCGCGGTATTGCGCCACCAGCCGCCGAGGCGCGATGCGCCGAGCAGGCGTTCGCGCTCGGACTGATTGGCGTCGGCTTTGTGTTCTGTGAGATGCGCGAGGGCGAGTGGGACGGCCAGAAGGACGTAGATGATCAGTGTGGGCCAACCTCGTAATCGAGATTCGGGGAGGGCCAGAGAGGCCACCGCGAGGCCGATGAGCAGGCCGGGGATGAGGCTGATGCCGCGGATGTCCCAGAGATGTGGGCGACGTTTGCCGAGGGAGAGGCCGGTGATGATGAGCAGACTGAGGGCCGCCACGGAGAGAGCGAGAGGGAGGGCATTGAGCAGAGTTTGGCGAGCGAGAGTGAGCGGGAGATCGCGCGTGGCGTCGGCGAGTGCGTGGAGTCGTTCGATCATGGTATCGCCACGCATGGCTTCGCGACCTAGACGGGCCAGGAGGCCGATGGCGAGCCTGAAGAGCGGGAGCCACCAGACCAGGATCATGCAGAAGAGGAGACAGCCTTCGATGGCTCGGTTGAGTTTGGAGACGCGGGTTGCCTGTGCTGGGGAGCGGAAAGGCGTCTGCAAGACTTGGGGGTAGGCTGGAGCGGCGCGGGAGAGGCCGATGAGGACAAGTCCGCCGAGAAGCCAGGAGGACAGGGCGAGCGCGGCGGCCAAGGCGGGAGAATCGGAACGAAGGGTGGCGATGGCGCGGGGCGCGAGGAGGCTGTCGAAGTCGAGTGCGAGAGCAGCGCCTACTTCCAGACAAGAGAGCAGAAAAACCAGGGCCGAGACGCGAGCGAGCGAGGGGGCGATGACGGGGAGGACTTCGAATCGCCAGGCGCGACGGATGCCGGCGCGTCCGCCGTAGAGCCGACCGCGATCGCGCCAGCGGGGATCGACGGCGGAGCGGGAGGGATGGAGCCAGGCGGCGATGAGGGGGATCGACCAGAGCCAAGAGGCGGCGAGCAGGAGCAGGACGTTGAAGGGGCTGGAGAGTGGAATGAGGCCACGAAGGCCCAGGCCCAGGATGAGCGGTGGGAGGATCGCGGGACGGAGGGCCAGGGCGGTGATGCGTTCGACCCAGGGGCCGCGGCGCGCTCGCCATTCGGCGAGCGCG
>JBGSYY010000193.1:0-7238 GCA_041750675.1 Isosphaeraceae bacterium | reverse complement strand
ACCACGCCTGGATCGCACCCGCCACCGAATTGCCCGCCGTGTCCACCGCCTCAAGCTGCCATATCCCGTTCGCCGGACCACCCACCAGGCCCGCCAACGAACCGATCGGCGCAAACGTGCCTGTGTAGGGCGCGGCACCCGTCGAAAGCGTCGCAGCGCCGGCGGCGAACGTCGTGCGCACCAGATTCGCGCCGCTCACCGAGTTTGGGCCGGCTGGATTGGTCGTCGACTCGGCCGAGTCGATCAGCGCAACCCGCCTCCCGTTGGGCGCGACCAGGTAAACCGACAGCTCGCGAACCTGCGGATGGTTGATGCTGACGGTCGCCTCGACACCCGCGATCGTCGCCGCCGGTCCGATCGCCAGGGTCGAGACCGCGCGGTTCGCCCCCTCGGGAATCGCCAGCGATGTGTCGCCGCCCACCACCGAGCGCGTCTCGACCGTCAACGTCGCCGAACCGACCGTGCCCGTCTGGCCCAGCACGGTGTCGCTGAACCGGAGCGTCCATTCGCCGTTGGGATTGCGTCCCGACCCGGCGAACACCGAGAGCGGATTGTCGGGGCGGAACGATCCGGTGAACGGCGGCGTCGCCGCGCTGATCGCCGTGGCCGCCGCGTCGTCAAACGTTGTGCCGGTATAGGCGTTCGGCGTGCTGCCGCCGCGGTTGTCGGCCAACAGCGCGACCGTTCCCGACGGCGATTGCAGGCTGATATCCAGATCGCGCGAACGCGGATGCGTCACCGTCGTCGTCACCGTCACCTTGCTGATCGACTGCGCCGGCGAGTAATTCGCCAGCGTCGCACGGCCCGAAAACACGCCGCCGTCTGGAATCGCCCCGGTCGTCAGCGTGTAATCCTGATAGGCCGTGATGTCGAGCGCGAAGCTCTGCAGCGTGCCCGTCTGCCCCGTCGTCGTGTCGACGATCTCCAGCCGGTAGGTGCCATTCGCCACCTTGTCGGCCAGGCCGGTCAGCGGCACGTTCGGCGTATAGGGAACCCGGGTCCCATCGGGTGCGATCAGGGTGATCACGAGCTGTGTCGGCGCGGGATGCGCGATCGTCGTGCGGCCGATGATCGTGCGGATCTTCTCGGTCGGCAGGAAGCCGGCCACGTCGAGCGTCGCCAGCGCGCGGCCGCCGTCGGGAATCTCCAACGGCGTATTGCCCACGCTCGAACCGGTGCGTGGCTTGACCGAAAAGGCCGTCAACGTCGCCGGCGTCGCCCCTTCGTTCTTGATTCGCAACCGATACGAGCCGTTGACCGCCACGCCGGCCAGACCCGACAACGGCTGCTCGGGTCGATACACGTCGTTGAACGGCGGGAACTCGCCGGGGTTGGTGATTGAAAGCGTCGCCGCGTCGCTGAATACCGTGTTCAAGAAGTCGTTACCGCTGCCGCCTCGGTTGGTCGCCAGTCGCACGATCCGACCCGTCGGGCCGACCAGCGACAGCTCCAAATCGCCCGCGTTCTCAACCTTGATGGAAAGCGTCGCCTCGATGCTCGCCAGCAAGTCGTCCACGCGGAAGCCCGAGACGTCCAGAACCGCGTCGATCGTCTGCCCCGCCGGAACGTCCAGCGGCAATCCCTTCACGGCCGTGAAGTCGGGCACCACCACGCTCGACACCGTCACCGTTCCCGGCACCGGCGTCAGCGTCGACTCGGTCCGCCCGGCGAAATCGAGAATCCCCGGGCCGACCGCGTAACTATAGGTCCCGGTGCGCGACAGCCGCGACAGGTTCGAATCGTCGAACCGCACCAGGAAGCTCGTCGCACGCACCTGCACGCCGCCCACCAACGGGCCGGACAGATTCAGGGGCGTCACCGACTTGATCCCCAGCAGCTCGCCGAAGCTCGACGACGGATCCGACGGTCGACGGAAATACGCCGTCACATCCGACGGCGTGAACGTCCGCACGTCCACCGGCCGGTCGAATGTCACCTGGAACCCCTCGACGATCGGCGCGCCCGATCCCACCGTCGACGCGTTGAACGTCACACCATCGACGGTCGTCGCCTGCACCGGTCCCATCGTGCTCGAAATCACCCGCGGGCCTGCCGCGCTCTCCGATCGCGCCACCCGCACGTCGAGCAGGTTCAGACCCCGCGTGCCGCCATTCTCATTGCCCGACCAGGCTGTATAGATATGACCTGCCGCGAATGCCAAGCCCTGCCGGTCGCCGAAGCCGTAGCCCAGCTCCGCCTCGCGCGTCACGTCGTCCGGGTTTCCTTCCGAAAGATTATCAGGAATTGGCCCCAGGGTCGTGTCACGGCGCTCGATCGCGTCAAAGGGCGCGTTGGGCGCGTTGACGAAGCTCTGGTTTTGCGGGCTGAAGGTCTGACCACCGTCGAGCGACGTGGTCAGGGTCATCGCCGCCCGCGTCCGCCCCGCGTCGTGCCTCGCGTCGTAGAACGAGACGGCCAGGGTTCCCGTCGCCTGGTCGACCGCCAGGCTGGGCATGAACTGGGGACGACCAAAGCTCAGGTTCTGGTTGACCAGGCTCTCGGTGAAACCATCCTGGTTCGAGTTGACATCGTCATTCACCATCAACGCGTTCGACCACGTCCGGCCGCCGTCGTCCGAGAATCGAAGGAAGATGTCTGTGTTGTCGAACTGGAGCGTGGTCGTCCTCGGGGCGTTCGGGGCGCTCCGCGCATAGTCGACATACGCCATGTACAGACGACCGTTGGGGCCGAGCAGCGTGGACAGCGTGTTGTCCGCCGCGATCACCACCCCAGGGCCAATCCCCCGGTCAAACTGCACCGGCGCCACCGCGTCCGAAAGCGGATACGGCGTCTTGTCGCCCGAGAACGGCGTGTCGGTCGTCAACGTGCCGTTGACGTAGGTCGTCGTCACCACCTGATCCACGCCCGGGTTCAGACCCGAGCTCATCAGCAACGACGCTTCGAGCAGTTGAGGCACGCCCGAGCCGTCGCTGTTGTTGTCGAAGAAGATCGAACGATTCGTGATCCGGACCGTCCACGTCCCCCGCAACTGATCCGCCGTCCGGCCGTAAAAATCGCTCAGGTTGAACTGCGTGTTGATCGTCGGCGGCGGCGGCGGCTGGAGATACGGCAGCGTGAAGTTGCCCACGTGCGGCGCGGGTGCGGCACCAAACGGAGTGGTCGCCTCCTCGTCGAACACCGTCCCAAAAATCTGGTTTCCCGGCCCCACGCCCAGGCCGTCGGCAAAATCGCCCGAAGTCGCCAGCAAACGGCTTCGCCCATCCGGCGCGACCAGCTCCACCGTCAGATCGTGAAACTCCGGGTTGGCGATCGCGATTCGGAAATCGAGGTCGCTCAGCGTCGTGAACTGTGGGTTGCGGATGTTGATGTTCAGGGGGAAGTTGGTCACCACCTGCGTTGGCGCATTCGGCACGTTGGGAATCGGTCGGATCGTGCCCGAGGTCGTGAACGTCTGGGCCGTGCCCGCGCCAATCCGGTCCATCCGGATCAGGTCCGGAGAAAGCCCCGTATTGGGATCAATCGGCCAGGTTCCCGGAAACGCCGGCCCCGTGCCGAAGTCGTCCCACATCACCACAAGCTGCCCCGGCGTGACCGAGCCGTCGGCTGTCCCCTGGCTCACCACCAGCCTCGGCTGGGTGTTCCGTTGCGCTCCCGAGTTCCCGCTCTGGAATCGAGGCTGCACCCCCGGCCCCGTCGGCTGGAAGAACGTGCCGTTCGCCGCCTGCTCGTCGTTGACAGTCCACCGGGTACTGAACGTTTGACCGCCATCGGTTGAGATCACCAGCTTGATCGAGTTGGGACTCCCCACCCCGTCATCCGTGCCCCACGCCACGTACACGTTGCCCGAAGACGGATTGGTGACCGTCGCGCCCGTCCCCGTGTCGACAAAGCTCGGCAATGTCGCGTCCACCGCCAGATACGGATGAATCGCCGCGTCCTGGTTCCAGGCGTACACAATCTTGTCCGTGATCACCGCCGACGGCGCGGCGCCCCGGAACTCATACTTCTGCATCACCAGCGCGCCGGTCACATTCGCTTCCGACTGCTGCGAGTTCAGTATGTAGACGTTATCGAACCGGTCGAAGGCAACCATCGAATCCGTCACCCGAGGCAGCCGCGCGGCGTCAGTCGCCAGCGTGCTCACCGTCAGGAGCGGATCAAAAACCGGACTGGGCAACGCCAAGCCCGACCAGCTCGCCCCGCCATCGGTCGAGTACGCCGCACGCGCCGCCATCGGCGAGGCCGTGTCCGGAAACCGCGCCCCCTCCGTCCAAACCGCCACCAGCTTCAAGGGATCGTTGGGACTCACCGCGATCGAGGGACTGCTCTCGTTCGTCCCCAGAATCGTATTCCCGGGATTCGAGACGTTCTGCCGGATCGTCACCGTCGGCGGCGGCAAGACCGCCAGCAGCGTCCGCGGCTCCAATGCCTCCAACGTCTCACGCCTCAACCGCGCCTTGCGACGCGACTTGCTCCGTCTCGCCCCGGTCCGCGCACCCTGCTCCACCACCTCGCGCATCGGTGTCATTCTCATCGCAAAAGGCCTCGCGTATCGGGGGCTCTCTTCAACGCACCCTTCAGGAGTGCGCCTCAGAACGGAAACCAACCCGTCATCTTGGACGGCTCGAACCCTAACCAAGCAAAAGCCAACAATGTGGACGATCGAGAATGACCCCGCTCACAACCCCACGTCAAGAGGCTACCAACATTTCCCCAAACAATTACTTGCCCCACATTCCCCATCCTCCCCAATCGATCATTGCGTTACAATCTTTACATTCTTTACCTCGCACGACCCGCTCAAACCCAATCCCAGCTCAGATCCCCCGATCCCTCATCACCCTTCCAAATCGCATTGATTAAGCCCTTTATTGGGCATCCTCAGCCCTCCAGAAGAACCCGCGAACAGCTCCACCACACCATCAGCCAGCCATTCACCAATCGACGCATCCACCACATTAGTATCATGCGTGCATGATATCATGCTATTACTTGTTGCTCATTGGCTCTTGCCCCCTCGTTTGAAGGGCCGCGGCCAAACGCGATCACGGGCGACTTCGCCCCCCCCTGCCCTGGCCTCATCCTTCTCGGTCGTCGTCCCATTCCCGAACCAGCGAAGACCCACCGACCTGGGAACCCAGGTTCCCCGACCGACTCGATGGCATGGGCACCCTGGTCCAGCAACCGATCAGGCTACCAAGTTGTCACAGTCCGTTTGTTTGCCCAGGTACCTTGGTCCGCACTCCTCCTTGGCACCAAGGTCCCAAGGTTGACCAGCTTTCTGTCTTACGTTGACCGCCAAGGTTTCCAGGCTCCTGGTTTGAACACGCACCCAGGTTGATACATGACCAAGTCGGACCCAACGCCTTGGTTGTGTTGACACATTGACAACCTTGGCCCCTTGGGACCCAGGCGCACCGGGCACCTTGCTGACCTTGTTCACCAAGCACCCCACACGCCTGGTGCACCTTGTTCGCCGTTTCACCTGGATCATGCAACGACCCTGGCACCAAGCGACCTTGCCAGTCGTGCCACCTTGCACACCTGGGTCGCAAGTTCACCCTGGTTCCTTGACGATCTCTTGACCAAGCTCCTTGTGCAACCTTGCCACCGGCAGCACCAATGCCACCTTGGCAATGGAGCTTCCCAGGTACTCTGGCAACCCTGGTACGCAAGGTGTCTCGTCTTCCTGGGTTCCAAGGTAACACGGATGCAACGTCGTCCTTGGTTTCCAGTAAACCATGTCACCCAGTTGTTCCAGTGACCTGGCCAAACTGGCTCTCTTGGTCGCAAGATTCCATGAAACCGAGGTGCCCAGGTCTCCATATACCTTGCTGTTCCAGTCAACAGGCACGACTTGGTCGCACTACAACCTGGACACCCTGTTTTCTTGTAGTCGAGGCACCATGTCTCCAGGGTTTCTCGTTGCCCTGTGATCAAGGCTCCCGGGTGCAATGGCCATGTTGGTTTCCAGGCACCATGACGCCTGGAAATGTTGGCACTATTAGTTCCCATTCAACAAGGAACCCAGGAGCGGCCGATAACCCCTAGGAAACATGAGCCGCACGTCGTCGCTCGCCTCGTCGCGAACGACTCAGCGCGCTCGACTTCGGTAGGAGGCGGAGGTGTACCCCATGCGCAGCCTGGCCATCACCAACGCCAAGGGCGGGGTCGGCAAGAGCACGACGGCCATCAACCTGGCTGCCGCCTTGGCCGATCAGGGTGCACGGGTCTTGCTCGTTGACGCCGATCCCTCGGGCAACGCCACGCTCGGCTTTGTCCCGACCGGTGTCCCCGCTCGTGGACTCGCCGACGTTCTGCTCGAAAGCATTCCTCTCGCCCAGGCCGCGCTGCCTAGCGGCGTCGACCGCCTCGACCTCATCCCGCCCGGCAACCGCCTCGGCCTTTGCTCCGATCAGATGGGCGGCTCTCAGGGTCTCGGCCAGGGCCGCGAGTTCCGAATCCGCCGCACCCTCCGCGCCCTCAACGACTACGATCTCGTCCTCTTCGACACCAGCCCCGTCCTCACGCCGCTCAATGTCGCCATCCTCTACGCCGTCAATGAGATCATCATCCCCATCGACCCTTGCATCGCCGCGCTGGCCGGGGTCAAGGCGCTCGAGGATCTCGTCCGCGATGTCGCCACCTTCCGCGAGGAGATGACCGACGGTGGCGCGCCCGCCATCCGCGCCGTCCTGATCACGCGCACCGATCGCACTCTCGTCTCCCGTCAGGTCGAGAGCGAGGTCCGCGCCTATTTCGGCCCGATTGTCTTCGAGCGCTCGGTCCCTTCGTCGGTCAAGTTCCGCGAGGCCTACGCACGAGGCATCCCGCTCGTCCATTACGACCCGGCGTGCTCCGGCGCGCTCGCCTATCGCGAAGCCGCGACCGCGCTGCTCAAGCAAACCGAAGGCGTCGCCAGCGACATCGACGCGATCGCTCCCCACCCGATCGCCCACGTCGCGCCCGAGCCGGACATGAACACAATCGACCACCACGACGACGACGCGCTGAGCCGCGCCGGTTGATCGAGAAACCAAAAGAAGAGCAGGGCAGGGGCCTTCGCCCCCGACACTCGTCTCTCAGCACTCAAAAGAAAGGGGCATGAGCCATGAGCAGCAATCGACGCGGCGGACTTCCCGGCCCCGAAAGCCGGACCAGCCTGACCCGGCCCGCCATGTCCGAGGCCGAGTTCGAGCGCCGGCTCGCCAACGGCCACGGCAGCTCCAAAGACGACGCCGACGAAAACGGCCCGGCCGTCATTCCAGTCTCCTCGC
>JBGSYY010000192.1:0-15757 GCA_041750675.1 Isosphaeraceae bacterium | reverse complement strand
GAGTGCGAACTGGGCATCGACTGACGAAGCGAACGACGCATGCCGCGCGTTCGGGTCGCCCTGCTTCTGGGCGTGAAGGCTGAGCTTCTCCCGTCCCAGCCGCACGGCGCGGCGGGCATGTCCCACCGGACCCAGCGGCCGCGCCAGGCCGGCGTCGATCAAAATTCGGTTCACGGCGATCCGTCCCAGACACGGCCCGAAGCCGTGGTCGCTGACCACCAGAACCCCAGCACCGCGCCGATCCGCCAGCTCGCAAAGTCGCCCAATCGCCTCGTCGAGACCACGCAGCACTTGCGCTGCCGCGTCGTTCCAGGGCGGGTCGTCAATGCCCGTTTCGTCGACATTCAAATATCGCCAGCAGCGATGCTGGAACGGGTCGAGATTCTGAAACTGGACCATCAACGTGGACCAATCGGGAAACGCCCGATCCGCGACGAACGCACCATCCGCGCGGCCGGCGAAACTCTCGGCCGTCAATCGGGCGTTCTGATCCAGTTCTTCGAGCGTGCTCGGAACTTTCTTCCAGAAGTAACGGAGCGAGTAACCAGGGGCCTCGGCTCGCAATTGCTCGGCGAACGCCGGTGCGGCCGAAAGCGCGGCGTCGAGGTGCGGCGCGTCCATCCCCGAAACAACCACGCCCCCCCGCACCTGCGGCGGCGGAAACGTGCCCGGAACATTCAGGCTCACCACTCCCCGCCCCGCGTCCGATAGCGTGTGCCACATCGTCGGCACCCGGCGTCGCCCGGCGTGGTTCACCTTCATCTGGCGGCTGGCCGCGTCGTAATAGCGGTGGTCGAAAACCCCGTGGCGGATCGGCCCGCAGCCGGTCAACATGCTCGTCCAGGCGGCCGTCGTCACCGGCGGAATGACCGAACGCAACGTCCCATGGGCCGATCGGCCGACCAGGGCGTCCAGATTCGGCATCTGCCCGCGCCGACGCATCGGGTCGAATACCGACCAGGTGCCGCCGTCAAGACCAAGGATCATCAATCGCTGATCATCAAACATGCTCATTGGTCGACACTCTCAAGTGAGAAGGCGAACACCATGCGGGCCACAAACGGGTCGTCGAACCCGCGCAAGCTCAGGCCGCGACGACGCCCGGCTTGACCGGCCCCAGATCGACCGTGAACCCGCTCCGGTAATAATCGCGGATCACCAGCCGCTCGCCCCGCGAGCGATACACCTGGCTCAACCGACGCCTCACCTTCAGCGCCGGCGGCAGCCCGGCTTCCAGTCCGATCAGTCGCGACTTGTACAACCCAATCAGCCGCTCGAACCGCACCGCGATATCCGCCGGCGCGGGCGACTTCACCGCCAGCGACATCACCGTGTGCGGAAACGCCTCGTGCCCTTGCCAGCCCACAACCCGCCCCGCGTACGGCTCCAGCATCCGCCGCAGGCAGCTTGGAGTCATCCGCCAGTAATCGTCCGGATAGCCGTGGATTCGGAAATTGAGCGGCGAGGTGAGCAAAAACACACCGCCGGGGCGAAGCACACGGAAAATCTCGTCAAACGCGCGACGCACCTCAAACACATGCTCAAACGTCTCAACGCATAGGGCGGTGCCAATCGAGCCGTCGGCAAGCGTCAGCTTGCTGACATCCTCGATCCGGTCGACGCCCCGGCCGGCGCGCATGTCGCAACCGACATAAGTCTGACCCGGAAACAGTCCACGCAGGTCGGAAATCGCCTCCTGGCCGTCAACCTGGAACGAGCCGAACTCGTACACCGGTGCGGGGCAGTCCAGGGCTTCGGCGGCGCAGCGGCAGAAGGCGTGATTGTGGTCGCGCATGGCGTGTAGCGGCTCCTCCGTGAGAACGCGTGCCGTCCGCGCCATCAAAACGCGGAGACGGGTCGGTCGGCCCCGTTGGCTCCTCCTGGGGGCTGTCGCGGATGCTACGGCTGAGCCGGTGAGGGGTCAAGGGCAAGCGGCCAATGCAGGCCGACTCGACTCCAGCCTCCCTTCGTTTCTAGCGCCGTCACGTCGTGCTGTCGTCCGAGCCTGGGCCAGGAAGGGGAATCCCCCGATAAAACTGCCGGTTGTCCAGCCCGTAAACCTTGCCCGTAAACTCATCCTCACCCTCGGCAGTCAGCAGCTTTCCGGCGACCTGGTTCACCTTCGCGTCCAGTTCGTCCACGAACGAGACGATCAACGCCTCGATCGTCTGCGGCACCACCGGCGAGCCAAACTCGCGGCGACCGTGATGCGCCAGAATCGCATGTTCCAGCAGCATCAGCGTTTCAACCGGAAATCCCTCGATTCGGGCAGCCGCCTCACGCACCATGTCGCGGCCAAACACAATGTGGCCGATGAGCTTGCCGGCCGTCGTGTAACGCGCCGCGACCGGGTCATACGCCATCTCGCGCAACTTGCCGATATCGTGCAAGATCGCCGCCGCGATGATCACCGAGCGGTTCAGCGGCGGATTGAGCGCGGGGTAATACCGCTCGTAATGATCGGCCAAAAACACGGCGATCCGCGTGATGCTCCACACATGCTCGATCAGCCCACCCGTGTAGGCGTGGTGCATGTTGGTCGCTGCCTGAATCCGCATCACGGCGTCACGGTGTTCGTCCAGCATCGCCGTAAGCAACTGCTTGATGTAAGGATCAGGCACTTTCGACTCGACGCATTCATGGATCCGGTCCCAGCATTCGCAGGGATCGCGGAAGCCGCTGGGCACGAGGTCGTAAAAGTCAAAGCCCGCCGCGTCGTCAATCGCGGGGTCGACCGGACGGATCGCCAGCAGCTCGATTTGTAGGCCGAATCGAGCGTGCAACGCGCCCCGCACGGTCATCCGAAACGCGTCGCCCACGGCCCAGGCCGTCGCTTCGCGAAAAAACCGATTGTTGCTCCAGAGCGGACACTGCCGTTCGGCTCGCTTATCACGGAAGTAGCACGTCCAGAACGGCTCGTCCTTCTTGGTGCGGCCAGCGTCCTTACGCGCGAGCACCGCGTAGCATTCGGCGACCTCGTCGTGCTGGATGTCCGAGAGCTTTTTGAACGCGACATCCGTGCTCACGCCGACGTCGGTGGCCATGACCATTCTTCTCCGCGGGTTCAGATGCCGGGAAAGGCAAACTTGCTTCCCAAGGATAGCACCATCGGGAAGGGGCGGAACGCTCAGGTCCCGGCCGAACCCTCACCTCGGTTCACAACTTCCCGGAAATAGGCCAACGTCGTCTTCAAGCCATCGGCTCGGTCGATCTTCGGCTCCCAGCCCAGAAGCTGACGCGCTCGGGTGATATCCGGCCGACGCCGCTTGGGGTCGTCCTGGGGCAGGTCCCGATGCGCGATCTGGCTCTTGGTTTCCGGCACCATCGCCATGATCTCGCGGGCCAGTTCGATCACCGTGATCTCTGACGGATTGCCGATATTCACCGGCTCCGAGTAATCGGTAAACAGCAGGCGGACGATCCCATCGACCAGATCGGTCACATAACAAAAGCTGCGCGTCTGCTGGCCCTGCCCGAAAACCGTCAGCGGTTCGTCACGCAACACCTGGCCCATGAAGGCCGGCAGCACGCGGCCGTCGTTCAGCCGCATCCGAGGGCCATACGTATTGAAAATCCGAACGATCCGCGTGCGAACTCCGTGGAACCGGTGATAGGCCATCGTGATGGCCTCGGCAAACCGCTTCGCCTCGTCATAACAGCCGCGCGGACCAACCGGGTTGACGTGGCCCCAGTAATCCTCTCGCTGCGGGTGAACCTCGGGATCGCCGTAAACCTCACTCGTGCTCGCCAGCAAAAACCGCGATTCCTTGGCCTTGGCCAGCCCCAGAGCGTTGTGCGTGCCCAGCGAGCCGACCTTGAGCGTCGGTATCGGATGCGCCAGATAATCCGCCGGACTCGCCGGGCTGGCGAAGTGCAAAATGTTGTCGACAGGCCCGTCTAGATACAGCGGTTCGCTGATGTTGTGATGCAAAAACGTGAACCGAGGCTCCGCGCGTAACGCGGCGATATTCCGCTCGTGCCCGGTGATCAAATTATCGACGCAAACAACCTCGTGCCCGTCGGCGATCAGACGGTCGCAAAGATGGGAGCCGACGAACCCGGCTCCTCCGGTAATGACGGTACGCAAGACAAGAAGATCCTGAAAGTTGCGGAATTCGTGATAAATGGGAAACGCAGGGCCATCCCGCCCGCTACCAGAATCATACTCGATGAGGCGTCCTGTCGTGCCAATTGGCCCCCGGATCACGAAACGGCCTTCTCGTCGCGAGACCAACGCTCCGCCACCCCCGGCATCGGATATTCGTGGATCGGAAGCGCGGTCGGAGATGAAAAAATTTCACGCAACCGCAAATATCCACCGGTGATGCGACGCTCTTCCTCCGCCACGAACTCGGCGTCCAGCCCGGCCTTGGCAAAGGGACCGTCAATCACAACCGCCGCGAACCCCTCGGCGACGATGAACTGGGCCATCGTCGGATTGCACCGCAGGTGCCGCTCGGTCAGAAGATGCAGCAACTCCGGGTCCACCTCGCCCAGCACATAGCGGAGATAGAGGTCCGAATCGGTCAGATCCTCCACCTCCGCGCCGCACACGTCGCACAGATACCCTTGTTCGCAGCGGGCCATCACCGGGGTTCCCTCTCGTGGTTCAGGCGTCGAGCAGATCGGTCATGGTGTAAAGCCGGGCCGGCTTGCCGGCAAGGAAGCGGGCGGCGTCGAGCGCCCCACGGCAAAATCCGTCGCGATTCAAGGCACGATGACTCAGCTCCAGGCATTCCCCCATCAAGCCGAAAACCACCGTATGCTCGCCCGGGTTGTCGCCTGTCCGCAGCGCATGCAGACCGATTTCGCCTTTGGGCCGCTCGCCCACCAGACCATGCCGCCCGTGAGCGAACTGGGCGGTGCCGATCTCCTGGGCGGCGATCTCCGCCAGCCGCATCGCCGTGCCGCTGGGTGCGTCTTTCTTAAAATGATGATGCCGCTCGATGATCTCGATATCGGCCGAAGCCCCGAGCATCCGCGCTGCCTCCGCCGTCAGCCGCATCAACACATTCACCGCCCGGCTGAAGTTGGCCGAGATCAAAACCGGAATCACAGCCGCGTGGGCCTCGATTCGCCGCCGCTCCTCCGGCTCGAACCCCGTGGTGCCCACGATCAAGGGAATCGACCTCCGCGCGCACTCCTCGCCAAACGGTAGGCTCGCCTCGGGTGTCGTGAAGTCGATCGCCACGTCGGCGGGGCCGTCCCAGTCGGATGTCAGGGGAACCCCCAGCGATCGAGTACCCGCCAGCGTGCCCGCATCGTCACCCAGCCGAGGATGCTCGGGTCGGTCGATGGCGGCGGCCAGCTTCAGGTCGTCCGATTCACCGATCAACTGAATCAACCGCAGACCCATCCGGCCACCCGCGCCATGGATGACAACCCGTATTGCAGCCTTCGACATGAAAGAAAAACCCCTCGATAACCAGGCCCTTACGAAACGTGTTGACGTATTCTAAGGAATGCCTGAATCCACGGCGAGCCGTCCCGCCTCCCCGATCAGCCGATCGGTCCTCTCCCGGGCCTTCGTCACCCCGACGATGGCCGTCCCGACCGCTACCTGGTTTGCCATCATCGCGGAACGGGCTATTCTTTTTTCTGTAGGCCTGGAGGCGTTCGACCTCCGAGCCGGATCAGCTAGCGAACGAGCTCGCCGCGGACCCGCCGAGCTTCTGATGGATCGAGCTGCCATGAAAGCGACCAAGACCACGCCCAGCCACGATCCCTGGCTTGCCGGCCTGGTGAAGCATCAAAAAGGTCGCGAGGCCAAGCATCGGCCCCGTCTGTTCGGAGCGCAAGGCGGGCTTAGCAGCCTCATCCTGGGCTGCCTGGCTCTGGGAATCGCTCTGGTCGTCTGTGGAACCTGGTTCGCCGCGCGCATCTGTTTCGTCGATCCCATCTGGTGCGAGACCGAGACCGTGCAGCGGGGTAGCGACTTTAAGGTCGTGACCACCCAGGGGCCGGGTGGCGAAGTCACCGAACAGACCTACCAGACTGGCGATGGAATCCCCGTCATCATCGTCACCCCCACAGTCTACTCGACCCTGCTCGGTATCCTGGGAAGCCTGATCGCGCTGGCGGGCCTGATCATCGCCTGGCTCCGCAGGAATAGCCTGCCCTTGATCTGCGCCATCGCCATCTCGCTCTGCTGGATACCTCTGCTCGCCTCCTTTCTGGAGGCCCTGTTCGTGGGTCTGTCCTGACACACCCTCGGCCTCAGGGGGAGACTTTCGTCGGTTCGGCTCGCACTTCTCGAACCACGACTCCACCCTTCATCACCAGGCGAACCTGCCTCACCGCCTTGATGTCGCGCGTCGGGTCTCCTTCCAGGGCAACGAGATCCGCCGTCATCCCGGCTTCGATCGCCCCGAGCTTCGCCTCCTGATGGAGCACGCGAGCCGCGTCCCGCGTCGCCGCACGCAGCACCTCGGCGGGTTTCATCCCGTAATCGACCATCAGCTCCAGCTCACGCCAGCCCTCACCGTGCGTGAAGACCCCCATGTCGCTGCCGTTGGCGATCATTACGCCCGCCTCCAGCGCCGCGCGGAAGCTCGCTCGCTTCTCGACAATCCCCGGCGGCTCGGCATCCACGCCGGGACGATAGCCCCGGTAGCGGGCCACCGCTTCCTCGGCCGCCAGGGTCGGGCAGTACGCCACCCCGCGCTCGGCCATCATTCGGAAAATTTCCGGATTCCCCGAATCGCCGTGCTCAATCGTCTCAACACCGGCCTCGACCGCCCGCCGCATCCCCTCAATCGTCATGGCGTGCGCCACAACCGGCCGCCGAGCCGCTCCCGCTGTCTCGACGATCATCCGCAACTCCTCCACGGAAAACGTCGCCGCGCCGCCCCGCGCCGGGTCCCAGTTATCCGCGTAAACCTTGATCCAGTCGGCACCCCGGCCGATCTGGTCGCGCACCACGCGGATCAAATCCTTCCCGTCCGCCTCCTCCGCGCCCTGCGCGACCGAAAGCTCAGGCGCGAAACCCTTCGGCGCATAGCTTCCCGTGGCCACAATCGCACGCGTCGTGACGATCATCCGAGGTCCGGGAATGATCCCTTGCTCAACCGCCTGCCGCAGCCCCACATCGGCGTACCCCGCGCCCTCGGTACCCAGATCGCGGATCGTGGTGAAGCCGGAATCGAGAATCGCGCGAAGGTGATTCGTCGCCCGCGCCACGCGCAGCCCCAGCGGCTCGCGCAGCACCTGATTTTCCCAGGTCGTCTCGTCGTAGGGATGAAGCAACACATGCGTATGCAGGTCGATCAGGCCGGGGACCAAGGTCGTCCCGTTCAGCTCAATCACACGCGCGCCCTCCGGCGACCCGATCGTCTCCGCCGGTCCCACCGCCTCGATCGTCTCGCCCCGCACCAGAACGGCCCAGCCCGCATGCGTCTCGCCGGTGCCGGAGTCGAACACACGGTCGGGCTTCAGGAGGATCGGCTCGTCGGAAGTACCGGCCAGCGCGGTCGTTGCGAGCAGACAGATCAGGAGCCTCAGTCCGGTCGTCGTCGTCGTCGTCATCATCATCATCAGAGTCTCCGAGGAGCGTCGGCGTGCGTCGTCAGGGAGATCCGATCATCCGCGTAACGCGAACGCTCAACCAGATACGTGACCATCGGCCCCCGCCCCTTGACGTGAATCGGCTCACGCTCCGAGAACTCAAAATGCTCGCGGGTGAGCTGATATGTCGACTCGCTCACCTGAATGCGCCCCGCGATCCCGCTCGACTCCATCCGCGAGGCCAGATTCACGGCATCGCCCCACAGGTCGTAACTGAACTTCTGCTTGCCGATCACCCCGGCCACCACCGGTCCCGTGCTGACGCCGATGCGAAGCTGAATCGACGTCCCGTCGCACGCCCGCAGGTTCGCTAGAGAGTCGAGCATCTCGAGCGCCATCTTCAAAATCGCCCGCGCATGATCGGGCCGGGGCATCGGCAAGCCCCCAGCCACCATATACGCGTCGCCTATCGTCTTGATCTTCTCCAGGCCATGACGCGCCGCCAGATTATCAAACCGCGTGAACACCGCGTTCAGCATCGCCACCACGTCAACCGGGTCGGCGCACGCGGACAGTGGTGTAAAGCCGACGAGGTCGGCGAACAGGATCGACACCTCGGCATGGCTCTCGGCGATCGTCCGCGGGCTGCGCTTCAAACGTTCGGCGATCGGCCCGGGCAACATGCTCATCAAGAGGCCGTCGGCCCGCTCACGCGCCTGGTTCAACTGCGCCACGAGATAAACATTCATGCCGACGATCAGCACCGACAACAGCGCGATGTTCATCACCGTGTTCGCCACGCTGAACGCGGTCGGTAGTTCGGGAACTGGCACCCCCGGTAGATGGTCAAACGGCGCGGCCAGGGCCATCGCCCCGATAAAGATCAACAACCAGGCAATCGCCGAACGGCGGCCCAGCAGCATCGACGAGATCAACGGCGCCAGAATCGCCCAGATCACCACTGTTCCCGACCGATGCATCCCGCCCAGCGCCGTCTGCACCAGGACCACATAAATCGTCACCAGCACCAACGCCAGGTTCAGATTCCAGCTCAATTTCTTGTGATATGCAAACAGGGCGAGGTTCACGACCGCAAGCCCGTTGTAAACCCCATTGATCGCCATCGCATGGGGCAAACCCAGCAGGGCGAACACCCCGAGCCAAAGCCCCGTGAAGGCAATTCCGGCAGCCTGCACCAGCACCGCCGAAACCTTGCGAGCGTGGTCCGATTCGCTCTCAGTGGGGTCCAGGAATAGTTTCAGGAACCGACTGATGTATCCGGTCAGGCGACCCGGAGCGGATTGGGCCGCCGCGTCAGCGCCCGCCCCGCAATCCTCCGGCCGCATGGGCGTGAAGCTATTGCTCGAAAACGTGAAGATCCGAGGCCGCTCGGCGGCAGTCAAATCCGGCTCAGGACGGGGAGTTGGGGCAGGGGGGCGGGCCATCTGATCTCCGTGGACCCAGCGAGGATAGGCCTCTGGTTCTCCGGGAACTGGCTACGAGTCCTCGCGGTGCCGGTATTTAGAGAACTAAGACGCACAAGCGTGCTCGTCGCGACATCATACGCGGCCTTTTCGAACGAATCACGCACGAATGCGAGAAGTCACCATTCGCTGCGGGATTCCGGCGCGTCGTGGGCAAACTGGATCAAGTCGCCAACGCATCAACGCCGATCAACGTAACAGGACGAAGGAATCTCGCCTTACGACAGCACACGACTGGGGGTCGAAGGCATGGCAAGGATGCCAGGTTCGGTGGTTTTGGTCGACTACGCAGACGCTGCCGATTGGGCGGTCGTCGCGGGCTCGACTGGGTTGCCTGAATCGTCGTCGATGCCGACGCGGTACCGCTCCACCAGCCGCCATCCCGCACTCGAAGCGGCCGCTCGCTGTTTGACCGGCCAGATTCCGACTCACCTCATGGCGACTCTCTTCGTCCCCGCCGCCTGCCTCAGTTTCACGGTGGGCATCCTTCTGGCAATGCTTAACTTGCCCCAGGGCTTCGACTACGGCATGTGCGTGCTCAGCCGCCTCTGCTCGCGCTACCACAACCCCCAGGGCCACGGTTTCCTCACCTTCGGCATGATCGCGTTGCCGGCGTTCCTCATCCCCCTGCCGGGCTGGCTTTCACACCGCCTCGGCGGTTGCCCGCGCTTGATGGCCTGGGGCCGGGTCATGCTCTCCATCGGTCTGGTGGCGACGGCCCTCGTCGGTGCAGAGCGTGCCTGGTATCCCACCCACTGGACGCCCCTCGAAGTCGCCCACCTGGTCCTCGCCGGCATTGCCTTCGCCGGCCTTTGGCTTGGCCTGGCCATGCTGATCGGAGCCTCGGACGCCTGCGACGGCGTACGTGTTCCCTGGCGTTGGCTCTATCGCCCCCCCTGGTACCTCGCCGCCTCAATCCTGCCCATCGTCGTCCTGTTCGCGATCTACGTCCCCTTCCGCACAATTCCCCAGGCTCACTCCAGTCTGCTGAGCGCCTGGCCTCCTCCGTTTCGCTTCCTCCGCACCGTCAGTTTTTGGCAGGGCTACCTGGTCGTCGGTCTGGTGATTAGCCTGATTGGAGCCACGCTGCGGGCCTGCGGGTCGGATTCCAAGGGCGATTCCGGGTCGGTTTCCGTCCAGGCCCCAACCAGGCGGCTCGCATTCGGCACCGCCGGCTCACGGCCAGGCCGCGGGTCGATCCTCTATTTCGATCGTCGTCATGCCGCCGTTCGACCGCCGCATGACCACGCAGGTCAACCAGGCCGTGAGCCTGCCCAAACCCGCCAATCTGCCTAATTCGGTACGGATTTCCCCTCAGCCACCCTGTATTGTCCCGGGCGTCGAAACGTGGACATGCTCATCCACGCGCGAAACCAGGGTCAAGGGCACCAATTCATGTGTGCCATCCGTGGAGCTGGACTTCGTTAGCTTGATCTGGTCGCCCTCGACATGGTCGACGACCCCAATGCGAGTGCCGTCCGAGCCAATCACTTCCATGTGCTCACGAATCTGGCCGGCCAGGTTCTTGGTGTCTTCGTGCATAATCGCTTGAGTCTCCCTTGAGTATCCCATGGCACAGGAATCGACAAGGGATACACGCAAGTGACATGCCACGCACCGCGGTCCGAAGCTTCATGGAAGGGCGGGCGAGAGCCGCCCACCCCTCCCAGGACCCGATGAAATCTCAGTTGGCGACGACCAGGCTGCCATGCAGCACGGCGTTGTCGAACACAAGGGCCGAGGCATGGGTGCCCGGCTCGGGATCGTAGCGAAACTCGCTGCCCTCGCCCACGGCCGGCGCGGGCGACCATTCGGCGGCGCTCAGGCGATCGAGCACCGATCGGACATCGGCCTCTGCGGCCGCGTCCTCAGCTTTCTCCTGGGTCTCGAGCGCCTCGATGGCGACCCCGGTCAAGAGCCGGTTCCAAACTTTACGGCACGTCTCGGGTTTGTCGAACAGGTCCAATCCCACCACCTTTCGGCCAATGGCGACGGCCACGCCGGTCGCGCCCTCGACGTAGTGGAGCCGCTCCTGGGCCTCCTTGAGCTTGGAGTCATACTGCCGATACGTGTCGGCCATGGCCGCGGTGTCGCTGTGAGCCTTGAGCGACTCCATTTGCCGACTGACCTCCGACCAAACCGCGCCCTGGTCCGAGCGGTGGCCCTGGCCGGACGCCAACGACTTCGAGACCGACTCCTTCAGCCGCCTGCGCATGCTGGGAGAAGAATGCGTGCCCGCCGAATTGAACTGCGCCGTGCGGTACCGCCAGCGGCCTTGCTCAACGCAACTGACTGGAATCTTCACATGGCTGTGCGCCGCAACCAGGACGGTGGTGTTCAGCACCCGGTTTTGCTTCGCTCCGTGCAACTCCTCGCCTTCGAGGAACAGAACGCGGACATCACTGTCGTTCTTGACGATCAGATTCGGCACCGAACCACCCTCGCTGATCTCCTCGACGGTCACCGTGCCACTCTGGAGCGCCTCATCGGAAAGCCGGTAATCGGGCGTGCCGATGGGATCGGTGAACAGCGGGAAGATGGTCAGATTGCTATGGCGGATCGGATCGCCTACACGGACGTCGGACAACATCGTCATTGCTGGAAAGCTCCTGGTTGTGGGCGGATCACCTCCGCCTTCAAGGAATCAGACACGCCAACCGGCCCCGAGGCTCACACCGCCTCGCATTGGGCATAAAGTCCGTTCGGTTTATCTTTCATCCTCAAATCTAATTATACAGCGGTCGGCCAGTCTTGTGTCGGCCGGATCACAGCCCTGCCCAAGGGTGCTTGCTTCCACGCCCCGGGTCGCGTCCAATCGCCTCTCTCGGAGCAAAGCGCCGAGTATCGTCTTCGCGTTCAAGAACGAAATGCGTCCATCAATGAGAGGTGAACCGCCATGCGACAACAACCGACGACACGCGCTCTCGGGACGACAGTGCTCGCCCTGGTTCTGGGTCTGGGCTGGGCAGCCCGCGAGGTGGTCCATGCCCGTGAGCGGGCCGATCAGGTCCAGTCCGGCACGATCGCCCTCGATCAGGTCAAGATGGAGCCTTACCAGGACGGCCCGACGCTGGTGGGCCACGCCGGCCTGTACCTGGCGGGCGACACCGCCGCAAGCCGCAAATTCGTCACCGGCCGTTTTGTGATCGAGCCGAAACAGACTCCCCACGCGCCCCACACCCACCCCGAGGAAGAGGTGATGATCATCGAAACCGGCACCGGCGAGATCTTCGTGGACGGCAAGACCACTCAGGTCGGCCCCGGCAGCGTGATGTACACGGGTCCCCAAGTCTCCCATGGCATCGTGAACACCGGCGACGAGCCGCTGACGTTCTACTTCATCAAGTGGGAAGCCGCCGCCACGAAGTAATACGCATCCCCGGTAACGATCGCGGCGATCGCATGGTGCCCCCCCCCCGAACGAGTCATCCCCGCGCAGGCGGGGATCCAGGGTACACGGCTTCGCATTCACCTCATCCCGCGAACAAATACTGGGACCCTTATAAGTGTCGAATTCCAACCCGCCGACCCTGGTGAACGTGCGTCGCCCGCTTGATCGCTGCCGATCGACTCGACCCAATCCCAGGCACGCATGGCACTCTTCTGTAAGGAAAGGCTGCGCATCGTGAAAGCCCATGTCCTGATCCTGGCTGTGGGCCTGTTGCCGATGACCGTTGTTCCGACTTCAACGCGCCGCGAATCGGATTCGTCGGAGGAACAACCTTCGGCGGTCATCAACGCTACAACGCTCCACAAGAAAGTGCTCTGCGGCTACCAGGGTTGGTTTCGCTGCCCCGGCGACTCCACCAGCGAGGGCTGGCGGCATTGGAGTCGCGATTCGGAGACAATTCACGCCACCAGCCTCACGTTCGACATGTGGCCCGATATGACCGAATTGGCTGACGACGAACGGTATCCCGCACCCGGTTTTCACACCAGGGACGGGACGCCGGCCACCCTCTTCAGCTCGGCGAACGCTCGAACCATCGAGCGCCACTTCGAGTGGATGAAGCAGTACGGCATCGACGGAGTGTTTCTTCAGCGCTTCGTCGTCAATCTCGGCGTTCCCTCATTCGACCGAGTGCTGGAACACGTCCGCGCCTCGGCGAAGCGAACGGGCCGGGTTTATGCGATCTGCTACGACATGACCAGCGCGCCGACCGAGACGCTCGCTCAACGCCTGTTCGACGACTGGACTCGTCTGGTCGATCAGCTCCAGGTGACGCGCGACGATCGTTACCTGCATCATCAGGGACGACCCGTCGTGTTCATTTGGGGCTTCTATCCCGACCGATTTCCGCCCCAGGTGGCACACCGGATCATCGACCTTTTTCAAGCGGACGGCCCGTATCGCGTCTGGCTCGTCGGAGGCTGTCCCTGGTGGTGGCGGAGCGAGACCGATCCCGCGTGGTCCCAGGCGTTTCGCCGGTTTGATGTCATCAGCCCCTGGAATGTGGGAAATGTGAGCGATCAAAACGGAATCAAGGACGCCACCACGCATTACTGGAAGGAAGATCTGGAGGAGACGCGGCGCGCGGGCATCGGCTATTTGCCGGTCCTCTATCCCGGTTTTTCGTGGCGGAACCTGCAGGGGCCGGAGGCAATCACGCAGGCGATTCCGCGACGGGGCGGTTCATTCCTCTGGCGTCAATTCGTGGTCGCGGCCGACCTGGGCGTCGAAATGGCCTATATCGCCATGTTCGACGAGGTGGACGAGGGCACGGCGATCTTCAAGGTGACGAACGCCCCGCCGCCCGAGGCCCCGTTCATGACGACCTACGAAGGAAGGCCCACGGATTGGTACCTTCGACTGACCGGTAAGGGGTCGAGTCTGCTCCGTGGCGAGCGGCCGAATCGAGCCGAGCCGGTTGTGAGTCCATGAGCCATTGCTACGCAGCGGAGCCGTTTCATTGCAGCAGGCCAGGCACTCGACGGCATGCTCGGCCGCGCCAATCCTCGAGGGCCGAAGCGATTTCGATCCTCGACAGAGAGAGAGCTGAACGTTATGAGCGTCCTATCAGGGGCATGCCTCGTCCTTTGGAGTCTGGTGGGCTTCACGCCTCGGCCCGACTTCACGACCGATCTTGGTCGCTGGTACTGCTACGAACTGATGGTGAAGTCCAACACGCCAGGCCGCTCCGACGGCCGAATCGCCTGCTGGGTCGATGGGACGTTGGTTGCCGACTTTCCCAACCAACGACTGCGCGACGACGCGACCCTCAAGATCAACCACGTCATGCTCGACCTGCATATCGGCAGCAACGGCAGCCGCGTCAATCGCAAGTGGTACGATGATGTCGTGATTGCAACTTCGTACATCGGCCCCATGAGATCAGCTCGATGATTGCCGTCGAACCCATAAAAAAACCGAGCTGTCCCGGATTCGATCCGGTGTTACACTTCCCTTGAAACCATTATTTCGACACAGGGAAAGCGAGGCGCGATGATGAGCCGAGTACGCGTTCTGGTCGGTACGCGGAAGGGGGCGTTTGTCCTTTCCGCTGATGGGAAACGCGATCGCTGGGACGTCTCCGGCCCGCACTTCGGCGGCTGGGAGCTCTATCACCTCAAGGGCTCGCCGGTGAATCCCGATCGGATTTACGCCTCGCAGTCAAGCGGATGGTTCGGTCAGATCATTCAACGATCCGACGATGGCGGCAAAACCTGGGAGCCTGTGGGCAACGACTTCGCCTACAACGGCGATCCCGGCACGCACCAGTGGTACGACGGCACGCCCCACCCCTGGGCCTTCAAGCGAGTCTGGCATCTTGAGCCATCGTTGACCGACCCCGAGACGGTTTATGCCGGCGTCGAGGACGCCGCCCTGTTCAAATCGACCGACGGCGGCAAGAGCTGGGCCGAGCTGCCCGGCCTGCGTGATCAACAAGCCTCGCAATGGGCCCCGGGCGCGGGCGGTATGGGCTTGCACACGATCCTGCTCGACCCCACGAACCCGGATCGGATCTATGTGGCGATCTCCGCCGCCGGTGCGTTTCGCACCGACGACGGCGGCACCACCTGGCGGCCGATCACCAAGGGACTCAAGTCGCAATACATTCCCGATCCCAACGCCGAGATCGGCTACTGCGTCCACCGGCTGGCAATGCACCCCTCGCGGCCCGACGTCCTGTTCATGCAGCTCCACTGGAACGTGATGCGCACCGACAACGCCGGCGACCTCTGGACCAACATCAGCGGCAACCTCCCCAGCGATTTCGGCTTCCCGATCGAGGTCCACGCCCACGAGCCGGAAACGGTTTACGTCGTGCCCATCAAGAGCGACTCGGAGCATTATCCGCCCGACGCCAAGCTGCGTGTCTATCGCAGCAAAACCGGCGGCAACGACTGGGAGCCGCTGACCAGGGGCCTTCCTCAAGAACACTGCTACGTGAACGTGCTGCGCGACGCCATGTCGATCGACACCCTCGATTCGTGCGGCATCTATTTCGGCACGACGGGCGGACAGGTCTACATGTCGCCGGATTCGGGCGAAAGCTGGAAGCCAATCGTCGAAAATCTGCCTGCCGTCGTCTCGGTCGAGGTCCAAACACTTTCGTGACGACAATCAAGACGATCCGAGTCGTGCTGCCGTTTCATCTCCGCAACCTGGCCCGTGTTCATGGCGAGGTGGCGATCGAGGTCCCCGCGCCGCCGACCCAGGCGGCACTGATCGACGCGATCGAGAGCCGCTTTCCCATGCTCCGCGGCACCATCCGCGACCCGGCCACCGGACGGCGGCGGCCGCTCTTGCGGTTCTTCGCCTGCTCGGA
>JBGSYY010000191.1:0-3753 GCA_041750675.1 Isosphaeraceae bacterium | reverse complement strand
GGGTGAGCGACCGGCCCGAGGCCGAAGCCGGCTGGGCGGCGGCGCGGGCCGCCACAAGCAATTCCTGCGCGGCCTGATACAGGCTGGCGCTATAAAGCTTGCCCAGCACATCGCCCGCCTTGATGGGTTGACCGGTGACATTCACGTTCAGCGATTCGATCCGCGTCATGCCCGGAAGGCGCGACGAGATCCGCTTGACCAGCCGCTCGTCCAGTTCGACGGAGCCCACGGTCGTCACCTCCTCAACCATCGGGGCGTACGCCACCGAGACGGTCTGAATGCCCGCCTGGGCAATCCGTCGCGGCGAGAGGTTGACGCGCGCCGCGACGCCCGGCGGCAACTCCTGCTTCTCACCCTTCGCACGCTTGGACAACGGCATCCCGCAGATCGGGCAATTGCCTGGTTGATCCATCACGACGGCTGGGTGCATCGGGCAGAAAAACTCGATGTTGGACGACGACGCGGCGGCGACAGTCTCCGACGCGGGCCGACGCCACTTGTCAACATGGTTCCAGATCGTCTCCCAGTAGGCGAAGACCATCCCGGTCACGGCCATCAGGGCGATGAACCGGAATCGCAATTCGACGACCTTGACGATCAGCCGGAATCGCTCCCCGCGCGTCAAAGGCGTCTCGTTCGTTGTCGCTATGATTCTGTCGGCAGGCTCGCCGGAAACCTGGGGTTCGTGGGGATTCATGGCCGTGTGCCTCGATCTTGCTTCGTCCTGTGTGTCCTGTTTCAAGCCCGCCCGGGAAGCGCCCCCGGACCATGGTGAAAGCGGCACCCGCAAAACTCGGGGCGCGACAATCACGTTGGATGTCTGTTCCGGCCTTCGTGGTCGAACCGAGGTCCAGTGCAAAGCGCACCTGAACCGTCAGAACGATGAAGCCCGGAGCCACAACGCGGGTTTCAGAACAGCAGCGAGGAGAAACGCAGATACGCCGGCACATCCGGCGCTCGAGCCGGGCTGGCGATGAGCCGCCGACCCAACGCGGGAGACACAGTATCCAAGGGGGCAACTTCGTCCCCGGTCAAGAAAGCATCAACAAAAGTCGAACCCGTCGGCACAATCCGATGGGAATTCGGAGCAGCCGGCCCGTGATCGTCCCAGCAAAGGCACGAGCGGCCCAGGCCCGTCAAGGGATTCTGGCCAGGCTCCGCAGCCTCGGTCGAAGATGTCGCAATCTCCGACGCGATCGCTTGCCTCGGAATCTCGACCGGGCAGCAGGAACAGGCCATCTTGGCTCGAACACAGCAGCTCGGTGCGGCCGAACCCGTCTCGCAACCACGCGCACCGAGAGCCGGAGCAAAGAAGACGAGCAAGCTCGCCAACGCCCAGTACCTCATGGCCGTGATTTGCAAAGAAGCCGACTTCACGGGTTCGATACCTCGATGAGTCCCCTAGATTGCTAAATTATCATAACCGCTACTGAGAGACGGTCAAGCATAATTCTGGATACACGGCTCCAAAAATACGCTGCGCACCATCCCTAAAACCAGCTCGCAAAACATCCTTAGTTTTTTCGGCAACAGTCTCATAACAGCTTCAACCGATTTCATGGGGAGAACCCCCACAGAGCCATCGGGCGGAGGTCGAACATGCAGTCGCGAACCACTCAACATTCCCATCGAAGGCCACCGGCCCGCTCTGCGCGGCGCTGGCTGGCCTTGCTGGCCGGGATTGGGGGGTTGAATGGGTGCGTGGTAGGGCTTGATCCACCGGCTAGCCAGGTCGTCCCGTCCCCTGTCGAGTTGTCGTCGAGAGTAACAAAGCCCGAAAAGCCCGCGACCGACGCCAACCTGAGACGCACCACCGACGACCAGCAAGCGGCTCTGCCTTCCGCGATCGACGAGACCGAGGCCCTCCGCTTGCTCCAGGCCGGCGAGCTTCCCCCGCCCGCGCTCCACGCCTCACCTCTCCCCGACCTGATCCAGACGGCCCTCGACAACAATCGACGAGTCCAGGCCGCGCGCTGGGAGGTGATGGCCATGCGGGCCCGAGTGCCCCAGGTCACCTCTCTTGAAGACCCCATGTTACAAAACGGCGTCTGGCCGTTCCCCATGAACGGCCCCCAGTTCGCCCTGATGGGGTACATGCCCTACGACCTCATGATCAGCCAGCAATTCCCCTGGTTGGGCACGCTGCGGCTGCGTGGCCGCGTGGCCATGGAAGAAGCTCGGGTCGCCTTGCTCGCTCTGGCCGAAGCGCAGCTCGACGTCGTGGCCGAGGTCAAGCGCGCGTATGCGGCCTTGCGCGCCGCCGAGCGCACCATCGCCGTGCTCGATGAGAACCGCCGTCTCGCCGGCGAAATCGTCGAGCTGACACGCATCCGCCTCGAAGCCGGCGGAAACCAGCAAGATGTCTTGCGGTCGGAGGTGGCGGTCGCGGTGATCGACCGGGATCTGGTCGAAGCCCGCCGCGCGGTGATTGTCGCGCGGGCCGAGCTGATCGCGCTCATGCACTTGCCACCTGGCTCAGACCTTGCCATCGCGACCACCTCTGGCGCGAGCGACCCCCGGCTCCCGACCCAGGCCGGCCAGCTCTACGATCTGGCGGTGGCCGCGCGACCGGAGCTTCAAGCACGCCTGGCCGAGGTCGAACGCGACAAGGCGGCCATCAGCCTGGCGCGCAAGCGATTCCTCCCCGATGTGACGGTCGGCCTGGCCTACCAGACGATGACACGAGAGAACAACCCCTCGCCCCAGGCCGACGGACGCGACAACGTCGGCTTCAACGTCGGCTTCAATCTGCCCGTCTATCGCCAGAAATATCGAGCGGGTGTCTATGAGGCCCAGGCGCGGGCGCGGGCCGATTCAATGCGCTACGAGGCCGATCGCGATCAAGCCTGGCGCGAGGTCACGGCGGCCTGGGCCGAAGTGCAAGCCAGCCGCGAGACTTTGGAGTTGCTCAACAACCGGATTGCGCCCAAGAGCCGCCTGGCGCTGGAAGGCGCGGTCGCCGGCTACCGCGCGGGTTCTCTGGATTACGTCACGATGAACACCGCGCGTGAGGAGCTTCAGGAAGTCGAGACCCAACTGGTGCGAGCCGAGGCCGAGCTGGAACGCGCCGTGGCCGACCTCGAGCGCGCTGTCGGCACCGGCCTGGGCGAGGTCGCCGCCTCCACGCCGATCGAGCCGGATACGACTCCGTAGCGCGTTCCGACGAATACAGCGCCCACGAGTCTTTCAAGGCTTACTGACCGCCGCATAAAGAAGGTCAAGTTTTGCCCAGTGGCAGGCCAGCCTGCTCGAAGAAGGCACGGACGAGGCGTGGCTTTTGTCGGAGGCGGGCGATGGCGCAATGGAACTGCTCGTGCAACTCCTCCAGGTCCCGGCACACGACATTGCGCATCTCGACGTTCTTGAGGTGGTTCCATCCCCCCTCGTCCCACGGGTTGAGGTCCGGCGCGTAGCCCGGCAATTGCTCCACACACACCCAGGCCCGGTTCGCGTCCAGGTATTCCTTCACCGCCGCCCGGCGGTGGATCGGCGAGCCGTCCCAGATCACCAGCAGGCGACCGCCGGCCACCTCTCGCAGGTGGGTCAGGAACTCGATCACGTGCAGGCCGTTGAACGAGTGCCGCCTCACCAGCGTGTAGACCTTCCCCCCCGGGGTCATCCCGCCCATCACCGACAGATGGTCGCGGGTCGCCTTCGCGCGAAGGACCGGCGTCCGGCCCGCCGGGGCGTAGGTCCGCACCAGCCCCGGCAGGAGGTAGAAGCCCGCCTCGTCCTCGAAGACCAAGGCCCGCC
>JBGSYY010000190.1:0-1908 GCA_041750675.1 Isosphaeraceae bacterium | reverse complement strand
GGACGCCCCGCCCGAGCCCATGCCCGTCCCCGAGGCCCGCGAAGGCTCCTGGGACGACCTCCTCCACCAGGCCGGTCCCCACGACAAGCTCCTGCTCGTCAACGGCGCGAACCCCCTCACCGAAACGCGCGGCCAGCGCGCCATCGGCGTGGTCTACCACCCCGAAGTGGAACATCTCGGCAACTACGTCCCCACCGCGCTCTCCCAGCGCTACGATGCCCTACTTTACCTCGACGAAACCGAAGCGCTTCACCCGCTCCCAGTGCCCGTCGAGCCGCACGAGGAAATCCCAGAAACGTACCCGTCGGGGCAATAAGACCCTCGATAAAAATGGGGACTGGCTCCGAGTCCACCCACCGAGCCGCGCACGCAGCGAGTCTTCGAGCGAAGTAAGCGGTTACTCGCTTACCGAGTCCACCCACCGAGCCGCGCACGCAGCGAGTCTTCGAGCGAAGTAAGCGGTTACTCGCTTACAATCCCACCGAACCGCACTCGTAACGGCGTGTGCCCGGGGCAAAGTCTTCGTGCCCCGGGTCGTGAAGCGAACGAGATAGACCACGTACCTTATGGCAACGGCATCACTTCCGGGGCAACGGGCGGGTGGCACTGGTAAAGCTATGTCACTAAGTGGGTGCCACTGGCTCAGCCAGTGTCTTGAATTTCCGAACGCGTCGCGGCCGGCGGGGCGCCCGGGCAGAGGGAGTCTTCGAACGGTGCCCGGGTGAGAGAAGCCCTCCGAGGAAGTGGTTCCCCATGTCTCCTGGCCCCTGGATGTCTCTCCAGAGGCCCTCCAGGACGCGAGGACCAGGGCACAAAGACTTTGACCCGGCCACCCGCCCGCTCGCAATGGTTAACGCGACAAGGATTTTGCTAAAATGAAGCAGTCTGAACGAGACGTTTGGAGAGATGCGTGAGGCAAGGAGTGTATTGATGTTCGACCGAATCGTTTCCAACCCGGCGATACTCGGTGGCAAGCCGATCGTTCGGGGCACGCGGATCAGTGTGGAGATCATCCTGGAATGGGTGGCTTCCGGGGCGACGCGGGATGACATTCTTCGTAAGCATCCGCACCTGAGCGCAGCCGACGTGGAACAGGCGCTGGGCTATGCCGCTGCGGCGGTTCGCAACGAAGTGCTGGCGACCGCCGAGGTGGGCGTTTGAAATTACGCCAGTTCCCGCTTCTGACCGACGAAAACGTCGATCCCGACGTGGTTGCGGGCCTGCGCGGGCTTGGCTTCGACGTTCTCGACGTCGTGGAGAGCGGACGAGCGGGCGCCGGCGACGTGGAATTGCTCCGCTGGGCAATGTCGCAGGGACGCATCGTGATCACCCATGACGCCGACTTTGGGACGTTGGCCGTCCTTCAGAATGAGCCATTGGTCGGATTGGTGTATCTGCGACCCGGGCACATCGACCCCCAGTTCACCATGGCGACGTTTCAGGCATTGTTGGATACGGACCTCGACATGACGCCGCCGTTTGTGCTCGTCGCCAAGCGCAGTGGAACCCGCGTGTCGATTCGGCTGCGCGCCTTGGAGCATGACGGGCGATGATGAGTCACCGTTGACGATCGTGGGAGTTGACTGATGGTCAAGGACTTCGCCCCGTTGCTACGCCCACGATCTACGCCTTCGCCAGCACGCACCCCGATCATGCGGGGCTGCTCAAGGTCGGCGTCACCGAGCGGATGACGGCGGATTGGATGGCAGGGGAAAAAATCGTTGCGGGATTCGTCGAGGATAGGGATGAGCCGTGGTTGAAAAGAAAGTGATCATGATCGCCGGGCCGAAGGGTGCGGGAAAGACGACGTTCGCCCGTTCGTTTCTGCCGGCCGAGGCGCGGTGTCCGCGCTTCATCAACGCCGACCTGATCGCGGCCGGATTGTCGCCCTTCGCGCCCGAGGCGGCG
>JBGSYY010000189.1:0-8708 GCA_041750675.1 Isosphaeraceae bacterium | reverse complement strand
CCGACGCCGCAACCCTCGCCAACCGGCTCCGCGCCGACCTCGCCGGCCGTCCCTCCCTCACCGGCCGCCACCCCGCCGATGAGGTGGCCCACATCCTCTCGATTCGCGAACCCCTCTACCGAAATCTTGCCGATCTGACGATCGACGCCACGACGGCAACCCCCGAATCACTCGCCGAACAAATCGCCCGCGCGGAGTCCACGGAGTCGCGCGCCTCATGAACCTCGACCCAATCGCACTCTTTCACCTGATCGCCGCTCTCGGCATGTTCGCGATCGGCTCCGTCGTCGGCAGTTTTATCAACGTCTGCGTCTACCGCATCCCCTGGCAAAAAAGCATCCTCTGGCCCGCCTCCCATTGCCCCCGTTGTCTCCGCGCGATCGAACCTCGCGACAACATCCCCATCCTCGGCTGGCTCGCCCTGGGCGGAAAATGCCGCGGCTGCGCGCTCCCCATCTCGCCCCGCTATCCCCTGGTCGAGGCCCTCGTCGGTACCCTCTTCGCCGCAGCGTATGTCAGCGATGTCGTCTACGGCGGCGCTCGACTCCTCGAGCCGGCCGCCTTCGCTCGACTCGCCTATCATGCCGTCCTCATCGCCTTACTCGTTGTGGCCACCTTCATCGATTACGACTATTTCATTATCCCCGACTCCGTCACAATCACCGGAATGCTCCTCGGCCTCGGTCTGGGCACTCTCTTTCCTCAGGTCCGGCCTGATCCCAGCGGCTCCGACACCGCCCTCGGCGGCTTCCTCACGGGCCTCCTCGGCTGGGCCGTCGGCGGCGGCCTGGTCTGGTTCGTCCGCCTCCTCGGCGGATTCGTCTTCCGCCGCGAGGCCATGGGCTTCGGCGATGTCACCCTCATGGCCATGATCGGCTCGTTCCTGGGCTGGCAGGCCGCCGTGCTGACCTTCTTCCTGGCCCCCTTCTTCGGCCTCACCCACGCACTCTGGAAACTCGTTCGGCTGGTCGCGAAACTGATCCTGGGCCGCCCCGTCACCGGCGCCGATCGGGAAATCCCCTTCGGTCCCTATCTGAGCATGGCCGCACTGACATTGCTCCTCACCTGGCTCTGGATCTGGCCGCGCTGGGCGGAAGGATTATTCCACGCGCTGGCCGATCTTGGGATCTTATTCCATGGTCTCGGCCGTTGACCGACGCCGAAAAATGGAGAGCGTCAGCGGCCACGTACAACTGACGATGGGGACGACCACATGGGCGATCCGCACATTCCGCAAAACCGGCCCAGCGATTGGCTCCGCACCCTTTGGGTCTCACGCCGACTCGTCGCCGCCGCCGTCGTCGTCGGTATCCTCGTCTGGTTCATCGCCAGCAATAACGAGTCGGTCACGGTCCATTTCCCCTTCGGACTCGGCCGTCCCACCGCATCCATCGGCCTCATCGTGCTCGTCAGCGCGATCGCCGGTTCCTTGGCGACCGTACTGCTCATGACGATCGTTCGGGCTCTCGGAAAATACCGCCCCACCCCGCGCCCCACCGAGACCGCCAAGCCCATCCCAACCGATCGACCCCCCGCCGACTACGGCGCACGCACCCCCGAAGGTTTTCCCGACGCACGTTGGCCATCGCGCGATAGACTTAGCCCATGAAGCGACTCAAGCTGAGCCACCTTCTGCGCCTCTCCTCCCCGGTCAGGAGTTCCCTCCTCACCGCCTCCCTCGTCGTCTGCGCGGGTCTCGTCGGCTGCTCCTCCCAGCCCAACGCGTTCTCACGCAGAAACGCCATGACCGCATCCCTCAAAGACAATATCAATCAGCTCGAAATCGAAAAGTCTCGCCTCGAAACTCAGGTCGCCGACCTCTCCACCGAAAACCGACGCCTCGAAGATCGACTCGTCCGCGAAGAAGCCCACAGCGCCGATCTCGCCGAACGTCTGGACGACACCAAGCGCATCTCACGTTCCGGCCGCTCTTCCAACCTGGATTCATCCACCGCCGGCCTCGATCCCGGCTGGGACGACCAACCCACGCGCCGGACCACCCCCGCCAATGCCAAACCCCAACGCCGCGTGCCGGTCGCCCAGATCCCCGGCGACCTCGAACCACTTGACGATCGCAGTCGCGACGACTTCTCCCCGCGATCACGCTCGCGCGCCACTCCACTCGAGGATGAGCCAGGCGACAGCGATCTCTTCACCCCAGCCGGCGATCTCGAAGCCAGCCGAAGCCGTTACGGCAACGACCGCGATCTCTGGCTGCCCATCGCCCGACAAGACTCCGCCAATCGTCGCTGAACACTAGCCACGCCGGCCGACGCCACTCCCGCCACGCCCTTCGGGTGACATGCCCAGGGCCGCGAGTCAGCCCCGCGCAACAGGCCACCCAGACCGCATCGGGGCGGCCCGTAAAATCTCCCCTTCTCGTTGAGCTTGCGCGCCTCGACTTGGCGAATGCGAGCCTCCACGGCTAGCATGGTGTCTCACTTGGTCGGTCCCGACCGCGCGGCGAATCTGCCCGCGTTCGGGCTCGCCGATCAGTGCTCGTCTCACGACACTCTTCTTGGAACGGGGCGGAGGTTCGGATTTCGGTGGTAGCCTCGACCAAAATCGCGATCATTGATTACGGCATGGGCAACCTGCGCAGCGTGCAGAAAGCCTTCGAGGCCGTCGGCCACGCAGCCGAGGTGACCGCCGACCCCGATCGCGTCGCCCACGCCGATCGCGTCGTCCTCCCAGGCGTGGGTGCATTCGCCGACGCCATGACCGCTCTCACGCGGACGGGTCTCGGTCAGGCGTTTACCGATGCCGTACGAGCAGGTCGCCCCTGCCTCGGCGTCTGCCTCGGGCTTCAGCTCCTCTTCGAATGCAGCGAGGAAGACGGCGAGCACCCCGGCCTGGCCCTGTTACCCGGGCGCGTCGTCCGCTTTCGCCCCCCGGCCGGCTCAAGCATCAAGGTGCCCCACATGGGCTGGAACTCACTCGACATCAAATCCCCGCTACGGCTTTTCGACCGACTCCCGACTCAACCCTCGGTCTACTTCGTCCATTCCTATTACGCCGCGCCCAGTCGCCCCGAGAACATCGCCGCCACCACCGATTACGCCGGTTCCTTCGCCTCCGTCGTCGCTCAGGAAAACCTTGTCGCCTGCCAGTTTCATCCCGAAAAGAGTCAAAAAATCGGCCTCGCCATGTACGCCAACTTCGCCAAGCTCGGCTAACCGTCGATCCGCCACGCTCGCCAATTCCGTTTCGCGGGACAAGCACATTCGCCCACTGCATCGCGTTGAAGAGAGAGGCTCCCCTGCCGTGACATCAAACACCTCCAACCTGGCTCCTGACCTGACATTAACCCCAACCCGCGCCAATGCCGCCCCCCCCTCGCGATCCACTCCCAGGTTCCCCATCGAACAGCAGCTCGCGCGCCGAATCCTGGTGCTCGACGGTGCCATGGGGACGATGATCCAGACCCACGGCCTGGTCGAGGACGACTTCCGCGGCGAGCGCTTCGCCAACCATCCCCGGCCCCTCCAGGGTTGCAACGACCTCCTTGTCCTCACCAAGCCCGATCTGATCGCGTCGATCCATCGAGCCTATCTCGAAGCCGGCGCCGATATCATCGAGACCAACACCTTCGTCGCCAACCGTCTGACGATGGCCAACTACGGCCTCGAAGACCATTGCGTCGAGATCAATCGCGCCGCCGCCGAGGTCGCTCGCCGCGTGGCCGACGAAGTGACCGCCCGCGATCCCGATCGGCCCCGCTTCGTCGCCGGCAGCATCGGACCAACGGACAAGACGGCTTCGATCTCTCCACGCGTCAACGATCCCGGCTTCCGCTCCGTCACCTTCGACGAGCTGGTCGAGGCCTACACCGAACAAATTGAGGGCCTCGTCGCCGGCGGCGTCGATCTCCTCTTCCCGGAAACCAGCTTCGACACTCTGAACATGAAAGCCTGCCTTTACGCGATCTCCGCGTTCTTCGAGCGAACCGGCAAGGAAATGCCCGTGATGGTCTCCGGCACCATCACCGACCGCAGCGGTCGAACCCTCTCGGGCCAGACCATCGAGGCGTTCTGGTACTCCGTCTCGCACTTTCCGCTCTTGTCGGTCGGCATCAACTGCGCTTTGGGTGCGTCGGAAATGCGACCCCATGTCGAGTCGCTCGCCTCCGTCGCGAATTGCCACGTGAGCTGCCACCCCAACGCCGGCATGCCCGACGGCTTCGGCAGCTTCGACGATCCTCCCGAACACATGGCAGAGGTCGTCGGCGAATTCGCCCGCAACGGCTGGCTCAACATCGTCGGCGGCTGCTGCGGCACCACCCCCGAGTACATCCGCCAGATCAGCCGCGCCGTCCAGGGCGTCACCCCCCGGCCTCGCCCGGGCCATACCGTGACCACAGCCTTCAGCGGTCTCGAACCGCTCGTGATTCGCCCTGAAACCAATTTCATCATGATAGGTGAACGAACGAACATATCCGGCTCGCGCAAATTCGCCCGCCTGATCCGTGAGGAAAAATATGAGGACGCGGTGGCGATCGCCCGCGACCAGGTCGAGGGCGGTGCCAACGTCATCGACGTGAATATGGACGAGGGCCTGATCGACGGCCCCAAGGCGATGACCCGGTTCCTCAACCTGCTCGCCGTCGAGCCAGACATCGCGCGCGTTCCCGTGATGATCGATAGCTCAAGCTGGCCCGTCCTTGAAGCCGGTCTGCGCTGCGTCCAGGGCAAATCGATCCTCAACTCGATCAGCCTCAAGGAAGGCGAAGCCGCGTTCCTGCATCAGGCGCGGCTCGCCCGCCGCTTCGGCGCGGCCGTCGTCGTCATGGCCTTCGACGAAGCGGGCCAGGCCGTCACACGCGATCACAAGGTCGCGATCTGCGAGCGCGCCTATCGGCTCTTGACCGAGCAGATCGGCTTCGAGGCCGGCGACATCATCTTCGACGTCAATATCCTGACCGTCGGCACGGGCATCGAGGAACACGCAGCCTACGCCATTGAATTCGTCGAGGCGGTGCGCGAAATCAAACGCCGGCTCCCCGGAGTCAAGACCTCTGGCGGCGTCAGCAACGTCTCCTTCGCCTATCGTGGCAACGAGGTGGTCCGCGAGGCCATGAACGCCGCCTTCCTCTACCACGCCATCCACGCCGGCTTGGACATGGGCATTGTCAACCCCGGCCAGTTGATGGTCTACGACGAGATTCCCAAGGACCTGCTCGAACGAGTCGAGGACGTGCTCTGGAATCGACGCCCCGACGCGACCGACCGGCTCACCGAGTTTTCCGAAACTCTCAAGCACAAAGGGGGCAAGAAGGCGGCCGTCAAAGACCTCGCCTGGCGCGACGCCCCCGTCGAGGACCGACTCAAGCACGCCTTGATCCAGGGCCTCACCGACTTTGTCGAAGCCGATGCCGAGGAAGCCCGGGTCAAGTACGGACGCCCTCTGCTTGTGATCGAAGGCCCGCTCATGGACGGCATGAACGTCGTCGGTGATCTCTTTGGCGACGGCAAGATGTTCCTCCCTCAGGTCGTCAAAAGCGCCCGGGTGATGAAGAAAGCCGTTGCCTATCTCCAACCGTTCATGGAAGCCGAGAAGCTCGCCCGGGGTGACGTCTCCGCCCATCAAAGCCGAGGCAAGCTGGTGCTGGCGACCGTCAAGGGCGACGTCCACGATATCGGCAAGAACATCGTCGGAGTCGTCCTGGGCTGCAACGACTTCGAGGTGGTCGATCTCGGCGTCATGGTCCCCTGCGAGACGATCCTCGCCGCGGCCCGTCGCGAAGGCGCGGACATGATCGGTCTCTCAGGCTTGATCACCCCCAGTCTCGATGAGATGGCCCATGTGGCCCGCGAGATGCAGCGTGAGGGCTTCGAGATGCCCCTGCTCATCGGCGGCGCGACCACCAGTGTCAAGCACACGGCGGTCAAGATTGCGCCCGCCTATAGCGGGCCGGTCGTCCACGTCAAGGACGCCTCGCGAACCGTCCCTGTCGTCGAACGCCTGTGCCGGCCCGAAGCCCGCGCGGCGTTCGACCTGGAGAATCGCACCCTCCAGGACGAGGAGCGTGCCGCCTTCGGACGCAAGCAACAACGCACCCTCGTGCCGTTTGCCACCGCGAAAGCACGGCGGTTCCAGGCCGATTGGACCGCTTACGAGCCGCCCGTTCCGGCGTTCCTGGGCACTCGGGTGCTTGCCGATGTTCCCCTTGAGCAGTTGATCCCCTACATCGACTGGTCGCCGTTCTTCATGACCTGGGAGATGAAAGGCAAGTATCCGCGAATCCTTGATGATCCGGTGCTGGGGACGGAGGCAAGCCGTCTGTTCGCGGATGCGCGGGCGATGCTCGATCGACTTGTGGCCGAGCGGACAATCCAGGCCAAGGGCGTTTATGGCTTCTTCCCGGCAGCGTCCGACGGCGACGACATCCTGCTCTACACGGATGAGACCCGGACCAGGGAACGCACACGAATTCACGCCCTGCGACAGCAGTGGGAACGGGTCGGGCAGAAGGATTTCCGCAGCCTTGCGGATTATGTCGCGCCCGTCGGTTCGGACCGGCGCGACTATCTGGGCGCGTTTGCCGTCACGGCCGGGCACGGCTGCGTCGAACTCGTCGCGGCCTTCAAAGCGGATCACGACGACTATCAGGCGATCCTTGTCGAGGCCCTGGCGGACCGGCTTGCCGAGGCGTTCGCGGAAATGCTCCACGAACAGGCTCGCCGCGACTGGTCGTATGGGCTTGGCGAGCATCTCAAGCCCGACCAGTTGATCGAAGAAGCCTATCGAGGAATCCGGCCCGCGCCGGGGTACCCAGCCTGCCCCGACCATACGGAAAAGGCAACCCTGTGGAACCTGCTCGATGCCGAGGCGTCGACAGGCATCCGGCTCACTGAGAACTACGCGATGTGGCCCGCCTCGTCGGTTAGTGGGTTCTACTTCTCGAATCCGAATGCGCGTTACTTCGCGATCGACCTGATTACTCGCGATCAGGTCGAAGACTATGCGCGGCGGAAAGGAGTGGGCGTTGCCGACGTTGAGCGTTGGCTGGCGCCGAATCTGGGCTATGAGCCGGCGTCCTGAGGAAGGAGACGAGCGAGCGGATCGACCATTGATCCGCTCGCTCGATTGCCTCGATTAGAGCTTGTCCTCGGGGACGCTGAAGGTGTCTCCCTGGTTCATATCACCTGTTTCGAGGCCTTTCATGAACCACCGAACGCGTTGCTCGGATGTACCGTGGGTGAACGAGTCGGGAACGACGTAACCCATTTGCTTGCGTTGGATGGCGTCGTCGCCGATGGCGGCGGCGCAGCGCATGGCTTCTTCGATGTCTCCGGGGTCGAGGAACTGCTTTTCCTTCTGTCCGTGGTGGGCCCAGACGCCGGCCAGGAAGTCGGCCTGAAGCTCAAGGCGGACGGAATAGCGGTTGTACTCTTCCTCACTCATGCGTGAGCGGAGCCGCTGGACTTTCTCGGTGATTCCGAGCTGGTTTTGGACGTGGTGGCCGACCTCGTGAGCGATCACATAGGCCTGGGCGAAGTCGCCCTGAGCGCCGAACTTGCTTTGCAGTTCGTCGTAGAAAGCGAGATCGATATAGACCTTTTGATCGGTGGGGCAGTAGAAGGGACCCATGCCCGCACTGGCCGGGCCGCAGCCGGAGCGGGTGTTGCCGGAGAACATGACGAGAGTCGGGTCGTCGTATTTCTGGCCGGCCTGAGCGAAGAGGGGATTCCAGACGTCCTCGGTGTCCTTGAGGACGACCGCGACGAGCTGCTGGCGTTCGGCTTCCTCGGGGGACAGTTTGGACGGATCAGCGGGTCCACCGACTGGCCCGGGGTTGACGTCCTGCATCACTCGGAGGGGATTCGCCCCGAAGAGCAAAGCCAGAACGAGGATGACGAGCATGCCGAGGCCGCCTCCGGCGAGCGCGCCTTGCGGCGCCATGCCGCGTCGATCTTCGATGTTGGCGCTTCCCTCACGATCCTTCCATCGCATCGGTATCAGACTCCCAGGAGCGAAGACGCCGCGCCGGTGTTGTTCGAGGCGCGGACTTGATCACGGGCAACCGACGGGAACTCCCGGCGGGGTTAACGGTCATTTATATACGGTCGGGCGATCGAAAGTTAAGCGGCCGATCGGGAAAATCGATGGAGGCGGGGCTGGTCAGGGAGTGACAGCCGGGAGGGGGACTCCGGCGTCGCGGTAGCGGCCCTGCTTGAGGAAAGTGAGCAGGTCGGCCATCTCGCCCGGAGATATGTCGTTTTCCAGTCCCTCGGGCATCAGGGATTTTCCGGTGGACTGGAGATTCTCGAGGTTGGCGCGGGGGATGATCTCGTCGCGGCCCTCGGCCTGGCGGAGCAGGATGGCCTCGGCGGACTCGGAGGCGATGAGGCCCGAGGTGATGCGGCCGTCGCGGGTGGCGGCGTTGAAGACGACGTAGTTGGCGTCGATCGCGGCGTTCGGGTCGAGGATATCGTTGAGGAGCATGTCGGCGGTTTTGGTGCGCGTGTCGCTGATGTCGGGACCGACGACGGTTCCGAGATCGCCGATGCGATGGCAGGTGGCGCAGGCGCGGCCGAAGACGGCGCGGCCGCGGTCGATATCGCCGGTTTGGGAAGGTGTGAGGCGGTAGCGATTGAGGACGCGGGAGCGATCGGCGGGGAGTCGAGAGGCGAGGACGGAACGGGCGCGGGTTCGGGTTGGGTCCGGGCTGTTGTCGACGAGGTTTCGGACGAGGGTGAGATCGAGGT
>JBGSYY010000188.1:0-6898 GCA_041750675.1 Isosphaeraceae bacterium | reverse complement strand
CGCTGGCGAGGGCGGCGGGACCGGTGGGTGCGGCGGCTCCGAGCGGGCGTTCGTTGGGGCAGTGGACGAAGGCGTTGGCGAGCAGGCTGAAGGCGGGTAGACGTGGGACGAGGTCCTGGCCGTCGACGTAGCGGAAGACGCGGTCGCCCATATCGGCCTCGAAAGACTTCATGGCTTCGGCGTTGCCGACCATCGGACCGCCGAAGGTGTAGACCTGATGGACGTTCACGAATCTGCGCAAGAACAACCAGGCGGAGAGGACGGCGAGTGAACCGCCGAGGCTGTGGCCGGTGATCCAGACGGGGCGGTCCTTGGTCTGGATTTCGGCCTCAACGGCGGTGGCGAGTTCATCCCAGACAATGGCGAGGGCGTCGACGAACCCCTGGTGAAAGCGTGCGCCGACGCCGGCGGCGGCGAGGTCGGTGCCGAGGCGGCCTTCGGGGAGGATGAGGAGATTCATGGCGTCGGTGAGCAACCAGTCCTTGAGGCCCTCGATGGTGGCGGGGTTTTCCGTGCCTCGAAACGCGACGACGATGTGCTGATCGTTGGTGGCGACGTAGACCTGCGTGGTTTTGGCCTGAATCAAGCGGGCGTCGAGGTTGAGACGTTGCTTGAAGGCTGTTTTCGCCTCGGCTTCGGGCAGATAGGCGAGGTCGGCGGCGACGGCGAGGAAGGAGGCGTTTCGCTGATCGCCCAGTGAATCCTCCACGAGTGTGAGCGGCGGCATCGAGTGGGTCCTCTCTGTTCTCTCTCTGGTCAATTCCTGGTAGGCGTTTGTGGTGGGCGATGAGGGGACAATGGCACGCTGTGCCCACTTCCGGGGTCGATACCGGCAAGGATCATTTGAGAGCCTTGCGATCGGGGCGGTCGGCCTTCCATTCACGAACCGTAGACGAGCTGACGGTGGTGCCTCGGAGGTCGAGTTCGGCTAATTGCTTGAGAGGCATCAGGGTGTTACGGAAGCCTTCATCGGTGATTCGGGTCTGGCTGAGTCGAAGGCGTTGAAGCTCGGGCAGGGTGGCGAGGGTAGCGAGTCCGGCATCGGTGATGGCGGTCTGGTTAAGATCCAGTTCCTTGAGTTTCTTGAGTCCGACGAGGGATTTCAGGGTCTCGTCGGTGACGTCGGGGTTGGCCATCTGGAGCACGACGACATCGGGGCGGGTGCGGATGGTGACGTCGTAGTCGGTGCGATCCCAGCCGTTGAGGGTGAGGTGGCGTTCGCCGTCGACAATCTGCTCGTAAGGGCTACGATCCGTGAGATAGCGGCCGGCGAAGTTGAGGACGGAGGTGGTCGCAAGTAGAGCCATTCCGATGAACATCACCAGGAATGGCGCGCGGGTGGGTTGGGGATGGCGGGCGGCGAATACGAGAGATTGCGGGAGCCACGGCGGCAGGATCAGGGCAAAGCCCCAGACGGCGTTGTGCTGAAAGCCGCGAATGATGAGCCAGAGGTAGCCGAGTAGGAAAATCGCCAAGCCCGCGAGCAGAATGGGGGCGGCGATCTGTTCGATGTTGACAAACATGGTGCGGAGCGCCTGTCGGTTGCCGAGAGAGTGATGGTCGGAAAGAACTACGGAGAGGCGCTGATTCCCAAAAGGGTTTCGACAGCGGAGGCGATATCCTGTTGCCGCATGAGCGATTCGCCGACGAGGACAGCACTGACGCCGGCGGCTTCGAGACGTTCGACGTCGGAGCGATCGCGGATTCCGCTCTCGCTGACGAGAATCACATCGGGCGGGATCTGGTCGCGGAGTTTCAAGGTGTGTTCGAGGTCGGTCTTGAACGTGCGGAGGTCGCGATTGTTGATGCCAACGAGATCGGCCCCGGCGGCGAGAACGCGCGGGAGCTGATCGGCATCATGGAGTTCGACGAGGGCGTCCATTTCGAGCCGATGGGCGCAGGCGAGCAGGGAACTGAGCAACTTGTCGTCGAGGATCTCGGCGATGAGCAGGACGCAGTCGGCTCCGGCCATGCGGGCTTCCACGACCTGGTATTCGTCGATCAAGAAATCTTTACGGAGCAAAGGGAGGACGACGGCGGCGCGGACGCGGGCGAGATAGGACAGGTGGCCCTGGAAGTAAGAGACGTCGGTGAGAACCGAGAGACAGGCCGCACCGTGTGCCTGATAGGTGCGAGCGATCGCGATGGGGTCGAAATCGGGGCGAATGAGGCCGGCGGAGGGGCTGGCTTTCTTGATCTCGGCGATGAGTCGGATGGGGCCGGGGCCGGCGAGCGCGGAGCGAAAGGAACGAGACGGCGGGGCCTCAACGGCCTGGGCCTCCAGCTCCTCGATCGGCATGCGGAGACGGGCAGCCTCGACTTCGCGATGCTTGGTGGCCACGATCTCGTCAAGGATGCTTGGCATGAGCTTTGGTGAGTTTGCACCTGGGCGGATATGCAGGAGGTCCACAGTGAAGAAGCATTGTGGCGGGTTCGACTGAGGCCGCCAAGGCGGTGCGGGGGACATGCTTGGAATTCGGGTCGAGCATGCCTCCGAGTTTCGAGAGCTATTGCTCGATCGAGGCACGTGGCAATTTGCCGAATTCCTGAGCGTCGACTTCACGGGTGTTGGTATCTGCGAATGCGACCGGCCCTCCCTGGATCGGCGTGCGCCGGCCGTAGGCGAGCACGGTTTGCGAAACACCCTTGGGCATGTCTTTCAAGGTGGCGTGCCAGAGGACGATCAATTCGCCACTGCGGACGAGATCGACGACGCGTGGGTCGCTTCTCAAGAAGGGATCGAGGTCACCGATTGATCCAGGGCCTTCGCCCTTGAGGTCGGAGACCCAGAATTGGGTGTAGGCGAGAGCGACGGCGCGGACATCGGCCAGTGTGGCGGTCGGCGACTGGATGGACTGCGCGGCTTTGGCGGCGTCGAGCTCTTCTCGGGAGAAAATGCCGCCCGTGACCGTGACTTCGCGGGAACCCACGTCGTCGCATCCGACAGACAGGACGAGAGTCAGGCATAGGCAGGCGAACGGGGCAAGGGAGTGAGATCGAAGTGGGATTGCGTATGAAGGTGTCATGGTCGTCTTGCTCGCGATGGATGGGGATATGATTCAGGCAGGACGAACCGTGGAGGAGAGTGTGTCGTTCCGAACCTCGTACCATTGGATCGCGCCCGGTGTGCTGAGGTCCAGTCGGCCTGGGTGGGACGTTGGCTCGGGACCACAGGAGATGGGATTCTCGACGGCCTACCCTGGGCGCGATACAGTGTGTGCCCTGTCCTGAGAAATGGGATCCAGCGCGGCCCCATCCTGCCCGGCGCATATTCGCGAGGAGCCCTGCCCCGCCATGCCGTTGATCACGATTGCGATGCTTGTGGGTGTCGGCCTCGGGACCTTGGTTCAGGACGAGAAGGCCGCGCCGCGAGATGGGGGCGGTGTCGTCGTTCTGATCGGCGATGCGCTGCTTGAAGGTGACTATGCGTTCGGTTCGATCGAAACGGCGTTGACGGCCGCGAGCGGTAATCGGCCGATCCTGTTTCGCAACCTGGGCTGGACGGGCGACACCGTGAAGGGCGAGGCGAGGGCTGCGTTCGAAACGGCCAAGGAGGGATTCGAACGTCGGGCCGCACTGGTGAGTGAATTAAAGCCGACGGAGATTTTCGTGGCTTATGGGATGAATGAATCGTTCGGGGGTGTGGAGGGGCTGGAAGCCTTTGAGCGGGATTTGCGAGCGTTGCTTGATTCGATCACAGAGAAAACCAACGCGCGAATCACTTTGATCGCACCGATTGTTCATGAACGGCTGGGGTCGCCGCTACCGGATCCGGGGGAGCATAACGCGGAACTTGAGAGGTATCGGTCCGTTCTCCGGCGGGTGGCGGAGGAACGGACACTGGGCTTCGTGGACCTGGCCGCCGCCGGGATCGGGGCGTCTGAGAACTCGAGCTTTCCCGACACGACGGATGGAATTCACTTGAGTCAGGAGGGCTACAGACGTGCCGCCGCGGCAGTGGCGAAGGCGATTCATCCGGGGCTGTCGATTGATTGGGACGTCGCTTTGGACCGGAGCGGCAAGGCGTTGCAACCGACGGTGGGAACGACGCTTTCGCAGATTGTCGGCGATGGGCGGGCTGTTCGATTCGTCGCACTCGACACCAGTCTGCCGATTCCGGGCCTCTCGGCGCGGCGACTGCGAGTGAACGGGCTGGAGCCAGGCACTTACTCGTTGAAAATCGACGGTAAAGAGCGAACTCGCGCATCCCATGAGGAATGGTCGGGAAACGCAGGCGTGCGTTTGGAGAGTGGGCCGGAAACGGAGCAAGCGGAGGCGCTGCGGGAGGCGGTACGGGCCAAGAATACACTGCTATTTCATCGGTTGCGGCCGCAGAACCAGACCTATCTTTTTGGCTTTCGGAAACATGAGCAGGGACAAAATGCGCAGGAGATCCCGCAGTTTGACCCTCTGGTGGCGGAGCGAGAGGCCGAGATCGATCGACTGAAGCGACCGAGGCCGCATACTTACGAGTTGATCCGCGTGGAGGATGCGAATCGTGATGACTGAACGGCTCCGCGGCCCTGTCGTCTTACTGGGCTTGCTAATTTTGCTTGGCAACAACCCCCGCCCGGCACTCGCCCAGCGCGATGCGCCGGTGCCTGACCCAGACCCGGAGATCGAGCGATCGAGCTTTGAGGTGGCAGACGGATACGAAGTGAATCTGTTTGCCGGCGATCCGTTGCTCGCCAAGCCGATTCAGATGAATTTTGATAGCCGCGGGCGGTTGTGGGTGGCGTCGAGCGAGGTTTATCCGCAGATCGAACCCGGGCAGGTGGCGAACGACAAGATACTGATTCTTGAGGACAAGGACGGCGACGGAGCGGCAGACTCGACAACGGTTTTCGCCGACGGGCTTCTCATACCCACGGCCGTCGCGCCTGGTGACGGCGGCGCGTACGTTGCGAATAGCACCGAAATGCTGTTTTTGAAAGACACGGATGGCGACGGCAAAGCCGACGAGCGGCAGGTGATGCTCTCGGGATTCGGAACCGAGGATACACATCATATTATTCACACGTTTCGCTGGGCAACGGACGGGCGGCTTTATTTCAATCAGTCGACATATATACACTCGACGGTAGAGACCCCGTGGGGGCCTCGCTATCTCGGTGGGGGTGGGATCTGGCAGTTCCGTCCCTCAAGCCGACGGCTGGAGGTTTTCTCGCGGGGGCTGATCAATCCGTGGGGGCACGCGATCGACGCATTTGGGCAGAGCTTCGCGACCGACGGCGCGGGCGGCGAGGGGATCAACTGGATGATTCCTGGGGCTTCGTATGCGTGGACGCCGGGTGAAAAGCGGATTGTGGCGGGATTGAATCCGGGTAGCCCAAAGCACTGCGGGCTGGAGATCTTGTCGGGTCGTCATCTTCCCGAGGAGATGCAGGGTGTGCTGGTCACTCACGATTTTCGGGCGCACCGGGTCTGCCGGTTCGAGCTGTCGGATGATGGGGCCGGGTACGCCTCGCGCGAGCTGCCGGAGCTGATCAAGACGAGGCATCCGGCGTTTCGGCCTGTCGACGTGGTGATGGGACCGGATGGCGCGATTTATGTGGCCGACTGGTACAACCCGATCATTCAGCATGGGGAGGTCGACTTTCGGGACCCGAGGCGCGACCATACGCATGGGAGAATCTGGCGGATCACGGCGAAGGGGCGTCCGCTTGTCGACCGGCCGAGGTTGGCCGAGAGGAATGTCGAGCAACTGCTCGATTCGCTGAAGGCCCCCGAAGGATGGACTCGCCGATTCGCCGGGCAGCGGTTGAAGGAGATGGGAGCGGGCGCGGTGCTGCCGGCGCTGGGTGCGTGGGTCGCAGCTTTAGACGCGACCGATGCGAACATAGAGCGTCACCGGTTGGAGGCGCTTTGGCTGCACCAGGCGCTGGATGTGCCGGCACCAGAACTCTTGCGGAGCCTGCTGGGTTCGTCGGATTTTCGGGTTCGCGCGGCGGCGGTGAGAGTGGTCCCGGATTGGGCTGAGCGGACGACGGAGATCGACTGGATCGCGGCGCTTGACCGATGCGTGAATGACGAATCGGCGCGAGTGCGATTGGAAGCGGTGCGAGCCCTGGCGTCGTTCAGGAGCGTGCGGGCGTTCGAGACGGCGTTGGGGGCGCTGGCTCATCCACTCGATCGGTTTCTGGATCACGCGCTCTGGTTGACGTGCCGGGATTTGCAGGATGCCTGGTTGCCGGCGTTGCAGGCGGGGACCTTGCCCGCGATCACGGAGCCGGGGGCGTTGGCGTTTGCGTTGGGAGCGGCAGGATCGCCTGAGGTCGTCGGGCCGTTGCTCGATGCCCTGGAATCGGGGCGGATTGATGGCAAGGAGCGACGGATCGAGGTGTTGCGGATCGTCGCGGGACTCGCCGACGCCGAGCAATTGGGGCGTGCATTGCGTTGGAGCTTGACGGCTGTCGAGCCTGAGGCCCGGGTGGCGGCCCTCGACGCGCTGATTGCAGGTGGAGGTGCGCGGGGTGTGGCGCCGTCGGGGGATCTTGGAGCATTGGCCGAGGCCGCTTCATCGGAGCATCCGACGTTGCGTGAAGGGGCGTTGCGGGTGGCGCGGGCTTGGCCGTTGGAGTCAATGCGGGGGCTGCTGAAGGAGCGAGCCGCGGGAGGGTCCACGCCCGAGGCCGAGCGATTGCTTGCGATTGAGAGCATCGGCCGGCTGGGTGGTGAGGACGCCGTGGCCGCTCTGAGTGATCTGGTGGGAGGCGGGGATGTTACTCCCTCGGCGCGGACGACGGCTGTTGTGAATTTGGCCGCGCTGGATCCCTCACGGGCAGCCGCACCGGCGGTTGAACTGCTTGCGGATGCGGATCACGGCAAGGATGCGGCCCTGGTGTTTGGAGCGTTTCTGGGTAGGAAAGGTGGGTCGGAGGCACTCGCCGGGGCCCTG
>JBGSYY010000187.1:0-5020 GCA_041750675.1 Isosphaeraceae bacterium | reverse complement strand
GGCTCGGGTCGGCGATGTCGCGAAGGTGGGCTCCACCGGGCGACACGGGCGCAAACCGGCCGCCCCAGGTGGTCAACTCAGGCCGGCTCTCGTCGGTCTGCAACCCATTCGGCACCAGCGAAAGAAACGACGGCGTGTCTCCTTCCTTGATCCCGCGAACCGGACCCAACCGATTGCCGAAGATATCGCCGCCCCGATAATCGGGATAAAGGTCGCCCAGCGTTCCGCGACCGTGGATATGCGTCCTGACCCAGCCCGAATCGACGAGCGACGTGTCGCCGCCGCGGTACATTCCCCGATAGGCACGCTGCTGATTGATCATCCATAATGTCGGATAGTTTTGCCGAATCCAAGGACCGGTTGAATCCTGTTCGCCGATGGTGTGGACTCGCAGCTTCGTCAGAAACCGCTCCATCTCGACAGGTGTGCGCGTCTGCCGCACGCTCCACAACGCCTGGGCCAGGTCAGCCGTCCCGCCCCAGGCCAGCACCCAGACCGGCCGCGCCTCGGCATCGTCGCGATCGACGGCCTCAATAATCCAGCGCGAGGCTTCCGTCTCGTGCCCCGGCCCGATGCTTCGCTCGACCGCCACCTTCGGCCCCGCCACCGGCTGCCCCGCGCGAATGACGCGCCGCAGCCGTTCCGCATCGGGATAATCGAAGTCATGCCGTGCCAGGCTCGGCTGGACGGCGGCATAGGCACCAACCACCCGCTCGATCAACTCCGGCCGCACGCGCTGCCCGTGATCGAGGTTGGACGACGCAATCAACCCCTCGATCTCGAAATCGTTGGCATAGAGCATCAAGCGGATAAGCGACTGCCCATCATCGGGCTCCGCCTCGCCGGCGGTTAGGCTGCTGATGTCGGTTAAGACGATCAGGCGCGGACGATCAAGACTTCGATCCTCCCATGTCGCAAGCAGTGAAAAAACGAGAAGGAGAAGGCTGAGTTTCATCAGGGTGTCTCTCCCGGGCCGCCTCGGAGATCACCCGATTCGAGGCTGGAGCCTGAAAAAGAAAAACCCCGCGATGTCCTCGAGAGGATCAAAGCGGGGCGGGTATACCCACGGAAGCCAAGTTGGTCTAACGCGGGCCTGTAGGCGAACCCCGCTATGTCCTCGATCAGGATCAAGGCGGGGCGTGATTCATTTAATCTATATATCGTACGTTTGGACCTGTCAAGAGTTCAAATTTGTGCATACGGTGGGAAACCACACTGCTAACAGGAGATCAGGGATGACATAACCATAGATTGGACATGAATTTGGCGTCAATGTGGTGGGCTTCCCCGGCGGCACGTCGAAGTTGCCCGACGAGACGGTGAGAAACTTCGTTCGGTGCAACATAGATTAGGGTTACGGGCATTCCAAGCTCTCGACAGATTTCGAAGGCAGGGACATAGTCGTTGTCGTTCGCCAGGAATATCAGGCGATTTGCGGTGCGACGAAAGGCAGCCTGCAACAACAGAGCGGCAGCGTGTACGTCCGTACCTTTTTCGTCGTAGCCGATCATCGGCCGTCGGCAGTGCGGACAGTACTCCTCTCGTCTTTGATGACGGCCTAGCGTATGGACGGACACCTCTTTCATGTTACGGAGCCTGTTCAGGGATCGGATCTGCCGGGCCCTTATGCCCAGCCTGCGAGGCTCATCCGATTTGACATAGGGAGCGGTGAAATAGTGGGTATGGGTGAGCTTGGTCTGGGTGACACTGGCAATCTCTTGAAAAAACAGGCTAAAATTCACATCTTGCGATCCGATTCCGGCTTCGAGGCGATGATCCAGGTTGGTGCCGTCCACAAAAAGCTGAGATGTCGGAAGTTGAGAGGACATTCGCGATAATCCTTCCTAATCGGACGATAGTGGCCGAACACCGTACGAATAGATAAACATAGAATTGTTACGTCGAAAAGCTCCTAAAAGAGTGCCCCATCTGAAATGACTCCGCCCTTAACTCTCGTCCTCGACAAGGAAACCCGCATGCCCCGGACTGGATTCCGTATCGCCTTTCGAGCCGCGTTGCAGGTCATGATCACGACGTGGCTCTTCAGTACCTCGACCCATGCCCAAGACCTCCCCAAACTCCGAACGGAGGTCGCCTTTCCTAACCTGAAATTCGATCGCCCCGTGGCGCTCGACTACCCGCGCGACGACTCCAACCTGCTCTTCGTCGTCGAGCAGCACCAGGCCAAGATCTTCTCGTTCCCGAACGAACCCGAGACCTCCGACAAGCAGCTTTTCCTCGACCTCCCCACGGAAATCTCCAGGGACAACGAGGAGGGCCTGCTCGGCCTCGCCTTCCATCCCCGCTACAAGGAGAACGGCCAGTTCTTCGTCTATTACTCGGCGAAGGAAGGCAAGACCGGCCGGCGCTCCGTCGTCTCCCGCTTCCGAGTCAGCAAGGACGATCCCCGCAAGGCCGAACCCGGCAGCGAAGAACGGCTCTGGCTCTCAGAACCTGACCCGTTCGGCAACCACAACGGCGGCCACATCGCCTTCGGCCCCGATGGCTACCTCTACATCACTCTGGGCGACAGCGGCGCGGCCGACGACCCGCTTGTCTCCGGCCAGAACCCGACCGACTGGTGGGGCTCGATCCTCCGCATCGACGTCGACAACCCGAGTGACGGCAAGCCGTACGGCATCCCCAAGGACAACCCCCGCCTCCGCGACCCGCAGAAATTCTCCAACTGGGCCCCTGAGGTCTACGCCATCGGCCTGCGCAACGTCTGGAAGTTCAGCTTCGACCGCGAGAACGGAACCATGTGGGCCGGCGACGTCGGCCAGAACCTCTGGGAAGAGGTCGACATCATCACCAACGGCGGCAACTACGGCTGGAGCGCCCGCGAGGGTCTGCACGGCTTCAACAAGCGGCAGAAGCGTCCGGTGCGCCGAGAGGATCTGACCGACCCGATCTTCGATTACCCCCACGCACCGACCCCCGAGCGCCCCGACCACGGCCTGAGCATCACCGGCGGCTACGTCTATCGCGGCCCCTCGCTGCCGGAGTTGGTGGGCAAGTACGTCTTCGGCGACTACGAAACCGGCCGCGTCTGGGGCCTGATCAACGACGGCGACACCCTCGTCGCCTATGCCGAGCTGATCGACGTGAAGGCCCAGCCCAAGCTCAACATCGCCAGCTTCGCCGAGGACCAGACCGGCGAGCTCTACATCCTCGCCTTCGACGGCCGGATTCACAAATTCGTGCCGTTGCGCTAAGCCTCGACCGTCTTCACGAGGGTGGCACGGGTGGCTTGCCCACTCGTGCCTGATCTTCTCTACGCCTGGGTGGCGGGGCCTATTGATCTTCAGGCTGTTACGTTCCTGTCAGCCTTGGAACGAGTGATCCCCGCGTAGGCGGGGATCCAGAGAAAAACGTGGCGAACTCACGGGATCCCCGCCTACGCGGGGATGACGTGCTGCAACGCCGGGAGAACGTTCTCGACCTGAACGCCAAGAAGCGAAGCGTGACCCCGGAGAGGCGAGCCTGTCCGAAGGCAGTCCCAAGCAGCCGGGCCAAGCCTCGCGCCACACGGCCGCCAGGCCGGATCTTCCATACGGATTCTCCGCCGCCCACTCGCCCCGCGCCTTTCGCGCCGGTGCGGCCCACGCCTCGTGTTCGCGGCGGGCTTCGCTGTATTCAAGGCGCTCACGTCGGAGTGCCATCCCAGAAAGCTCAGAGGAATACCAACATCTCGTCACCAGCGATGGCCGCCGGTGCGAAAACCCGGCCTTCGTCAGACAAGGCCGCCGAGCGTGCCCACTTCGGGGCCTTGGGGCCGGAGTCATTCGCCATTTCAACCCAGATCATGATGTTCCCTTAGCGTGGAGCCTCAGCGCAAACAATACTCGGTGGGTCTGCCTACAGCCTGATCCAATCCCGCTGACGGTCCAGGCCCCACCATCCAGCCATCAGGTGTGAGCGTCCAACCTCAGGTGCTGATTCTCGGGAGCGGCCGGCCGGACAGGAACTCATGCCAGTGGGCCTTGCGAAAGAGTTCCTCCGAATGCTCTTGAAACTCTTCGAGTTTCTTGACATCCACGCGACCTCCTCCGTCTCTAAGGTTGCCCGCCTCCCTACGTAGCTCCGAAGCCTCTTTTTCATAGCGACGTGCCAAAGCGGCATGGTAATTCTGGAATTCCGAGTGCCATGAGCGGGCCGCGAAGGCCAGCAGAGGGCTGAGCAGAACCACCGCGACTAATAGAGTTCGAAGACGGAATCGAAATCGCATGAACGAAGCTCCTACGGCGGGGACAAGACGCGGTGATTTCACCGCATCCAGGCCGTCAGTGGGAACGGGATCGGTTTGAGGCCGTCGCTGCTAGGGGATGTTTCATAACTGGTGAAACTACTCATGTACGGCTAAGGATTCCGGAGCCAAATTCAGTTATGAAACACCTTTCAGATCATCAGAATTGAGCGACGCCATGAGGTCGATCCCAACTGGGTCTGGCGATGCGGAGCATAACCCGGACTGGTTTCCTACGTGGAGGTGAGAGGATTTCAACATCGAGTGTGTCGGGTTGCGGAGGCCCGGCAGGCACAATCACAGAGCCGGACGGCGTAATCGCATGGTTCCACCTTCGAGAGTTAGTAGAATCGCCCGATGCGTCGTCGAGCCTTGTTTGAGCAGTCGCGGCACTTGCGCCTCCTCGCAAAGGTCGCAAGGTCGTGTACGAATTGCCATTCCAGTTAATGTACTTGCGGACGTTGTCACCCGGCTCGATCCAGGGGATGTTCAGCCCGGGCAAACTCGCCGTCGAAGGCCCCCCGCCTCGTCATCGCCGGCCCCTATCGCTGCGTGCGAAACCCGATGGCGCTGGCCGGCATCCTCCAGGGCCTCGCCGTGGGCTGGTATCTGGGCAGCTACGGAGTGCTTGCCTACGCCCTCGCCGGAGCGTTCGCCTGGCACCACCTGGTCCGTCCGGTCGAGGAGGCGGATCTGAGAAAACGCTTCGGCTCCCAGTACCTGCGCTATCAACGCGCCGTGCGGCTCTAGTTGACAGGCCGCCCTCGGCGACGT
>JBGSYY010000186.1:0-2132 GCA_041750675.1 Isosphaeraceae bacterium | reverse complement strand
GGTCGATGACCATGTTGTCGGAGACGAGGTCGCCGCGACGCATGGAGTCGAGTGCCGAGCTAAGGGCCGGGCTGGGCGCATCGGTGGCGCAACCGGCGGCGCGGAAGACGTCGCCGGTGGAGAGGTGGCAGGTGCCGAGGGTCTGGCAGAGGATCTCGGCCTGGGTGCCCTTACCGACGCCGGGAGGGCCGAGCAGGATCAGGCGGAAGGCGTGCTCGGCGGCGTCGGGGATGATGGAGCACTGGGCGTCGGCTCCACGGAACCAGGCGGCGCGGTCGTTGGTCGGGTTCGCGGGGGTGGTTGTGGGGTCGGGCTTGGGATTGGGTGTGGACATGGGAGCGATATCGGAAGTGGGCGAAGCGAGCCGGACGGGCCAGGTGCCGACGAGGCGCCGGGGCCTCAAGGTGTCCGGGATGGGCATCTCGGTATGAAGACTCCAGGGTAACAAGTCGGAGGGTGCGGCTCACGGGCCTGGCGGCACGTTACAACCGGTCTGGGGTCGAGCGATCGTCGGCGGGGGCGGTTTCCGAAACGGGTCGGGGGGCGTACACTATGATGCTACTGTGAAGAGCCGGGATGCGCGCGTGCCGGTTTGCTTCTGAGCGAGTGCCGGAGACGGGATGGGTCGCATCATCATGAATCGTCGCAACCGAACATCGGGAATTCTGGGGCTGATGATGGCGGCCCTGGGGGCGCTAGCCCCGTCGATTGTGCTGGCGCAGGCACCGGTTGCCGAGGTGGGGCGCGACCCGCAGATCGGCGAATCGTTCCGGGTGCCCTATCGGCGAACCCAGACGAACCACTACCTGGTGCGGTGCCGGATCAACGGCAAGGGGCCGTTCAACTTCCTGGTCGACACGGGCGCTCCGGCGCTATTCATAGGAACCGAGGCGGCGAAATCGGCGGGTTTGGCGGCGGATGAGAAGCAGTTCTGGACAGGTGTCGACCGGTTTCAGATTGAGGGTGGTATTGATCTGCGAGGGATCAGGGCACGGATCGAGGACCCGTTTCAGCTTGAGGGGATGAACGCCCTGGGGCTGCCCGGGGCGCGGATCGATGGGATTCTGGGTTTCACGATTCTGGCGCGGTTTCGCATGGCGTTCGACCCGACCGACGACCGGCTGACCTGGGTCCGGCTCGATTACGAGCCGAAGGAGCCGTATGTTCCCGAGAACGCCGCCGAGCGGCAAGCGCCTGCCGACGTGCAGGCGATGAACATGCTGGGGCCGGCGATGAAGTTGATGAGCGTGTTTATCGGCAAGCAGCCGGAAGATGTGCGGGTGGGCCAGGGAGTGCTGGGGATCGAGCTGGTCGAGGAGGGGGGCGAGGTGCGTGTGTCGGCCGTGCTGGCGGGAACGCCGGCGGCGGAGGTGGGGATGAAGTCGGGCGACGTGATCGCGACGATCGGTGGGGCGAAGGTGTCGACGGTCGCGAAGGCGCATGAGGCGATGGAGAAGGTGAGGCCCGGCGACGTGGTTGAGATCTCGGTGAAGCGTGGCGGCGAACGTGTGACGAACCTGATGAAAGCCGTCGACGGCTTCTGAAATCGAAAAAGAGACACACACCATGATGGGCATGCGGCTATCGCACAATTTGTTGATGGGTGTCGCGATCGCGTCGGTGGTGGCGGGCAGCGTGCTGCCGGCCTTGCCCGGGCCGTCGTCGGCTGGCGAGCGGGGCGAGACGGAATCGGGCACGATCGTTGTGCCGTTCAAGATGCTGCCCTCGAACCACATGGTGGTGGAGGCGCGGCTGAACGGCAAAGGGCCGTATCGGTTCATTTTCGATCTGGGCGCGCCGGTGACCTTGCTGAACAACCAGGCGGCGGAGTCGAGCGGGGCGATCGACAAGAAAGCGCCGAAGTCGTTTTTGATGGGCACGCGGGGCGAGGGCAAGATCAAGACTCTGGAGATGGGCGACCTGAACGCGAGCGATGTGCCGGTGATTGTGATGGACCACCCGGCGTTGCGAGCCTTGGGCAGCCTGTTCAGCCGGCCGTTGTCGGGGATTATTGGGTATACGTTTTGGGCGCGATACAAGATGACAATCGACTACCAGGCCAAGGAGATGACGTTCACGCCGGTCGATTTCGAGGTGAAGGATCTGATGAAGGAGCTGCCGTCGCGGATGTC